>CAZNFM010000002.1:0-221204 GCA_964572385.1 uncultured Planctomycetaceae bacterium | reverse complement strand
CGAGTACTTCTTCCTCAAAATCCGTGCCGCGTTCCCCGGAAATCCGTGAAGAACCCTTTTTTAGTGGAGCCGTTCTCCGGTCGTGCTCATGCTCAGGGCGGCGTGCAGGACGCCCCGCTGTTGGCGGAGGGCATCGGCCAGTCGTCGAACCCGTTCCGCGCTACCCCGGACCATGATGGTCTCCACGCAACGGTCGTGGTTCAGATGGACGTGCGTGGTGGCCATGATGTTGGCGTGATGGTCGTGCTGGATGTCGATCAAGCGGTCGGCCAATTGCCGGGCGTGATGGTCGTAGATGAGCGTGATGGTTCCGACGACTTCCTGCCTCCGGTCCTCCCATTCCTGTTCCACCAGGCATCGGCGGATGAGGTCCCGGATGAATTCGGAGCGGTTGGTGTAGCGGCTGGCCCGCACCAGCCGCGAGAGCTGCCGGGCCAGCGTTCCCTCCAAGGAGATACTGAGACGAACTAAGTCAGCCATCGGTCCACTCCCGAGTGTGTCGCGGCGGGGCCGGAGCCAGGCCGGCCCCTCATCCTACCGCGACGGCGGGGTTTCGGGGAGTGGCCGCCGGCCGATGGCGGCCGCCGCACGGGCCGACCCCGGCCCGCAAAAAAATCTACGCGGTCTGCTTGACATATCATAAAGTCATGATATATTACAGGTATGACTCAAAGGAATAAGCCCGACGCGTTGATTCCCCTCGACGTGCTGGAGCGCGTGGCCGCCGCCCTCCGCGTCCTGGCCCACCCGCACCGGCTCAAGATCGCCGAGCTGCTCCTGCACCGTGACCTCACCGTGGGCGAGCTGGCCGCCGAGCTGGGCATCCCGCCCAACGCCTGCAGCCAGCACCTCAACCGCATGCGCGCCTGCGGCCTGCTCTCCGCCCACCGCAACGGCAAGGCCGTCCACTACCGCGTCACGCATCCCAGCGCCGTCAACGTCATCCGCTGTATCCAGAAACACGAACTGCGTCCGGACCGCCCTTGAAGCGCCCACGCCGTCAACACCGGTGCGGTCATCCGGGACCCTCATTCAGGAGATCTTCGCCATGTCGAATCCTCAGCGACTGGTCATCATCGGCGGCGTCGCCGGTGGAGCCACCGCCGCCGCCCGGGCCCGACGCCTCTCGGAAGACGCCCGCATCGTCGTCCTGGAGCGCGGACCGTATGTCTCTTTCGCCAATTGCGGACTGCCCTACCACATCGGCGGGGAGATCGCCGAACGCGGCAAGCTGCTCCTCCAGACGCCGAAGGGGCTGAAGGCCCGCTACGGTCTCGACGTGCGGGTGCGCCACGAGGCCCTGTCCATCGACCGGACGAAGAAGGAGGTCGTGGTCCGCGATCTGGAATCCGACCGCACCTACCGCGAAGGTTATGACAAGCTCATCCTCTCCACCGGCGCGGCGCCGATCCGCCCGCCGCTGCCGGGCATCGACCACCCGCGGATCTTCACGCTGCGGAGCGTGCCGGATACGGACGCCATCAAGAAAGCGGTCGACGACGGCGCCCGTTCCGCCGTGGTGGTCGGCGGCGGGTTCATCGGCCTGGAGATGGCGGAAAACCTCCGCCGCCGCGGCCTGAGCGTGCATCTGGTCGAGATGCTGGATCAGGTGATGCCGCCGCTGGACCGCGAGATGGCCGCGGCCCTGCATCAGACGCTGACCCTGCACGGAGTGCAGTTGCACCTGGGCGCGGCGGTCGAGGCGTTCGGCGATGAGGGCGGCCGAGTCTCGGCGAAACTGAAGAGCGGGGAAACGCTCACGGCCGATCTGGTGGTGCTGGCCATCGGCGTCCGGCCGGAGTCGAAGCTGGCCGAGGAAGCGGGCCTCGCCATCGGCGAGCGTGGCGCGATCATCGTTGACCCCCACCTGCGGACCACGGACCCCGACATCTACGCCGTCGGCGACGCGGTGGCCGTCAAGGACGCGGTCACCGGCACGCCGGTGCTGATTCCCCTGGCCGGACCGGCCAACCGCCAGGCCCGCATCGCCGCCGACCACATCTTCGGCCGCGACAGCCGCTACCGCGGCACGCAGGGCACCAGCATCGTCCGCGTCTTCGACCTGACCGCGGCCATGACCGGCGCCAGCGAAAAGACCCTGCGGCGGGCAGGTCTCGACTTCGCCAGAGTCTACCTCCACCCCGCGCAGCATGTGGGGTACTACCCCGGCTCGGAGGCGATGCACCTCAAGCTGCTGTTTCGTCCCGGGGACGGCCGCGTGCTGGGGGCGCAGATCACCGGCCGCGACGGCGTAGACAAGCGAATCGACGTGCTGGCCACGGCCATCCAGGCAGGTTTCACGGTCTACGATCTGGAAGAGGCGGAGCTGGCCTACTCGCCGCAGTACGGTGCGGCCAAGGATGCCATCAACATGGCGGGCTTCGTCGCGGCCAATATGCTGCGCGGGGACGTTCGGCTGGCTTACGCGGACGAGACTCTCCAAGACGCCGTGCTGCTCGACGTCCGCGAGCCGGGCGAACATCAGGCCGGGGCCATACCCGGCTCCCGGCTGATCCCGTTGGGCGAACTGCGGGCCCGGCATGAGGAGTTGCCCCGCGACCGCCGGATCGTGGCCTACTGCGCAGTCGGGATGCGGGGTTACGTGGCGGCCAGAATGCTGGCCCAGCTCGGGTACGACGTCGCCAACCTCTCCGGCGGCTACCGCACCTGGCGGATGTTTCACCCCGATCAGCCGGCGGGTATGCCCGCCGGTTGTGCAGGCGGAGTCGCCAGCGGCGGTTGCGGCGCGTCGGGCGGAGGATGCTCCGGTTCGTCCGTCGAACGGCCTGCCGCTGCGAAAACCCGAGAGGTGCCGCCTTCCGAGGGGACGGTTCAGTCGCGGAGTAGGATGTCTCCCGCCGGTTCGGCCCCGCTGGCGGCAACCCAGGCGACCACGCTGGACGTCCGCGGGCAGCAGTGCCCGGGACCGATCCTGGCCATGAAGCAAGCCGTGGACCGGCTGGGCGAGGGCGCACTGCTGGAGGTGCTGTCCACCGACGGGGGGTTCTGTGCGGACGTTCCGGCGTGGTGCCGTCAGACCGGGCACGAGTTGCTCGGCGTGGAATCCCGCGACGGACACTACGTCGCGACGATCCGCAAGCGGACCGCGGCGTCGGCCGACGCGCGGGTCGCGGCGGCTTCCTCCGCGCCGGCCGCTCGTGATCGGACGATCGTGGTGTTTTCCAACGACCTCGACCGGGTGCTGGCGGCCTTCGTCATCGCCAACGGCGCCGCCGCGATGGGCCGCAAGGTCACGCTGTTCTTCACCTTCTGGGGCCTGAACGCCCTGCGCAGGAAACCGCCGCAGCCCGTGTCCAAGTCGCTGGTGGACCGGATGTTCGGCTGGATGATGCCGCGCGGACCGGAGAAACTGAGGCTGTCCAAGATGCACATGGCCGGCCTGGGCACGGCGATGATGAAGCAGGTGATGCGCCAGAAGAACATCGCCGCGCTCCCGGAGCTGATGGAGACCGCCCGGCGGAGCGGCGTTAGACTGGTGGCCTGCTCGATGTCCATGGACGTGATGGGCATCCGGCGCGAGGAGCTGATCGACGGCGTCGACATCGGCGGCGTCGGGACCTATCTGAACGCCGCCGACGAGGCGAACGTGAACCTCTTCATCTGAGCTGGGTCGGCGTCCTTGCAGGATCGCGGTCAGCTCGGCACGGTCCTCTTCCACGAACAGGTGACTCATGACCGCAGCGAAAAAACCATCTCCCACCCAGTGGCGCGTCAGCTCTGCCTTCCTTCGCCAGCTTGCCTTAGGGGGCGGCTTCACCGTCGTCGTGGTGCTGCTCCTCTTCTGGCTGGCAGGCTCGTTCCATCCCCGGATCGACCGCGGGGCACCGCCGGTCGCCCGAGCCGGCATGGATTCGCCCGGGCGGCGGCTTGCGGCCGACGCTCGCACCGAACCGGTCCGGCGGATTCGCGTTCCCGCTACTGAAACCGCCGTCGGCACCATTCGCGCGGTGCATGAGACAGCGGTCGCTTCCAAGCTGCTGGCCAAAGTGACGGAGGTCCGCATCAAAGCCGGTGATCGCGTGAGCAAGGGCGATGTGCTGGTGCGACTGGATGATGCCGACCTGACAGCTCGGTTACAGCAGGCCCGAGCCTTGGCCGACCAGGCCAAGGCCCGCCACGAGCAGGCCAGGATCGAGCATGAGCGGATTCGCAACCTGCACGCCGCCGGTTCGGCCTCACCGATCGAACTGGACCGCGTCACCACCGGCCTGAAGACCGCCGCGGCGGAACAGGAACAGGCTGAACAGGCCGTCCGCGAGGCGGAAACCACCCTGGCCTATGCCACGATCACCGCCCCGATCGACGGGCTGATCGTGGACAAACGGGTCGAGGCCGGCGACACGGTGACGCCCGGACAGATCCTGCTGACCCTGTACGACCCGACGCGGATGCAACTGGTGGCCCGGGTCCGCGAGTCCCTGACCCGGCGGCTGGCCGTCGGTCAATCCATCGGCGTGATGGTGGAAGCACTCAACAAGGCCTGCGAGGGACAGGTGAGCGAAATCGTGCCCGAGGCCGAGTCGGCCAGCCGGACCTTCTCCGTGAAAGTGACCGGACCCTGCCCGGAAGGCATCTACAGCGGGATGTTCGGAAGGTTGCTGATCCCGCTGGACGATGAGGACGTGCTGGCCGTTCCACGGGCGGCGATCCGCCGGGTCGGGCAGTTGGAGATGGTCGATGTGGTGGAAGGCGACGCGGTGCGGCGACGCACCGTGCAGACGGGGCGGCCGCTGGAGACCCCGCATGACGGGCTGGTGGAGGTGCTGTCCGGCCTCCGTGAGAACGAACGCGTGGTCGTGCCGACGAACGATGGCGGCGCCGCTGCACGCCGGTGAGATCGGAGGAGGGTTGCCGTGAACCACACTTCTTCCCGCGATCCGGCCGATCCGCTGCCCGGCGGCAACGAGGCCCATCATGGCTTCACGAATGCCGTGGTGCGGGTCTTCCTGCATTCCAACCTGCCGATCATCCTGACCCTGCTGGCGGCGGCCATCGGCCTGACGGCGCTGGGCGTCACGCCGCGCGAGGAGGATCCGCAGATCGTCGTTCCGCTGGCCGATGTCCAAGTGAGCTTCCCCGGCCACTCCGCGGAGGAGGTCGAGCAGCTCGTCGCCGCGCCGCTGGAACGGCTGCTCTACCAGATCGACGGCGTCGAATATGTCTACTCCATGTCCCGCGCCGACCACGCCGTCATCACCGTGCGATTCTACGTCGGCCAGGACCGTGAGCGGAGCCTGGTCAAGATCTACAAGCGGATCGACGAACACCTCGATCTCGTCCCGCCCGGGGTCACCGGCTGGGTGGTGAAACCGGTGGAGATCGACGACGTGCCGATCGTCACGTTGACCCTGACCGGCGAAAACGCCGACGAGTACTCGCTCCGCCGCACCGGTGAGGAGCTGGTCGAGCGGCTGGCCGCCGTGCCGGACGTCTCGCGGGCCTACGTCGTGGGCGGCAGACCCCGGCTGGCCCAGGTCTATCTCGACCCCGCCCGCCTGGAGGCGTACCGGGTTTCGCCGCTGGAGGTGCGCCAGGCCCTCGCGGCCACCCACGTCACCGACACCGTCGGCGATCTGACCCGCGAGGATGCGACAACGCGCGTCGAAGCGGGTCGGGCCTTTGCTCGGCCGGAGGAGTTGCGGGAGCTGGTCGTGGGCGTCTTCGGTGACCGCCCGGTGTTTCTCAAGGATGTCGCCGAGATCATCGACGGCCCGGCGGAGGCCACCGGCTACGTCCGCCACGGCTGGGGGCCGGCTCGCGGCTTCGAGGACCGCAGCAGCGCGCCGGGCACGCTCGTCGGCGGCGACCACGGCGGCGGTGGGCCTCGCCTCTCGGATTCAGCATCCCAACGCTCAGATCTCGAATCCGGAATCTCCAAGCTCACACCTGAAACCTTATCTTCCGCATCCGGTATCTCCCCTCCCGACTCCGCCGCTTCCTCGCCCGCCGTGGTCATCGCCCTGGCCAAGAAGAAAGGCACGAACGCCGTGCGGGTCGCCCGGGACCTGCTGGCCGCCGCGGAGCAGCTCCGCCGCGACGTGCTGCCCGACGACATGCACCTGGTCATCACCCGCAACTACGGGCTGACCGCCGACGAGAAGGTGAACGAGCTGATCGAGGCGCTGGCCGTGGCGGTGTTCATCGTCATCGCCCTGCTGACGCTCGGACTGGGCTGGCGCGAGGCCTTGATCGTCGCCGTCGCCGTGCCGGTGGTGTTCGGCCTGACGCTGGCGGTCAACCTGCTGTTCGGCTACACGATCAACCGTGTGACGCTGTTCGCCCTGATCCTATCGCTCGGGCTGCTGGTGGACGACCCGATCGTGGACGTGGAGAACATCGCCCGCCATTTCGCCCTGCGGCGCAAGGCGACGCGGCAGATCGTGCTGGAGGCCGTGGCCGAGATCCGCCCGCCGCTGATCACCGCCACCCTGGCCGTCATCGTCTCCTTCCTGCCGATGTTCTTCATCACCGGAATGATGGGACCGTACATGGCCCCGATGGCCCTCAACGTGCCGGTGGCGATGCTCATGTCCATGGTCGTGGCCTTCACCATCACACCGTGGCTGGCCTATCACGCGTTGAGGCGGCGCTACACCACGGCCTCCGGGAGCCCGGCACCCGGAGCTCCGCCCGCCGCCGACCCGCACGACCCTGGCGACGTGAAACACACGCCGCTGTACCGATTCTTCTACCCGCTGATGGCCCCGTTGCTCCGCTCGCGGAGGAACGCCTGGTTCTTTCTGGTGGTCATGGGCGGGCTGACCCTCGCCGCGGCCATGTTGGCGGCCACGCGGCACGTGCCGCTCAAGATGCTGCCCTTCGACAACAAGAACGAGCTGCTGCTGGTGCTGGACTTCGACGAAGGCACGACGCTGGAGCGGACCGACGCCGCCGTGCGGGAGTTCGAGGATTACCTGCGGGGCGTGACCGAGGTGACGGATTTTACCTCCTTCGTCGGCGTGGCCTCGCCCATGGACTTCAACGGCCTCGTGCGGCACTATTACTTGCGGCGCGGCGAACATGTCGCCGAGATCCGTCTGAACCTGGTCGGCAAGAAGAGCCGCTCCGCCCAGAGCCACGCGATCGGCCTCCGCGAGCGCGACGCGCTCACCGCCATCGCCCGCCGTCGCGGGGCGAACCTCAAGATCGTCGAAATCCCGCCCGGCCCGCCGGTCCTCTCCAGCATCGTCGCCGAGGTGTACGGCCGCCCGGATCACGCCTACTCCGACCTGATCGCCGCCGCGAAAACGGTGCGTGCCCGACTGGAGCGCGAGCCGGGCGTGGTCGATGTGGACGACACCGTCGAGGCCGAGCAGGACAAGCGGATCTTCGTCGCCGACCGGGAGAAGGCGGCCCTGGCGGGCATTTCCGTCGCCGAGATCGCCGCAACGCTGAAGATCGCCCTGGCCGGGGAGGCGGCGGGCACGGTGCGGCTGATCGGCGAGCGGAACCCGCTGATGATCGAGCTGCGGTTGCCGCGGCCGCTGCGGAGCAGCCCGGCGGACCTGGCCCGCCTCTGCGTCAAGGGTCGTGGCGGAGAGTTGGTGCCGCTCGCTGAGTTGGGCCGCTGGGAGCCGGCGACGGTGGACCGCACCATCTACCACAAGAACCTCGAGCGGGTGGTGTACGTCTTCGCCGAGACGGCGGGGCGGCCGCCGGCGGATGCGGTGGTGGACGTGCAGTCGGACCTGGCCACGGGAGGGCGATGGGAAAGCCGGAGCCTGGGCGGCCCTCTGGTCCAGATCGGCAGCGGCTGGCTACAGGACCGGCCGCCGCGGCCGCTGGCGGGCAGAACCTTCTTGCACAATGGGAGCGGCGTGGAATGGGCCGTGCCCGACGGCATTCGCGTGGACTTCGCCGGCGAAGGCGAGTGGAAGATCACGCTGGATGTCTTTCGCGACCTCGGCCTGGCCTTCGCCGCCGCCCTGGTGGCGATCTACATCCTGCTGGTCGGGCAGACCGGGTCGTTCGTCATCCCGCTGGTGGTGATGCTGGCCATTCCGCTCACCGTCATCGGCATCATGCCCGGCTTCTGGCTGCTCAATGCCGTGGCCGGCGGCGAGGCCGGAGGCTACGCGACCCCGATCTTCTTCACCGCCACGGGCATGATCGGCATGATCGCCCTGGCGGGCATCGTCACCCGCGACAGCATCATCCTGGTGGACTTCATCCACCTGTCGCTGGCCCGCGGGCGTTCGCTGTTCGACGCCATCATGGAAAGCCGCGTGGTGCGGCTGCGGCCGATTCTGCTGACCACCGGCACGGCCATGCTCTCCGCCGCGCCGATCACCATCGACCCCATCTTCTCCGGCCTGGCCTGGTCGCTGATCTTCGGCTTGTTCGCTTCGACGGTCTTCACGCTGTTCGTGATCCCGATCGCCTATTGGCTGCTCTACGAGCGACGCCCGGGACACGGGCTGCCGACCGGCGTGGATCCGCCGAATTAAGCAACGAAGCCGCGACTCGGGGCGGCGGTCCCTTCCGGCGGTATTCCGGGTGAGCGAGGCCGGCATACGGAAGGCTTCGCGCCTGCCGCGATGATACGCCGGCCTCCCGAAGCCTCACACGTTGCAGCCGAAGAGCGACCCGAACGATGCCCGGATGTCCGGCGTCTGCACGCCCAGCACGCTCCAGAAACCGTACAGCACGTTGATGATCAGTTGCATCACATCGAGCGACAGGGTGATGAAAAAGCAAAAGATACTCACGCGACGAACTCCCTATAGCCCCCCGCCGCCGGAACGACTATGAGCTGAAGGACGCCCGCACCAGGCGGTTGAACCGCTCGATCAACGCGGGCAGGTCCAGAGTGGTCACCTGGCCCTCGCGGACGACGGTGCGGCCCGCGATGACGACGCGGTCGGCGCGGGCCACGCGGCACAGGATCAACGCCCCGAGCGGATCCTGCTCCACCGCCCCGGCCAGGGCGATGTCGTCCCGGCGATACAGGGCCAGGTCCGCGGCACAACCGACGTCGATGTTGCCCAGCTCCCGCCGATTCAGCACCGCCGCGCCGCCCAGCGTCACCAGGTGAAACGCCTGGGCCGTGGTCAGGGCTTCCGGCCCGCCGACCGCCCGCTGGAGCAGCAGGGCCTGGCGGGCCTCGGCGAGAACGTGCCCGCCGTCGTTGCTGGAGCTGCCGTCCACGCCCAGACCGACCTTGGCCCCGGCTTGCAGCAGTCGGTGGATCGGCGGAACGCCGCTGCCCAGCCGCATGTTCGAGCAGGGGCAGTGGGCCACGCCGGTCTGCGTGGCGGCGATGCGAGCGATCTCGCGGTCGTTGAGGCAAACGCAGTGGGCCAGATAGACATCCAGCCCGAGCCAGCCGATCTGCTCCAGCCACTCCATGGGGCGGGCCCCGTAGCGCTCGAGGCAATAGCGTTCCTCGTCGAGCGTCTCGGCGGCGTGCGTATGCAGCAGGGCGCACGACGAGCGGGCCAGGGCCGCGGTGTCGCGGAGCAATTCGGCGCTGACTGAAAACGGGGCGCAGGGGGCCAGGTCAATCCGCCGCATCGAACCGACCCGAGCGTCCTGGAAACGCTCCAGCACGCGGCGGCAATCGCGGAGGATTTCGTCTTCGTCCTGGGTGCAGACGTCCGGCGGGAGGCCGCCGCGCGACTCGCCGACGCTCATGCTGCCGCGGCAGGCGTGGATCCGCATCCCGAGTGATTCAGCCGCCTCCAGGACGGCCTCGATCCGCACGTCGCTGCCGCGCGGGAACAGGTAAAAATGGTCGCTGCTGGTGGTGCAGCCCGAGAGCAGCATCTCCGCCAGGCTGATCTGCGCCGCGGCCTTGACCGCCTCGTAGTCAACCTTCTTCCACCGCTGGTAGAGTTGCGTCAGCCAGCCGAACAGCGGGGCGTCCTGCACGGCCTTCAGGCACCTCGTCAGCGACTGGTACAGGTGGTGGTGAGTATTGACCAGGCCGGGGATCACCAGATGCCGTGAGCCGTCGAACGCCTCCTCCCCAGCGATGCCCGCCGGGCAGGCGTCGGTCGGGCCGACCCAGTGGATGAAACCGTCCGCCCAGGCGACCGTGTGATCCTCCAGCACGACGGGCTCGCCGGCCCGATGGGCGATGACCGTTGCATGATCGATGCGATGCAGCATGGCGCAACCCTCTCGGCGTCCGCCGACACCATCCCGGACGCCCATCAGCCATGCTACGCAAGCCGCCGCGCCGTGCCAACGGCCCGCCTGCCGGCGTCGCCCTGTCTGTGCCCCCCGCTGACGCGGCCTCCTCCTACGCCAGCTTCTCTTCCGCCCGCGGCAGCAAGGCCGCGAAATCGACGTGGCACCGGCAGGCTTTCGACGCCGCCTCCAGGTCCGCCCCCTGCCACGAACGCTCCGCCGCGGTCAACTGGGCGTAATAGCGGCGGGCATCTGCCCGGCGGCCGTCCATCTCGAAGTACGACAGATAGCGGACGAGCTTGTTGAGGTTCGCCTCGGTCCCGGCGGCCCGGCGGCAGCTTCCGTCGCAGGCCGTGCAGAGCCGCGTCCCTTGTTGGCGGTACAACTCCAACACGGCCGCCATTTCTTCCTTCTTCAGCGGCTTGAACCGCCGCGCGGCGGCGACATTCTCCTTGAGGATGTCCAGGTTGGCCATGGCGGAGCAGATGCTGGTGATCCGCTCGTCAGTCCAGACTGAATGCAGCACCGCCTGGTACGGCGTCAGGCCCATCTCCTTGAACTTCGGCAGCAGCCCGGCGGCCACCTCGCCTTGCTTCTCCACATCGCGCTTGGCCTCGTGCAACCGCCGCATCTGCTTCATGCTGACCAGGCCGATGCCCGCCTGGTGGCAGGCGTCGAGAGCCTTGTTGAAGTCCTTGTTCTCGCGGACAAGCTGGGCGTCATACATGAGCATGATGGCGTCCGTCCAGCCGCCGGAGATGGCGTTCTTCATGATCTGGAGCCGGGCCGGCACCTCGCCGTGCATGGCGAAGCCGATGTACTTCACCTTCTTCGACTTGCGGATCTTCTCCGCCGCCGCCGCCCACTCCTTGGCCTTCGGCACCTCGATCATCTCGTCCAGCGTGATCTTGTATCCCGCGTCCGGCTCGCCCAGGCCATGAATGAAATAGAGGTCGATGTAGTCCGTCTGCATGTTCTCCAGTCGGGCATCGACCATCTGCACGAATTGGTCCGGCGTGTTGGGGTGGTCCTTGGTGACGATGAACATGTCCTTGCGGCGGCCGGTCTTCTTCATCCACTCGCCGAGTTCCTTCTCGTGGCGACCCTCGACGTAGCAGTCGGCGGTGTCGGCGTAGCGGATACCCGCCTCCCACATGGCGTTAAACATCCGCTCCTGCGGCTGCCCAGCCCCGAAGCAAAGCATGGAGATCTTCTCGCCCGTCCGGCCCAAGACCCGCGTCGGCACCAGCTCGATCTTCCCGGCCTTCTTCTCCGGCTTCGGCTTGCCTTGTCCCTCCGGCTGGCTGGCCGGTTCGTCCGCCCGCACCAGCGGCAACTTCGCCACCGTCACCACCCCCGCTGTCACCACGCCCGCCTTCACGAATTCCCGCCGCGAGACTTTGTCCTTCCGCTTCATGAGCTGCTCCCGGGGTCGCCGGCGACCGAAGGCGGCCCATTTCCAAGGTTCATGACGGGCCGCAGTCCCGCTCTACCCACCCCGGGGTAGGGCGGCCGACCCGACCGCCAAAATGCAAGAGGCGGTCGCCTCGCCGCCGGACTGAGAAGGCGGCCGCCTTGACCGCCAGGGCTCAACCCCTTTTCAGCAACCGCAACGAGCGGTCGCGATCTCGGTCCTCATGTAAATGAGAACGGGTTTCCCCCTCGGCCGTCACGTACACGGCCCGCCGGTCGCCGACCACCGGACATTCTCGCTCGCAAAGCCCGCAGCCGATGCACAACTCCGTGTCCACCAGCGGCACCTTGTACTCCATCTTCAGCACCGCCGCCGTGCCCGCAGTGGGCGTTTTGAGGAACCGACCCTCAATGGTCAGCGAAGCCGCCTGGTTTCCGGCGATTCGATGGATCTCCGTCGCCGCGTCGGGGTGGTTTATCTGGACGTGATAAGTGGTCGTCTCATCCCCGGCGAAGCGCCCCGCCGCCCACGAGACCGGCTCCCCTGCCGTGCGGCCCGCGCGGGGCCACTGCACGACCGTCAGGGTATTCTCCGTCGCCTCCCGCACTTGCAGCCGCCCGTCGCGCACCGTCCGCATCTGGCGCTCGGTGAAGATCGCCTTCGGGCTGGTCGGGCACACCTCCTCGCACACCACGCAAGGCGTGTTCTTGCTGTACGGCAGGCAGCGGCCGGTATCGAAGTGGGCCGTGCCGAGCTTGATCGGGCCTTGCGCGGCGTATTGGCCCACGCCCAGCTTCCGTTCCAGCGTCAGCCGCTGGATGGCCCCGGTCGGGCAGACCTGCCCGCAGGCCGTACAGTTGAGCTGGCAGTGGCCGATGCGGAAGTTCATCACCGGCGTCCACAGGCCCTCCAACCCGGCCTCGAACCAGGCCGGTTGCAGTACGCCGGTGGGGCAGGCGCGGATGCACTGAGCGCACTTCAGGCAGCGCTCGAGGAACTCCAACTCCTCCACCGTTCCGGGCGGACGAACCACGGTGGAGGAGAAATTGCGAGTGGTTCTTCCGGTGGTCCGCGTCAGCGGAGGAAAGGCCAGCCCCGCCGCCGCGGCGAAGACCACCTTGCGGCGCGAGACGTCCGGCGCGGCGATCTCGTGCTCGCGGGGCGGGAGGAACTTGAAGCTGAGCGCCCCACACGGGCAGTCCTCGATGCAGTTGTAGCACACGAAGCATTCGCTCTTGCGGAGATCCTTGTGCGGGTCGCACGCCGCCTCACAGTTCAGCGAGCACAGGTTGCAGGCGTCGCACTTGGCCCGGTCGCGCTCGATCCGCCACCAGCCGAAGCGGCTGAACACCCCCAGCAACGCCCCGAGCGGGCACAACGCCCGACAGAAGAACCGTGGGATGACCAGGTTCAGTGCCAGAAACAGAAACAGCAGCCCGCCGACCAGCCAGGCCCCTTGGTTGAACATCCGGTCGCCGAAGAGCTGTGGCAAAGGCACGCTGGCGGCGGGCATGACGGCGCCGGTGAAGGAGCGATAGATCAGGCAGATCGGGTCCAGCAAGCCAATCTGCAGGCTGCCGAAGACCGCCGCGACGAGCAAGGCCGTCAGCAGGTAGTACTTGAAGGCGAACAGCGGCCGGTACTGGTTGGCGTCGATCCGCTCCTTGCGGCGGTAGCCGCCGAGCAGCCAGTGCGTGAACTGGTGCATGGCCCCGAATGGGCAGATCCATCCGCAGAAGAACCGCCCCAACAGCAGCGTCGGGATCACGATGATGAGCGACCAGAGCAGGCCCTGGTAGACGGTGTGCGTGGTGAGGGCCGTCGCCAGGGAGACCAGCGGGTCGATCTCCAGGACCTTGCTGACCCAGAGCCGCAGGCCGGGGTGCTCGTTGAGTTGGGCGTAGGTGGCCAGATAGACGAAGGCGAGGAACATCGCGAAGGAGACGGTCTGCACCAGCACGCGAACGGAGGTGATGCGGAGGAGGTTCAGCGGGGAGCGGTGAAAGAAGCTGGGCTCCAGCTTGTCGGGTTTACTGTTCATGTGGAACCAACGCTGAAGGATGAACGGCTCACTCGTTCGTGAGGCACGCCCGCTTCTCCATCCTTCATCCTTTATCCTTCGTCATTGACACTTCCTAGACGTTCGCCGTCGCCACCTGCCCGCGTCGTTGATACACCTGCCAGTCCGCCTCGCCCAGCCGCTTCGAGCCGGTGGCCGTCTGCTCGGCAATCTTGCGGGCGGCCATCTCCAGGTACGCCAGCTTCGCCGGGTCGCGGCCCAGCAGATGGCGATAGCACCAAGCGTCGCACGCCACCGGGTCCACCGCCGCCACCACCGTCGGGCGGCCGACCTCTCCGCCGGGCTTCACGTCGCTGATCCGCCCGCCGGTGGGGCCGTTGCGCATCATGACCCGCGTGCCGTCGGCGACGACCAGCGTCGGGCTGATCATCCAGCCGAGGTCGCTGATGATGTGATGGATCGCCTGATGAAACTGGTTCCGCCGCCCACCAAGCAGGCCGTACCAGTTCTTGAGGTTCATCGAGCCGCCGCAGAGGTTGTGGTCCTTGATCGGAGCCACGCCGATGACCTTGGTGGCGTCGCGGAGTGGACCATACAACACGGACCAGCGGCCCAGGGCCTCGCCGCGATCCGCCGCCGGCTCGGTGTCGCGAATGACGACCGTCTCGAACCTCCGCTGCTCCGGAAGGACGATCTTCGCGCCGGTCTCCTCGGCGGCCCGCTTGATGCCGGACTTGGCGAAGCAGGCCTCCGGGGCCTCGATGGGATTGTCGGTGATGATGACGGAGGCGGCCCCGGCCTCGAGACACATCCTGACCAGTGTGCGGATCACCTCCGGGTGCGTCGTCGCGCCAAGATGCGGAGCGCGGTCGAACCCGGCGTTGGGCTTGATCAGCACCACGTCGCCCTTGGCGACAAAACGCCGCAGGCCGAGTTCGGGGTCGAGTTGCCCGACGGCCGTGCGGATCATCTTCTCGATGGCGGCTTCGTCGCCGGTGGCCACGCTGATCCGCGGCGTGCTCGCGGGGAGTTCGATGCCGTTGAAGTAATCCTTGAGCCGCAGCGTCGCATCGGAGGGCTTCGGCAGACCGGCGTCGCCGATCGGGTCGTAGAGGAGGTATCCGGCGGTCGCAGCGGCCCCGGCCGCGACGACGGCCCCGGCGGTGCGAGTCAGCATCTCCCGCCGAGTCAGTCTGGTCTCAGCATCCACAATGGCACTCGCGCCCGGCTATCGGCCCGCGGCGTTCGCCGTCGTCGGCTCGCTCATCACGACAGACGCGACCCACTGTAACGGCTCCGCCGCCACGGGTGAAGCGGATTCCCACGGAATGGTATCGCCCTCGAACCGGTGCCCCTCAGAGCCGCCGGCTTGTCACGAGCAGGTAACTACGAACCGATCTTCGCCGCCCGGCGACCGGTTTCAAAAGCACTGCCGACCGCGATGACGCGGTTCTTCGACGCTGGAAAGGGCTTTTTCGGCCGCCGGCTGTACCGATAACGCTCCACCCGATCCGGCTCACGACCCCGACCGCCTGCGCACCATGCCGGCCGAACCCACTGCTGACTTCTCTGCCCAACGCGATTATAATCACGGCAAGGCAGCGTCCCTTGGGCCAAGGATTTCTCAAGTGTTAAGGCGGAAGGGTCACATCATTGGCGTTCTGGCAGCCACCCTGGCGGTGGTCGCCTTCCTGCTGCCGCTGCGCCCGCCGTGCTATTGCCAACCGCGGGCAGCGAACCAACCCGCCGAACCGGAGTCGCCCACCGTCCCGACCTGCCACTGTGCCCATCATCCCGAATCCCCGCCGCCTCGCCTGGCCGATGCAGACACAGATCATGGGGATGGTGAGGATTGCGAAGGCTGTTGCAGCCACGGCGACGGATGTTCGAATTGTCACCAACCGTGTTGTCTCGGCAAACCCATCATGCCGTGGTCAACGGCCACTTCCTGTGAGTTGATGGGCCTCTCCACCGTGGGGCTGCTCCGGCCGGAGGACTCCACCCCACCGTCGTCCTGCTCGCTGGACGACGTGTTCCACCCTCCCAGGGTCTGATCCTCTCTCCCCGCGCGCTGACTTCCCATTGTCGCAATCGCGGCGAACCGTTGCCTGCGTTCCCTGCCTCCCGCTGCTTGGGCCACGGCTCCGTTTCCCGGGCTGCGAGGCTACGAATGAGCCGGACGGAACAGAGGCTAAGCCTGATTCCCCGACGGGGAAGTCGATCCGCGGCACCGACCACCCCGCTCGGCAGAGCGGGCCGGCGGCCCGGGCCGGCGACACAGGACCTTGAGAGAGGGTATTCAATGAAAGCAGACTTATCCACGCTAACCCGCGGGCGGGGCCTGCCGGACGCTCCGGATCTCGAGGAGCGGGTTCCGCTGCCGCGTCGCCGCTGGAAGACGCGGGTCCTATTGCCGGCGATGATCTTCGCCGCGACCGCGGCGGTGCTGGTCTACTCCGCCGGCGCCGCGATCCTCCCGGCCACGCCGGTGCGAGTGGTCCCGGTGATGGTCAAAGCCGGCGGACAAACCGGAGGCGGCCGAATCGTCGCCCAGGCCCCCGGCTGGGTGGAAGCCGACCCCTACTCGATCGCCGTCTCCGCCTTGACGGACGGCGTCATCCGCGAAGTACTGGTGCTCGAGGGCCAGCCGGTGGAGACTGGACAGGTCGTGGCCCGGCTGGTTGACGATGATGCCCGCTTGGCCGTGGAGCGTGCCGAGGCGGCGATGCAGGAGAGCGAATCCGCCCTGGCCACCGCCCAAGCCGCGCTGGCCGCGGCGCAGCGAACCTGGGACCACCCCATCGAACTGACCCGCAAGCTGGCCGCGGCGGAGGCCCAGCTCGCGGAGAAGCAGGCGGAGTTGGCCCGCTGGCCCGCCGAACTGGCCGCGGAAGAAGCCAAAGCGGCCGAGCTGGAGGCCGATTACCAGCGGGTCGCGGCCCTGCACGAGCGGGAACAAACCAGCCAGATCGAGTTCATTCGCACCCGTCAGCAGTACCTCGCCCAGCGGGCCGTCGCCGACGCCGTGAAGGCACGGGAGGCCGTCCTGCTGGCCCAAATCCAGGGCATCCAAGCCGAGGTCGAGGCCGCCCGCGAGAACCTGCGGCTGCGCATCGACGACACGCTGAGCCTGGAGATGGCCAAGGCCCACGCCGCCGCCGCCGCCGCCCGTGTCGAGCAGATGAAGGCCATGCTCGGCGAAGCCCGTCTGCGGCTGGAGCGGACGGAGATCCGCTCGCCCGCCGCCGGCATCGTGATGACCCGTCTGGTCGAACCGGGGGCCAAGGTGATGCTGGGCGGGGACGACATGCGTTCCGCCTACGTGCTGCGGTTGTTCGACCCGGCCAAGCTGCAAGTGCGCGTGGACGTGCCGCTGGCCGACGCGGCCAAGGTCGGGGTGGGCCAGCCCGCGGAGATCATCGTGGACGTGCTGCCGGACCGCGTGTTTCAGGGCGAGGTGACGCGGATCGTGAATGAAGCCGACGTACAGAAAAACACGCTGCAAGTGAAGGTAGCCATCCGCGACCCGGCGGCGGACCTCAAGCCGGAAATGCTGGCCCGGGCCCGGTTCATGGCCCTGGAGAGCGCCGCGGAGCAGATCGTTCGCGAACGGCTGTACGTTCCGCAGGGCTTGCTGCGCAAGGCCGCCGACGGCACCGTCCGGGTGTGGCTGGCCGACCAGGCCCGTCTGGTGGCCGTCGATCGCCCGGTCACGCCCGGCGGCGGCGCCCAGGACGGCTGGATTGAAATAGACAGTGGTCTTAACCCCGGCGATCGGCTGATCGCCGACCCGCCCGCGGACCTCCGCGACGGCGGACGACTGCGCATCACCGGAGAAGCCGCGGCCCCGGCCGCCGCTGTGGGAGGGATGAGACATGCCTCTTATTGAATGTCGCCAACTGACTCGCTCATACCGCAAGGGCGAACTGACCATCACCCCGCTGCAAGACCTCGACCTCGACGTGGAGGCCGGCGACTTTTTGGCCCTGATGGGGCCGTCCGGCAGCGGCAAGACCACCCTGCTCAACCTGATCGCCGGAATCGACCGGCCCACGTCCGGCAGCCTTCGCGTCGATGGCGTCGAACTCGCCGGCTTGTCGCGGTCGCAACTGGCCGCCTGGCGTTCGGAGTACATCGGCTACATCTTCCAGCTTTACAACCTCGTGCCGACGCTCACCGCCTACGAGAACGTCGAGCTGCCCCTGTTGCTGCACAAGCTCAACCGCCGCGAGCGGCACCGCAAGGTGGCCCTGGCCCTCGACCTGGTCGGCCTCGCCGACCGCCACGATCACTTCCCGCGCCAGCTCAGCGGCGGGCAGGAACAACGCGTGGCCATCGCCCGGGCCATCGTCACGGACCCGCGGATCATCGTGGCCGACGAACCGACCGGCGATCTGGACTCGACCGCCGCCGCGTCGGTCATGGCTCTGCTGGCCCGGTTGAACGAGGAACTCGGCAAGACGCTGATCATGGTGACGCACGACGCCAAGTGCGCCGGCTACGCCGCCCAGACGCTGCACCTGGAGAAAGGACGCCTGGTCGAAACCACCGAGGCCGCCCTGGCCGGGTAGAGCGGCCGACGGAGACCAAGCTCTTCGGGTAGGGCGGGCCGCCATACCGCCACGAGAAGGCGAACAAGGATGCCGCCCCACCCCTGAGGAGCAGGATAAGAAAGGAGAGCACGACATGCTCACTCCCCGATTCATTCCGCTGATCCTCAAACAGGTCTACCGCCACCGCACCCGCAGCATCCTCACCTTCGCGGGCGTGGCGGTGGCCATGTTCCTTTTCTCGGCCGTGCAGGCCATGCAATCCGGCGTCGAACGGGCGACGCGGCAGAACGCCGAGGACACCACGCTGGTGGTGTATCGCAAGGACCGCTACTGCCCCTTCGCCAGCCGCATCCCCCAATCCTACGAGGCCAAGATCGAACGCATCCCCGGGGTGGCCGCCGTGGTGCCCATCAAGATCGTGGTGAGCAACTGCCGCACCAGCCTGGATGTGGTGACGTTTCGCGGCGTGCCCAAGGACGCGTTCCTGGAGGCCTTCGCCCCCGGCTTCAAGCTGCTCTCCGGTTCCCTCACGGACTGGGAACGCCGCAGCGACGCCGCCCTCCTCGGGGACACGCTGGCCAAACGCCGCGGACTGAAGGTCGGCGACCGCTTCCAGGCCGCGGGCATCACCGTGTACGTTGCCGGCGTCATGCACAGCGACGAGGCCCAGCACGAAAACGTCGCTTACGTCCACCTCGATTTCCTGCAATTCGCCGCCGGCAGCCGCTCCGGCGGCATCGTCACCCAGTTCAACGTGAAAGTGACCGACCCGGCCAGACTGGAGGAGGTGGCCGCCGCCATCGACGCCGAGTTTGCCGCCGACCAGGAGCCGACGCAGACCAGCCCGGAGAAGGCCTTCGTCGCCCGTGCCGCGGCTGATGTGGTGGAGATCGTCGGCTTCATGCGCTGGCTGGGGCTGGGCTGCCTGTTGGCCGTCCTGGCCCTCATCGCCAACGCCATCGTCCTGTCCGTGCAGGACCGCATCCGCGAGCACGCCGTCCTACAGACCCTCGGCTATCGCGGGCACCTGATCGCCCGACTGATCGTGGGCGAGGGCCTGGTGCTGAGTCTGGGCGGCGCGCTGCTCGGCTCGCTGCTGGCCCTGGGCCTGATGTCCTACGGCCGGTTTGCCCTGTCGGTGGACGGATTGAGCATCGCCGTGCATCCGCAGTGGGCGCAATTTGTCCAGGCGCTGGTCACGGCGGGGCTATTGGGGACGCTCGCGGGGCTGGTGCCGGCCTGGCAGGTCGCCCGACGCGAGATCGTGACCTGTTTCCGAGCGGTGTGAACCGCCGCCAATCGCAAGAGGTGGATGCCTGATGAAGCTGTTGCCTTTCGAATACGCCGTCCGCAACCTCGGCCGTTCGCCGACCCGCCTGGTCGCGAGCGTCGCCGGCAGCGCGCTGGTGGTCGGGTTGGTTCTCGCCGCGGGCGGGTTCGTCCGCGGTATGGAGCGAAGCCTGACCGTGCAGGGCGGCCAGGACAATGTGATTATCCTCGGCGCCGGTAGCGAAGAGAGCATCGAACGCAGCCAGATCAGCGGCGGCGTGGCCACGCTGGTCACCGGGGCCGTGCCCGGCATCCGCTCGCGGCTGGGCGTACCGTACGTCTCGCCGGAGGTCCACATGGCCGCGGTGTTGAAACCGGATCGCGACCGCGGCGCCGAGTGGACCGCGGTGCTCCGCGGGGTGACCCCGACGGCCTTCCTGGTCCACCCGCAGGTGCGGATCATCGAAGGTCGTCTCCCGACCCCGGGACAATATGAGCTGATGGTCGGTCGCCTGGCGGCGGTGCGGCTCGGGGCCGCCGAGGACCAATTGGCCGTCGGCCGTACTCTCTGGTTCGACAACCGGGCGTGGACCATCACCGGCCGCTTCGAGGCCCCCAACACCGTGATGGACGCGGAGATCTGGACGCCCCTCAACGACCTCCAGATCGCCACCAAACGGGATACCACGGTCTCCTGCGTCATCGTCACCCTGGATGACGCCGATGTCGGCGACGTGGCCGCCTTCTGCGCCCAGCGGCTCGACCTCGAGCTGGCCGCCATCGGCGAAGCCGAGTACTACGCGAGTCTGTTGCGCTTCTACCGGCCGGTGCGGGCCATGGTCTGGGTGACCGCGGTGCTGATCGCGGTCGGCGGCCTGTTCGGCGGACTGAACACGATGTATGCGGCGTTTGCCGCCCGCGTTCGCGAGCTCGGCGCTTTGCAAACGCTGGGTTTCTCGCGGCTGTCCATCGTGATCAGCTTCCTCCAGGAATCGCTGCTGGCCACCGCCTGCGGAGGGCTTCTTGCGGCGACACTGGCGCTACTGCTGCTCGACGGACTAGCGGTGCGGATTTCGATGGGAGCCTTTGCCCTGACCCTGGATGAGGCGGTGCTGACAATGGGCTTGGCCGCCGGCGCGGGCCTCGCCGTGGTCGGCGTGCTTCCACCGCTCTACCGCTGCCTGCGGCTGCCCATCGTGGAGGCCCTGCGGACGGCGTGAGCCGGTGCCGACCAACCGACCGCGACGCCACAGCCTGATTAGCAAGATGTTGGTGTGACGCCCCGTGTGGGCCTGTTAACAAGAAAGGAATGGACCACTATGAAGGAAGCATCTCTGGTTTGTGTTGGGGCCGCGTTTCTGTTCGCTCTGGGCTGCGACCAAAAGCCTGCCGAGCCGCCCAGGACGCCCAGCGCGACGCCGCCCTCTCCCGCGAATTCCGTCGCCGCGGACTCCGCCCTGCCCGACACCCTCTTCGTCACCGTCGCGCCAGCGGAGCCGCGAGAGCTGGGCGACGTCAAAGCCGACGCCTCCGCCGAGGGAGCGGTCGTCCTGCGAGGACGGATCGGCGGACGGGTCGAGCCGTTCGTCAAAGATCGGGCCATCTTCATGCTGGCCGACTGCCGGATGCCCACTTGTCGCGACAGGCACGGCGACGGCTGCCCGACACCGTGGGACTACTGCTGTGAACCCAAGGATGAGCTGCTGGCCAGGACTGCCTCGGTTCAGGTCGTGGGCCCGGACGGGCAGCCGCTCAAGGTGGGCCTGCAAGGGCAACACGGGCTGGAGCCGATGGCCGAGATCGTCGTCTCCGGCCGCATCGCCAGCCGCGACGGCGGCACGCTGCTCATCAACGCCGACCGCATCTTCGTGAAGAAGGCGTCGTAGGCGGGACCGGCACGGCCGGCGGGTTGCCGTTGCGGCCGCCGCGGGTAAAAAAGCGTGCGGCACCCTGTTGGTGTTGGCGCGGTCAGAGGGTGCCGCAGCGAGTGGAAGACCATCTGTTCGAGGCGATTCCCGCAAGAGTCCTTCGCAAGCCGAACGAATCGCGGCAGTTGCCCTTGCCCCGGATCGCGTGTGCTCGCGCTGGTGTCAACGCAACCCCCGCGGTCGCTCCTCCAACATGATTATACGCCGCGGGACCGCCCAAGGTTACCCGGACGCGGCGCAAATCCTCTCGATCCCGGAATCCGCAGGACGGCGGATCAGTGATGTAATTGCAGGCAACGCCGGCCCACAATTTATTGAGCTAGTGGGTTGCGGATGCCTCAAGATGTTGTGTCCGCGGAGGTCCAACCGCGATCAATCCCGTCGCACGCCGAACTCCGCGGTGTCTTCGGCGGGGTCGCCGCCGGAATCGTCGGGGAGATCGGCCGTGCCGTATACTTCGTCCTCCTCCGCGTCCAGGTCGCCCCGGAACTCGCCTTGCTCCACCTCCTGATCGCGGTGGCGGCGGATCTTGCTCCACTCCTTCTCGGTGATGAGCACCTCCCGGGCCTGGCTGCCCTTGTACTCGCCGACGATGCCCGCCGCGGCCATCTGGTCGATCAGGCGGCTGGCCCGCGAGTAGCCGACCTCCAGCCGGCGTTGCAGGAGGCTCACGCTGCCGCGCCGCGTCTCCACGATGATGCTGACGGCCCGGTCGAATAGCGGGTCGCGCTCGCTGTCACCCTCGGCGCCGTCCGGCCGCAGCCGCTGCAACTCGTGGTGGAACTCGGGCTTGGCCTTCGCGGCCAGGTCGTTGATCACGGCGCGGAGCTCGTCATCCTCGATGAAGGTGCCCTGGGCGCGCAAGAGCTTCGACGACCCCGGGGGCAGGAACAGCATGTCGCCCTGACCCATGAGCACCTCCGCGCCGTTCTGGTCGAGGACGATCCGCGAGTCCAGCCGCGCGGCCACGCGGAAGGCCATCCGGCAGGGCAGGTTGCTCTTGATCAGGCCCGTCACCACGTTGGCCTGCGGACGCTGCGTGGCGACGATCAGGTGGATGCCGACGGCGCGGCTCTTCTGGGCCAGACGGCTGAGGTGCTGCTCGACCTCCTTGCCGCTGGTCATCATCAAATCCGCCAGCTCGTCAATGATGATAATGATGTACGGCAGATGCGTCGGAATCTTGAGCTTCTCTTCCTCCGTGGAGGGCTGGAACCGCTCGTAAACGGCCTCCTTGCCGAGCCGGTTGAAGCTGGCGATATCGCGAACGCCCGCCTCGGCCAGCAGCTCGTAACGCTCGTCCATCTTGGTGGTGGCCCACTGGAGGATCATCTCCGCCCGCTGCATGTCGGTAACGATCGGGCACATCAGGTGCGGGATGTCCTTGAACACGTTCAGCTCGACCATCTTGGGGTCGATCAGGATGAGCTTCACGTGGTCCGGCCGCTGGGTCATGAGGATGGACATGACCAGGGCGTTGATGGCCACGGACTTGCCGCTGCCGGTGGTGCCGGCGATGAGCATGTGCGGCATGGTGGCGATGTCCGCGACCAGCGGCTCGCCGCTGGCGTTCTTCCCGACGAACACCGGCAAGGCCATTCGCGTGGCCTTGTTGCTGCTGAGCATGATCAGTTCTTTGAGCCGCACCTTTTCCTTGTCTACGTTGGGGACTTCGATGCCGATGGTGTTCTTGCCCGGCAGCGGCGCCACCACGCGAACCGCCGGGGCCTTCAGCGCCCGGGCGATGTCGTCGGCCAGCGACTCGATGCGGCTGATCTTCGTGCCGGCGGACAGCTCCAGTTCGAACATGGTGATGACCGGCCCGGTGTCGATCTCCACCACGCGGACCTCGATGCGGAACTCGGCCAGGGTCCGCTCCAGGACCGCCGCCTTCTCCCGCACGACCCCCTCCTGCATCGCCGTGTACGGCGTCTCCGGATCGCCCAGCAGCGACAGCGGCGGCAGCACATAGTCGCCCAGCTCGGTCGGCCACACCGTCCGCGGCGGCCGGCCTTGCAACCGATCCTTGCCCAACATGCGGATGATCAAGGCCCGTTCCGGAGGAGTCGCCGCCGACGGCTCTTCCGCGGCCGCTTCCTCCGCCCTGCCTTCCGACTCGCCCGGATCCAGCACCTCGCTCTCGTCCGCTGCCTCCGCGACGGCCTCGGCCGCTCCCGCAGTCGCGGCTGCGGCCGGAGCCTCCGCCGCAGACTTCGCGGCGCGGCCCCCAACCGATTCCAGCGCCGGCTGGGCGGGCGCGGCTGCCGCATGGTTGCCGGCGCCGATGGTCGCCCGCTTTAACACCGGCGGTGGTGCGCCGACTCCGCACAGCTTCCGCCAGCCGCGCTGGATCAGCCGCTTCACGGCGGCCACCGCAGCCGGCACTTGCAGCAGTACATCATCAGCCATGAGCAGCAGGCCGAGCACGAACCCGCCGACGATCACCAGAGTGGCCCCGAAATTGGAGAGGTTCTGCGTGAGCAAAGCGGACACGGCCAGGCCGAGCACGCCGCCGCGGCCCTCCAGCAAACCCGAAGTGGGGTCCGTCAGCACCAGAGCCGACGCCGTCGCCGTCGACGTCACCAGGAGCCCCAGCCCGGCCAACCGCAAGGGCCAGTCGTTGATGCGAATGCGGGCCACCTTCACCACGGCGGCGACCGACAGTGTGACGGCCAGCACATAAACGCCGTCCCCGAGATTGCGAAACAGGTGATACGCCAGCCAGGCCCCGGCCCGGCCGCAGGCGTTGTTCACCGGATCAGGCTGCGGCCAGGCGATCGTATTCGGCCAGTCCGCCGGGTCGAACGTCAACACGGCGATCCAGGCGAAGGCGGAAACCACCAACCCGGCGATCAAGCCGCAGTTGCGAAGGGTCTGGGTTCGTCGTTCGGCATCCATCGCGGGTATTGTCAGGGATATCATCAGTTTCACAACCTGGTGGCGGCAAGTGCGCGCCGCTTCGGCCTCGCCGACCGATCCGCCCCGCAGCGGCGCGGCCCCGGCGGCCCGGCCCGATCCGCAGGCGCGGACTCCGCGCCGCGCGCAAGGCGTCTCGCCATTGCTTCTATCGGCTGAACAGGCAGGCCTGGGCCACCCCGATCGTTGCCGATTCCCCCGCTCGTGCTACACTCGCACGCGGACTCCTGCCACCGTGGAGATGACACCATGACTCCTCCCCGAATCACCGTGCCCCAGGCCCGCTGCGCCGACTGGGAAACCGGCGGACGCCTCGAATGGCTCGTCACCAACGGACGCGGCGGGTTCGCCATGGCCGCGGTCAACCAGATGCTCACCCGCCGCTATCACGGCCTGCTGGTGGCCGCGATCGACCCGCCGGTCGAACGGTTCGTGCTCCTGGCCAAACTCGACGCCACCGTGACCGTCGCCGGGCGCCACTACGAACTGGCCACCAACAGCTACGTCGGCGCCGTCCATCCCCACGGCTACCGGCAGCTTGATTCGTTCTCGCTCCGTCCCTTCCCCACCTGGCTATGGCGGGCCGGGGACGCGACCATCGAACAGACTCTTTGCCTGAAGCCCGGCGAGGACACCGTCTATATCCGCTATCGCCTGCTCGGCGGGGCCAGCCCCGTCACGCTGACTGTCCGCCCGCTCGGCACCAGCCGGCACTTCCACATCCTCAGCGCCAGCCACCAGATCGGCATGCCCGCCATGCACGACCACGGCGACCGGATCGTCTTCGAGTGGCCGGACCGGCGACCCCGTTGGCAGCTCTCGCACAACGGCTGTTTCGAGCCGCACCCCGACTGGTATTACCAGTTCTTCCTCCGCGTCGAGGCCGAACGCGGCTACGATTTCAAGCAGGACCTCTGGACGCCCGGCACCATCACGGCAACGCTCGACGCCGCCGATCCCGCCGGACTGGTGATCGCCGCCTCCACCGGCGACCCCTCCTGGACCGACTGGCCTGCCGTCTTCGACCAGGCGGGCCGGGAACAGCCGCTGCCGCCGACCCTGCCCGACGACCCGATGGCGGCGGCGCTCTACCGGGCGACCGATGACTTCCTCGTCAGTCGCGGCGACGGGTTGAAGACCGTCATCGCCGGCTACCCGTGGTTCGGCGACTGGGGCCGCGACACCTTCATCTCCCTGCCCGGCCTGTGCCTGGTCACGGGGCGCTTCGAGGACGCCCGCAAGATCATCGAGGTCTTCGCCCGCTACGTCGATCGCGGCATGATCCCGAACCGCTTCCCGGATTTCGGCGACGCGCCGGAATACAACACGGTCGATGCCACGCTGTGGTACATCCACGCCCTCGACCGCTATCTGACCTACACCGGTGACTGGCCCTTCGTGGCCGAACGGATGTTCCCCGTGGTCGCCGATATCCTCGCCGCCCACGAAACCGGCACCCGCCACGGCATCCACTTGGCCGAAGACGGTCTCCTCGCCGCCGGCGAACCAGGCGTCGCCCTGACCTGGATGGATGCCCAGGTGGCCGCCCGCTCCATCACCCCGCGGATGGGCAAGCCGGTCGAGATCAACGCCCTCTGGTACAACGCCCTCCGCATCGCCGCCGCCTTCGCCCAGCGGCTCGGGCAGGGCGAGCGTCACGCGCACTGGCAGGACCTCGCCGACCGCTGTCGGTCGACCTTCAACGCCCGGTTCTGGAACCCCGTCTACGAGTGTCTGCATGACGTGGTGGACGCCTGCGGGCCGGACGCTCATCAGGCTTCCGCCGTGCGGCCCAACCAGCTCCTGGCCATCAGCCTGACGCATCCCGTCCTGGATCCCGCCCACTGGCGAAGCGTCGTCAAGGTCGTCGAACGGGAACTGTGGACGCCGCTGGGGCTGCGGACCCTCTGGCGGGCTGACGCCGAGTACCGCGGCCGCTACGGCGGCGATCTACCCACCCGCGATGCCGCCTACCACCAGGGCACGGTCTGGCCGTGGACGCTCGGCCCATTGGTCACGGCCAAGGTCAAGGCCCACGGTGCTACCGCGGAGGCCCGCACCGCCGCCCGCCGCCTCCTGGAAGGCCTGGCCGCTCACCTGGAGGACGCCGGGTTGGGCAGCGTCAGCGAAGTCGCCGACGGCGATCCTCCGCATCGCCCGGAGGGCTGCCCGTGGCAAGCCTGGAGCGTGGCCGAGCCTTTGCGGGCACTGTGCGAGGACATCCACGGCCGCGGAGCCTGAACTGCACGGTCCGGCTGTCTCCGGTGACGGATACACCGCCGCCTTGCCCCATCGCGGCGGACTCGGCAACCGCCGGCCATCAACCTTGTGTAGTCCGCCCGTTCACGGCCGCCCCGCCTCGAAGGCTCCGTGCTTGGCATGGTAGGCGTCCTGTGCTCGGCGATCCGCCTCGGCGAAGGCCTCGGCGGGGTGGACGATCGCCGCGTTGAAGGCCTCCAGGTGCTTGCGCGTCACTCGTTCCGGCGGGATCGGCAGGAGCAGCGACCACCGCGTCGGCGGCACCAGCACCACCGACGTCCGCAGCGTCAGCAGCTTGCCCACGCCGCGCTGGTAATCGTCCCACGATCGCCCGATCCGCTCCTTCCGCCAGTAGTACGTCAACTGCGACCGCCGCCCGGTGCAGTACTCCGGCCGCCAGTCCTGCGGCCCGCGCAGCACCTCCAGGAACACTTCCTGCGAAACCAGGGCATGGCCCAGCTCATGCTCCGCCCGCCGGGGGGCCGCCGCCGGATCGAGTCGCTCCTTCCGTACCACGATGGATTGATCAAGACTGAACACCACCGGCGTCAACAAGGTGGCCTCGATACGCGTGCCGCCGCGGCCCCGGTAATTCGCCGGCGGCTTGCCGTCCGGCCCATCGGCCGGCACCTTGTGAACGGTATAGAGAATCCGGGCGACATCGTCGGTGACGAACTGGTGGAAATGGATGCCGACGGCCTCCTTCAGGTCGCCGCCCATCCACTGCGGCCAGACCTGCTCCGGAACCTGCACGACCGGGATGGTCTCTTTCTGCTTCGCCCGGTCGTCGGCCTGGCGGGCCGTGGCCGTCAGCGTCGGGGCCGCGAGGGCCTCGATCGGACCGGGCCGCCATAGCTCCGCGTTGCGCCCGGTCGGCGTGACGATCAATTCCCACGGCACGCCGTCCCGCGGGTCCGCCGCCTTCACCGCTCGATAGCTCCAGCCGCCGAGGTCGATCGGACGCCCGATCGGCTCGCCCTCGGCCGGCTGCGTCGTGGCCGGCGGCCAAAGCTTGACGGGCCGACGGCCGGGCCGATCCCGCAGCCCCGCGGTGTCCTGGGCCGGGGCCGGGGGCGTCAACACGGCGCACGTCAAGGCGGCGGCGGCAGCGGCGACAGCGGTGGTCAGGCGGTGGATTCGGCGGTGCCGGATCATCGGCGGGCCTCCACGAAGGCAAGGGAATGTACCCCGGTGGGCTTCGGCGTACCCGACCTCATTATATAAGCAAACGGATGCCCGGACCGACGGTTTCGCCTACTTGTCCTTCGGGTAGGTCACTTTCGCGGGAATGGGGCGGTCGGGCAGGTCCTCGTCCGTGTTGGCGATGTAGACCCACCAGTTGTTGTAGCCGAACTCGGTGTAGCCGGGGGCCTTCGGCAGGTGCGCGTGCCACCAGATCTGATAGCCGTACTGGGTGTTGCCCCACTCCTCGCTGCCGATCAGCCGCGGCGGGCCGGTCACGTCGGGATACCGCAGCCAATGATCGGCATAAGAAAGCACCTTGCGGCTGTTGTTGTAGTCGTAGCCGGATTGCCCGTTCGGTGGGACGTGGCAATTGCCGACGTGCGAGGGCTTGCCGGGGTGGTCCATCTCCAGGCTGGAGAAGGTGTTCCAAGGGTCCTTGCCGCGCAGATCCTTGTCCCACCGCCCGCGGCCGAACTGCAAGGCCAGGATGCTCTCCACCCGGTGGGCGTAGCTGTGGATCATGTTGTCCGCGCCCACCTCGTAGTTGAAGCCCATCACCCAGACCGTCCGCCCGCACTCCGGCGGGATCTCGTAAGGACGATAGAACCACGGATTGTCGGTCGGCGCGAAGCGGGCGTAACGATTGGGGATGTACATGGCCAGCTCATCGTAGCCGAACCAGCTCGCCCCCCAGATCCACACTTCGCTGATGCCCTCCTTGCGGATGCGCTCGATCAGGTTGTGCGCCTCGAAGATCTTGCGGTAATCGGAGCGGTCGGGCTGGTGCGCGGATTCGGGATCCTTGCGGACACGGAGATAAGTCTCGTCCGTGTAGCGGAACCCGTCGATCTTCTCCGTGTAGCCGTCCACCTCGATGATGTCCACGATTTCATAGGTGATGTAGCCGCCGCTGGCGATGTGGATGGCCTTGGCCAGAACGTGGGAATACTCGCGGGGATCGTTGGCCTTCAGGAACTGGACCAGCGTCTTGCCGCCCACGCTCTCGATCACCGGGTTGTAGATCAGCACGACGACCTTGGCGAGCTTCGGCTTGGTGGCCACCTCCGCGTCGTAGACGAACTTCGGCTGCTTCCACTTCGCCTTGGCCGGGTCCGCGACGATGTACGAGCCGGTGTCGGCGAGTTCGCCCTCGGGCTTGACCTCGGCCAGTTCCTTCCAGGCGGGCGCCTTCGCTTTCTCCTCGGCGGCACACACGGAGCACGATGTCGCCATGACGGCCGCAGCAATCAACAAGCTGATTCGTCGCATCAACGGATCCTCCAAATTGCAGGGCGGCTCGGCGGACAGAACGTTCACGACGTCACAGTCGTCGTTCCGCCGTCCGGCGGCCGGGTGAAACCCAGCCACGGTGTGATCACGCCCGGCAGGGACCAGATGATCTGCACCAGCCGCAGGCCCAGGGTCAAAGCAAGCATCTCCGTCGCCGAGCACCAGCCACCCTCGACGAAGACTCGGTAAAAGACGGCTTCAAACAGACCGAAACCCTGAATACTGATCGGCACCGCCGCCAGCAGGAAGCCCACCGACGTCGCCAGCAGGCTGGCCAGATAGAGGTCGATCGAAGTGTGTTGCCCGTGCGGATGGATTCCCAGTGCCAAGGCCAGGAAGTAGATCGAGGTGATCATGCAGAAGTGGTTGACCAGAGTCCCCAGCAGCGAAGCCAGCGTCTTGCGGGCGTGAAACCGAAACTGGAAAGCCGTGTCGTCCACCCGCCGCAGCTTGTCCCCGAACGGCAACCGGGACAGCAGGGATTCATACCGAATCCATTTCCGCACGCGGCGGGAGAAGAACAGGAGGGAAAAAACGATCAGGCCCACCATCAGATAGCCCACCCACCAGCCGTACTGTCCCAGCCGCTCGCCGCGGGTCGCGGCGTAGAAGGCGATCGTGCAGGTGGCCAGCAGCAGGAAACTGATCAAGCCGATCGCCCGATCCAATAGCACGATGGTGACGCCCTCGGCCCGCTTGCTGGTCTGGCGGGCGACGTAGTAGGCCTTGTACAGATCGCCGCCGGTCGTCCCCGGCATGGCGAAGTTGAAGAAGTTCCCGGCGAAGGTCAGCCAGATCGCCTCCCGCGCCGAGAGCCGAATGTCCTGAATGCTCAGCAGCAGCCGCAGCCGCCAGGCCATGATGAACGTGCCCGGCCCCATGGCCAACAGCGCCCAAATGGCCCAGCCGGGGTCGGTCTGGCGGGCCACGGAAGCGAGGCCGCGTTCGATGCCGCGGCGACCGCCGGTCAATTGGTCGGGAGTGGCCAGTGCCGTCCGCGACGCCTCGCGCTCCGCGCCGGTCTTCGGGTCGCGGACGCGGAGTGTGTCCTCGGTCTCGGCCACGAGGATCAGTCGCCGGTCCGGGTCGTCCGCCAGCCGCACATAGTCACGGACGGCCACCTTGTCGCTGAGGTACCATAATGCGCCGCCGCAGACGACGAGCTTCACCAGTCGCGACAGCCACTTCCGCAAACCGGGCGTCATGCGGTTCCCCGTGCGACGTTCCGCCGCCCGCCGGGAAGCACCCAGGCAGGGAGTGACTCCGGCCGGCCGCGGATCGCGCCCCGCAGTCTAGCGGCCGGCGACGGCGGCGGGAAGACGGGCGAACACCGCGGCGGTCTCGTCGCGATGCAACAGCCGCCACCACCCGCCGCGGGAGAAATGCCGGTCAAAGGAACCGCCCGCGCGCACCAGGGCGAAGTCGATGCCTTCATAGGCGGCCAGGGCATCCACTTCCCGAGGATCGGCGGCCAGACGGGCATAGCGGAGCAGTCCGTCGTCGCGATACAACTCGCAGCGGTCGTCAATATAGACGCGGGTCTCAGGAAGGGCGAAGATCAGGTAGCCGCCGTAGCCGAGGTGGTTGAAGACCCGCGCCGGCCGGTCGCGGTGCGGCAGGTTCGCACGCAAGGCCGCCACCGCTTGAATCGGCCACTGGGCCGGACTTAGTGCCGACCAGCCCGCGCCGATGACCGGACACCGCGTCCCGGTGGCCTGCAACAGGACCGCCAAGGCGACCAGGCCCGCCGCCGCGATCCACCCCGGCGCCAACCGCGTCGGCGGCCGGGGCCGGACGGCCGGCCCGCTCGGCCCGGGCTGGAACCTTCGTCGGCAGGCCGCGAATGCCGCACTGTGCGGCAGCATCTCCGCGACGGCCACGGCCGCGGACACGGCGAAGAGCGGCCCATGCCGGATGCGGCTGAAGCTCATCGCCAGCCACAGCAGCGGCACGAGCCAGGTCACGCGCAGGCCCTGCCGCCCCGCATCCAGCAACAACAGCAGATAAACGCCCGCCAGCGTCAGAAGCACCGTTCCCTCGACGGAAAGCAGCCTCAGCGGCGCGTGTTCAATGATGAGCTGCGGCAGCACCGGCGAATTCATCAGGCTCACCCACACCCGGGGCAGGGCCGGCCCGTAGGGGTTCACCAAGACGCCGGCCAGGGACAGCCCCGTCGCCAGGCCGATGAGCAGGGCCGAAGGCGGCCTGCCTCCGGCAATACCTGGAGAAGCGGGCCGCGCGGAATCTCCCGGCCGAACCGCCGCGATCTGCCGCGGCTCGGCCTTCCCTCTCCGCCTCGCCGACCACAGGCGGAACAGGGTCAACCCGGACGAACCGAACACCAGCCAGCCCAGAGCCACCGCCAGCAGCGTCGCCAGCCCGCCCAATGCCCCGCCGTGCGTGTTCGTCCACACCACGAACAGCGGCGGCAGCACCAGCAGCCAGCGGGCGTCCCGCCGCCCCGCCTCCACGTCCGCCAGCAGGAGCAACAGGGCCGCCATGAACGCGATCGTCACCAGGTGCGGACGCGGCAGGAAGTGATAGCTGCCGGCCGCGATCACCAGCATGACCAGCACCGCCGCGACCGGCCACGGCGCCCCGGCCCGCAGGAACCGGCCGAACAAGACGGCGTAGATCGCCGCCAGCAGCGTGACGCTCGCCAGGACCAGCGTATCCAGCCCGCCCAGACGGTACAGCAGGGCCATGGCGATTTCGCCGACCCACTGCTGCGCGATCCACGGCTGCCCCGCGGCGGTGAAACTGAACTCGTCCACTTGCGGCAGGCGGCCGGTCTGTAGGATCCGCTCTCCCACCACGGTGTGCCACAGCATGCCGGGGTCGCCCAGCATCGTGCCCGGTGCGAGGGCCAGAAGCCCCAGCCATAACAGGACGAAGAAGACTGCGGTCGGACTCCGGCGCAAGGCAGTGAGGCGCAGCATGAGACACCTATCGGCTGGCCGCCGGTTCGGCTGCGGTTGCGGCCCCAGCCTCGGCGGCGGCCGCGGCGGGCGGCTTTTCTCGGGCGTACCGGAAGAGTCCCCGGCCATGCCGGCCCGTCGACAGCGTCCGGTAGCCGCAGCCTGGCGTGTTGCGGAGTCGGGATCATTCATGGTTGAATGCCCCGGACCGGGAGTCCCGGCGACCAGGGCCGCTGAACGGAGCCGACCGATGGAGTCTTTCCCCCTGATCTGGTTCATCCTGATCGGAGCGCTGGTCATCGCCGGTGCGATCTACGCCCACTACGCCGCGCAGCGGCGGCGGCAGGCTCTGGCCGCGTGGGCCGCGGCACGCGGCTGGAGTTTCTCGGCCGCGCGGGTGGATCACTGGGACCGGATGTTTCCCGGCTTCGAGTGCCTGGCCAAAGGCCACCGTCGCTATGCCTTCAACCTCTGCGAAGGACGGCTGGGCCAATGGCCGGTGCGGACCTTCGACTATCACTACGAAACCTACTCGCAGTCCAAACACGGCCGGCAGACGCACCATCACTACTTCTCCGGGGTCATCGTGACGACCGGCCTGCCGCTCCGCCCGCTGTTCATCCGGCCGGAGGGGTTCTTCGACAAGATCACCGAGTTCCTGGGCTACGACGACATCGACTTCGAATCCGACGAGTTCAGCCGCCAGTTCTACGTCAAGGCGCCGGATCGACGCTGGGCCTATGATGTGGTCTCGCAGCCGACCATGGAGTTTCTCCTGGCCAACCCCCGCTTCTCGCTCCAGTTTCACGGAACCAGCATCATCGCCTACCGTGGAAAGACCTTTGAGATTCAGGAATTCGAGACGGCGATCGGGCTGATCCAAGGCGTTCTGGAACGCTTGCCGAGCTCGCTGGTCCGGGAGTTGCGCGAAGGGAGGCCACCGGCATGACCGTCTTCTGGGTGATCGCGGCCGCGGCGGTCCTACTGCTGCTCTGGGTAGCGGTGCTGTACAACGGCCTCGTGCGGGTGCGCAATGCCTGCGATGAGTCCTGGTCGGACATCGATACGGAGTTGCGCCGGCGGTACGACCTCATTCCCAACCTGGTCGAAACCGTAAAAGGCTACGCGGCCCACGAGCGCGAAGTGCTGGACCGCGTCGTCCAGGCCCGCCAGGCGGCCCTGGCCAACCACGGCTCGCCCAACGCCCAGGCCCGAGACGAAAACGCGCTGGTCGACAGCATGAAGCGCCTCTTCGCCGTCGCCGAGGGCTACCCCACCCTGAAGGCCGATCGGCACTACCTCGAGCTGATGCGGGAGCTTTCCAACACCGAGGATCGCATCGCCCGGGCCCGCCGGTTCTACAATGCCAACGTCCGCGACCTGAGCAACCGGATCGAGGTGTTTCCCTCCAACCTGGTGGCGGGCTTGTTCGGCTTTCAGAAGCGAGAGTACTTCGACATCGAGGATCGCACCGTTCGGGAGCCGCCGGCGGTCCGCGTGTAGGGCCGCCCCACCACCGGGGCCCCGGGCCTCGCGACCACCCTGGGTTTTGGGGTCTCCCGGGACGGCAAAGGACGGCGGTCCGGCCCCGCGACCGTTTATAAACACCGCCGCCTTTTACAATGGCTGCCGAGTCGGCGGCACGCTATTCTTATTTTGGGCGAGGCGGCTGCCTCCGGCCGGTGTCTCGGCCTCCGGTCCACCAACCTCCGCCGTCGCCACGGAGATACCGTCATGCATCACCATATTCCCCTCTTGGGCCTGGGGCTGGGTGCGGGCCTCGCCATCGGCGTCGGCTTGCTGGTGCTCATCCTGATCTTCTGGATCGTCGGCATCTATAACGGTCTCGTACGGCTGCGAACCCGCGTCCGGGCGGCCTGGGCACAAATCGACGTCCAGCTCAAGCGCCGCCACGACCTCATCCCCAACCTGGTCGAAACAGTCAAGGGCTACGCCGCCCACGAGAAAGACACGCTGGAGCGGGTCATCAACGCCCGCAACCGCGCTGTCGCCGCCAGCGGACCGGCCCAGAGTGCCGCGGCGGAGAACTTCCTCGGCGGCGCGCTCCGCCAGCTCTTCGCCCTCTCCGAGGCCTATCCCGATTTGAAGGCCAACACCAACTTCCAACAGCTCTCCGAAGAGCTGACCACCACGGAGAACAAAATCAGCTTCGCCCGCCAGCACTACAACGAGAGCGTCCGCGAACTCAACGAGACCATCCAGGTCTTCCCCAACGTGATGTTCGCGGGCCTGTTCGGCTTCAAGGCCGAGGAGTACTACGAGCTGGAAGACCCCGCGGCGAAAGAAACGCCGAAGGTAAAGTTCTGAGACACCGGCCGGCGCCGCCTCCCCAAAGGCGACCGCGTCTCCGCGGCGTCAATATTCCGACTCCTTCCGCTCCCGCGAGACCTCGATGCTCGTCTCCTGCCCGGTCAGGTCTTCCGCGTGGAACTCCGCCGGAATCGTACCGGCATCGCAGAAAGTGTGCAGGATGTCGACGATCTCGTCGTACGGAATGGCCAGCCCGGTGAGGTCGCCCTCCTCGCTCTTCGTCGGGCTGTCGGCCAGGAACCGGACGAAATCCGGCACGTTGAAGGGCGCGGACAGCTTCGGCGAGATCTTACCGGTGTGCTTGTTCCGGCGAATGATCGTGAATTCCGTCGCGTCATCGGCGGCGTTGATCTGGGTCAGCAGCAGGCGGTTGTCGCGACGCTCGCCGGGGTAGATGGCCGGCGGGCGGGCGGTCATGTTGGCGCCGAACAGCGCCACCCGCGGGGCCAGCGACCGCTGCACGTACACCAGGTACGGCCCCCGGCTGTCGACGATGTCCAGCACCAGATTGTCATCGAACAGCACCGAGGTCTTGATGGCCGGGTGCGGCCTCTTCCGCAAGGCCTTGTAGGCCCGCAGGCGGATCGACGAATCCTCGTCGTCCAGCAGCTTCCGCAGGCACTCGCCCGCCCCGTGCATCCGCGTGGCGTCCCCCAGCTCCTCGATCGCTTGCAGCCGGAACGGGCTGGCCGGGTCCAGGGCGTGCCGGGCCACGATCTCCATCCCCTCGTTGTCGCCCAGCCGGAGGCCGGTTCGCGCGGCGTAGAAGCTCGCCGCCGGCAGCGAGTGCGGGTAGAGCTTCTTCACCGTCGGCAAGACCGTCCGGCCGATCGCCTCCCAGGCGGCGCCGATTGATTCGAACTCCGCATCCGGATGGGTGGCCTCCTGGGCCAGATCGCGGGCCCGTTGCTCCAGCGCCGCCGGGCTCGCGTTCAACGAGGTATGCAGCACATGCTCGATGAACAACCGCGTGCGACCGCGGTACTCCGGAGGAATGGTCAGATCGATCGTGCTGAAGCTCTTGCCCGACGCGATCGGCTCGTTCTTGCTGAACTGGCTGTTGAGCCGGTCGACAATCCGCGTGGCCACGCTCGGCGACGGCTCGTTCAGCACCAGCCGGATGTTGCGCGGCTGCGTCGCCACGCCTCCCCCCAGAACCAGCCCGGTCCGCAGGTCGATCTGCTCGGGGATCTCCTTCTCCAGTCCGATCGGGCTGATGAAGATCGGGCCGGAGGCGGTCGCGATCGTCTTGCCGCCCAGCACGGCGTCCACGGTCTCGGCAAAAGGCTTGAGATCGCAGAGGAACAGCCTCCCGCCCGCCAGCGAAGTGGTCTGAGTCCCCAACGCGCGGACCACGACATCGAACGGCCGGCCCTTCTCGGCCGCGGCTGGGATCAGCCCGCGAACCTCCACCAAGGCCGTGTCGCGGCCTTTGAGCAGGTCCGAAGAGAGCACGTCCGGGTCCCCCGGCTGCTGGCGGCGACGGATCTCCTTGAGGATGTGCTTCCGCACCATGTCCGGCCCGTCGCTGCCGCCGGTGTCCACCAGGTCCACCACCAGCCCGAAACCGCGGACCTGCTGGAGCCGCAGACCGTCCACCGTGACCAGTTCGCCGACCGTGCCTGCCGTGGCCTGGGTTTTGGAGATGAGCCGCGGGGTCGGCTCCGGCTGGGCCCCTTTGTCCCTCTCCCAGAGCCGTTTCCATTCCTCCTGGGTCATGCAGCCGCCCAGCGCCAGGACGACCACGACGAACCCGCTCCAGGCGCAAACGGTCTCGCGTTTCCGCATGAGGATGTCTCCGTTCCGGCCGGCCCGGCCCCGCCCCGCCGCGGACCGGCCCGGAGGACTAGTATCACCGACTCCGGCGGCCTTGTTCAAATGCTGAAATCCAGCCCGTGCTGGGCCGCGTCTTTCGGCGTCCTCTGCCGCACCTTCAGCTCCGGGGCCATCACGTTCACGGTGCAGCCCGCCGGCACACTGGAGGTCAGGAACGTCGAGCCGCCGATGGTGCAGCCTTCGCCCAGGACCGTCTCGCCCCCCAGGATGATGGCGTTGGCGTAGATGGTCACGCGGTCGCGGACCGTCGGATGTCGCTTGTAGCCGCGGACCATCCGCCCCCGCTCGTCCTTGAGGAAGCTGAGGGCGCCCAGCGTGACGCCCTGATAGATCTTCACCTGGTCGCCGATCTCCGCCGTCTCGCCGATGACCACGCCGGTGCCGTGGTCGATGAAGAAGCTCCGCCCGATCTTCGCCCCCGGGTGGATGTCGATGCCGGTGATCTGGTGGACCCACTCGGCCATGATCCGCGGCACCAGCGGCACGTCCATCTCCCACAGCACATGGGCGTAGCGGTACACCGTGACGGCCAGCACGCCGGGGTAGGCCAGGATCACCTCGTCCGTGTTGCAGGAGGCCGGGTCGCCGTCGTACGCCGCCTGCACGTCGAGGGCCAGCAGGTCGCGGATCTCCGGGATCCGCTCGATGAAGGAGGTGGTCAGCTCGCGGGCCTTCAGGTCGAACGGCCGGCGGTCGACCGCGGACACGTCCGCGTCGTACTGGTTCTGGGTCTCCGCGTGGTGGCACAGCGCGTGGAAAATGCGGTCGTACACCGCCTGCGCCAGCCGCGGCAGCACGTCGCCGACGTGATACCGCATGTTGTTGAAGGTCAGGTTCTTCCGCCCGAAGAAGCCCGGGTAGGTGACCTCCAGCAGCAGGTTGATCATCTCGATGATCTCGCTGCGGTTGGGCAGGTGCCCGCGCCCGATGTGCCGCGTCCGCGGGTCGCCCGCGTAGCTGTCGGTGATCCGCCCGACCAGCGTCTGCAAGCGGTCATCAATGTCGAAATCGCCGTTATTCACCGCGGGATCTCCCGGCCCCGGACCGGACGCCGACGCCATGCTTCCCCTATCGGACAATCCGGCCGGAGACTGTCGGCCGCCCCGGCCCATCCGGCCGGAACGCGGCGACGCTCGGCCCCAGGTCCGTGGGCGGCAGATTATATGACCCTTGCTTGCCAGGCCGCCGCGTTCGCGAAGGATCCGGCAGCCCCCGCCACCCCGCCCGTCTGGGAAAGGCCTCAGTGCAATCGCAAGCATCACGCGAGGCGGGTATTAGCCCCTTGCTGAGGTGCGTGCTCTTCCTGAGCCGCTCGTGCGAGAATCCCTTCTCGCACGCCCACGCTCGCCCCCGTTGCACCCTGGTGCGAGAATCCTTTCTCGCACCCACCATCGTGACCACGCTGGCCCGGCGGAACCGGCCCCAGCCGCAGGATCCCACCCTCGCCCTCTTGTACGGGAAAGGAATCCCGCGATCCTGCGAGCGAGATGGGAATCTCGCACGAGCCGGGCTCGGATTCAGCTTCCCGTCGAAACTCGCGGCCCCAGTCGCTACTTCAGCAACACCGGCCGGAGCCTCCCGAGGCTCGCTTCCGGCAGCGCCGGGATTTTCAGAATCACGTCATCGCGGTAGAGCCGGCCGGGTTCCCACACTGCGGTCGGATAGGCCCCGTGGGCGAAGCGGAATGGCCCCCAGCGGTGAGGGGCTCCCTCCGCCACCATGCCGAAGCGCAGATCCCCTTCGACGGGTTCGCGACATCGCCAGATCAGCGTGGCGCTGTAATTTGCGGATTCCCTGGGCGACTCCTCAATGCTGCCGAGGCGGAAACCAACCAGTTCGATTCCCAGGCCAAGATCGAAGGCCGTGGGCGTTACCTCATCCGGCAGCCGATCAGGGCGAAGCCGCCGATCCAGAGGCGTGGGCTCCGCCCCTCGGCGCAAAATGACCAAGTGATGGTCGGCATACACGGGCTGATAGCCGCCTTCACGGTGTGCCCGGATGACCGCCGCACGCGGGTCGCTGGCATCCCAGTTGTCGCGATCGTCGATGACGACGATATCGCCGAGCCGCTCATTGCGGACCGTCCACAGGCGGTCGAAGTCGAGGAAATGGGCGGCGATGCGATAGTTGGCGGTGACGCTGAGACACCGCGGAACGGCAGCGCGGAAGTCTCGGACGTGTGCCAGGCTGGCCTGAAACTCCGGCGCGGAATACGGTCGCACCGGATTGTTGGTGTGCGGACCGATCCCGACATAGATCTGACCCGCCCAGGCGGCGATCAGCAGGCACCACCCCGCCCGCATCAATCGTGCGGTGCGGAGCGAAAACGACGGATCCGGCAAGTGCTGCCTCTCGGGTCTTTCGCCGGTGGCGGTGCGGACCCACGCCCGCAACGCCGCGAAGAAGAGCACGGGCACGGCCGGGGTGTGGTAATGGGCCGACAGGCTGTGAAGCTCGGGATTGGTCGTCAGCAGGACCTCCGCCAGCGCTGGGGCGGCAACCAGCGCCAGGGGGTCTGGCCGCACCAAGAGCACGGCCATCGGCAGAAGCAAAGTAGCCAGAAAGGCGAGGTCGTTTGACAGGTGAGTGGTGAGATTCAGGAAAGGGGCTTGCCAATCGAAGTGTGCGGCGATCCAGGGATAGGCTGCGCCGCGGTAATGCGGGATGAGCACCAGGATCATCGCGCCCGCATAGGCCACGGCTGCGGTCGCGACGACCGCACCCCAGACTCGCCGCTGGCCGATCCAGGCGACGTAGATTCCCCAGGCCGCCGTGGTGAGAGCAAAATCCTCCCTGGCCAGCATCGCCAGCACCATGCACACGGTGGCCCCCGTGAGGCGATTCAATAGGGTAAACGCCAATCCGGCTGCGAGCAGCGGCACCGCCAGGCAGCCCGGTTGGAAACCGTAGCCCCGTTCGATGACCAAGCACCCGAGCGACGGCAGCCCCAGCCACGCCAGTCCACTCACGACCGCCGCGAGACTCGAGCCCAGCTTGCGCCGGACGAACCAGGCCACAATGAACGCAGGGGCGTTGAGGGCGATCGCGGAACTGAACACGAGCAGACGGAACGGTTCGATTCCGATCTTGCAGAGGGGGACAAGCGGGAGCAGCAAGAAGCAAGCGTGCTCGCCCAACAGAGAGTAATTGAAGGAGTCGACCCACAGGCCGCGACCTTGCGCTGCGTTGTACAAGGCCCGGGCGAACAGCCCAATGTCGTGGTATCCGAACGACAAGGAATTCCACAATGCGTATTGCATCCGGACGTGGACGGTCGCCATGACGGCCACGGCCGCGCCCAGAATCAACCAAAGGGTCCGCCGCCGGACTTCGAAATGTGGGATGAACAAGGCCAGGCGCCACGCGCCCACTGCCAGCACGGCCATCCAGCCATACAAAGGCCACGGATTACCGCTCCAGGCCTCTGCGTTGCCATCGCGAAGACGCCATTCCGACCATTGCCACAACGACAACAACACCCCTGTTGCCAACGGCCAGACGGCCCACGCCATCCGTTTGGTTTGAACCCTCCAAGCCGGCGCGGCCCAGCTCGCGCATTGCCTCACCAAGACAATTAGCCCGACTGCGAGAGGCACGAGGGCGAAGTGGTTTAGCGTCGTGCGCTCGGTCCCGTGTTGGGCCCACGAATGTGCCACTTGGGCGAAGAAACATACGCCCGCGCTCAGCCCAATCAAACCAAGAACGAGTCGCAACGTCTGCTGAACTGGGCCAGCCATGTCCAAGACACTCACGGTTCGTCTCATTATGGCCCGCGGTCACGATTCAGGGCACCTGGCAGGAATCGCCGTCGCCAAGGCACAACCCCGGCAAGAAAGGAATCGATGACCGATCGCCCTTGCTGTGCCGCCGCAACCCGCGATTGTCACCACCGAGAGAAGGAGGCCAAATCCTTCAAACCGAGGCGTGCCGCGTGCCCTGCCCCAGCGGTCGTCTGTGGTCTTGCCCGTAGCCATGCTTACCGCTTGGTCCGCTCGCCAAGCCCGGTGAAGGGAGCTCAACTGTACATCCTTGTCGCAGCTCGGTCAAGCTCTGGACGACAGCGGCGCACGCAGCGGTCGCGGTGGGAAGAGGAACCGTCTGCAAGGCACCAGAAACGAAGTCCCCGCGGGCCGCGTACACCGATCCCCTCGTCAGATGCTCCAAGGCCGGCGTGCCACTCCCCGCTCGCGTCCGGATGCGGGCGACCCCGCCGACCCGCTCATCCAGAGGGTTGCGACACTGTCGCGGCGTTGGCTTGCCACGGGATCTACAGCCGCAGCGTCGTCTGGACGTAGAAGAAATCCGCATCGTCGGCGGGGCCGGTGTTCTGGGCGAACGGCCCGGCGAAGAAGTGCGCGTAGCCGACTTCCAGGTCCACCCGCTGATGGAGCTGATAGCGAACCCGCATGTCGACCTCCTGCCCGATGAAGTCGCCGCTGCCGCCGAACGGGTCGCGTCGGCCGGTGGCGACCCAGGCGTCGCTGTCGCTGGCCAGCCAGTAGCCGCCGTAGGAGGTGTCGAACCGCAGTTTGTCCGTGGGCTTCAGCTCCAGCCGCAACTTGGGGCTGATGACGTTTTGCCAGGTGAACAGATCCCACGTCGAATAGCAGTGGGCGGGATCAAACAGGCGGGCGAACCGCTCGCTGTAGTGGTCGTTGGGGTCTCGATCTCCGCTGGCATACATGGTGTTGACGCTTAACCGCGGTTTCCAGGCATGTGCGAAGGTGTAGCCCAACTCGCCGATGGCCGCGAAGGCCCGCTGGTCTCGCTGGCCATCTTCGCCGGTCTGAAACGCCGCATTGGCGTCGTAGTCGAAGTGAGTGCCGGCGATCGGACCGAAGGCGCGGAGGCCGAGCGTGTGAATCTCGCGATCGGCCGCCTCCCAACCCTTGCGGTCTTCGTCCAGGATGAAGTAATACGGCTCGACCGTAACGTACTGGTGCCATTTGCGCCAGGCGCCCACCAGTCCGTACAGCCAGCGCTCCTCATCCGCTCGATCCGGCTGCCGCATCCGCCGGTCAATCGGCTGGACCGCGAAAAAATCAAACTGCCAATCCGACGCGGGCTCGCCCAGGCGGACCCGGAACCCGTCGAAAGCCGTCAGCGTGTTGCCCCAGCCGGTCCGCCCGACCAGGTGCCGATCCATGTAATCCAGCGTCATCCGCCCGGCCCGGAGGGCCAGCGGCTGACCCGGCCCCAGGGCGTCCTTGAAGTACAGCTCGCCGAAGGCCTGCAAGAAGTCGTTCTCGTTCACGTCGCGGTTGGTCTCCGGCCAGTCGCTGTTGAACTGCCGCGAATCCTGGAACTCCACGGCGAAGCGCAGCGGATCGAGGATCTCGCGGATGCCGAAGTACGCCCGCGACCTCAGCAGAAACTGGTCGTCCTCCTCCAGCCGCGCCCGCCGCATGTCGTCATCGCGGTGCTCGAAGCGGGTGCGGTGCTCCAGCCCGAGGTCGAACCAGTTGATCTCCTCGCAGCCCGGCAGACCATGATCCTTGAGGGATTTCACATACCCCGGCGGCTCGGTCTCCAGTTTGGTACCCCAGGCCTTCGATTGGTAGGGCGCGGCCTTCTTCGGGGCCGCCTCTTTCGGCGGGGATTCGGCAGGCGAATCATCCGCGGTGGGTTGTGTGGTTGCCGGCGGCATCTGGGCCGCCGACGGGGCGCAGGTCAACAGAAACCACACTACCCCCAGGAACAAGCACTTCGCGCCATGCCCGCTGCTCATGTGCACGCCCTTTCCTGATGCGTCGTCGTGTCGGTACTCAGCCCAAAGGCACTGTGCATCGGCCGCGGCAAGTCGTTTCACCGCGGCCTCTTCTACAATGTCGCGGAGTCATCGAGAGGATCGGCGTCGGCGAAGACGTTGATCTCTCGGGGAATCACAAACACATGCTGGCTGGCGGTCAAGCCCAAGGTCTGGAATCTCTCGTGCGGGAGTTCCACGTGCACCGGTTCCCCGGTGTCGGCCAGCAGGTCGACGCGCACCCGCGGCCCGGCCGCGTTGATATGCCGCACCGTGGCCCGAAAGCCGGCCCGCCCGTCCAGCCGTGTATCGATGTCCAGGTTGTACGGCCGAACCAGGCCGCGCACCGATTGCCGCTCCGGGGTCCGCTCGCCGGGAAAGTCCACCTTCAGCGTGCCGAACACCGCCTTCCCGCCCTCCACCCGGCCATGAAAGATGTTCACATGGCCGAGGAAGTTCATCACGAACTCGTTGGCGGGGCGGTGGAACACCTCCTCAGGAGTACCATCCTGCTCGATCCGGCCGGCGTTGGTGATGACCACCCGATCGGCGACTTCCATCGCCTCTTCCTGGTCGTGCGTGACCAGGACGCTGGTGACCTTCAATTCGCGGTGGAGCCGACGCAGCCAGCGCCGCAGTTCCTGCCGGGTGCGGGCGTCCAGCGCCCCGAACGGCTCGTCCAGCAGGAGCACCTTCGGCTCGATGGCCAGCGCCCGGGCCAGGGCGATCCGCTGCCGCTGCCCGCCGGAGAGCTGCGCCGGGTAGCGGTCGGCCAGCCACTCGAGCTGCACGAGTTGCAGCAGCTCATGCACCTTCTTGTCGATTTCCTGCTTGGGCAGCCGCATCCGTCGCGGTCGGACCCGCAGCCCGAAGGCGATGTTCTCAAACACGGTCATGTGCCGGAACAGGGCGTAATGCTGAAAGACGAACCCCACCTGTCGGCTGCCGGCGTGGCGGCCGGTCACGTCCTGCTCGTGGAGGAGCACCTGCCCACAGCCGGGGTCGGGGTCTTCCAGCCCGGCGATGATCCGCAGCAGGGTAGTCTTGCCGGAACCGGACGGGCCGAGCAGGGCGACCAATTCGCCGGTCTCGACCCGCAGGCTGACGTCGCGCAAGGCCGCGAAGGCGCCGAAGTGCTTGGAGACCCGTCGGGCTTCGATGCTCATGGAGCACCTTCCTTTCCCCTGTGGCCGGCCTGAAGCTCGAGCTTGAACTTCCACTCGGCGATGCTCTTCAGCACCAGCGTGACCAGGGCCAGAATGGTCAGCAGCGAGGCCACCGCAAACGCCCCGACGAAGTCGTACTCGTTGTACAAGACCTCGACATGCAGCGGCATGGTGTTGGTCAGGCCGCGGATGTGTCCGGACAACACGGACACCGCCCCGAACTCGCCCATGGCCCGGGCGTTGCAGAGGATCACCCCGTAGAGGAGCCCCCACTTGATGTTGGGCAGCGTCACGCGGTAGAAGGTCTGCCAGCCGCCGGCACCGAGGGACAACGCCGCCTCCTCTTCCTCGGTCCCCTGGGCTTGCATAAGTGGAATCAACTCGCGGGCGATGAAGGGGAACGTGACGAACAGCGTGCCCAGCACGATGCCGGGCACGGCGAAGACGATCTTGAGGTCATGGGCCGCCAGCCAAGGCCCGAAGTAGCCGTTCAGCCCGAACAGCAGGACGTAGATCAAGCCGGAGATGACCGGAGAGACGGCAAACGGCAGGTCGATCAGCGTGGAGAGCACATTCTTGCCGATGAACTCGAACTTGGCGATGGCCCACGACGCCGCCACGCCGAAGACCAGGTTCAGCGGGACGGCGATGGCCGCCACCAGCAGCGTGAGACGAATGCTGGCCAGCGTGTCCGGGTGGGCGAGCGAGCGGAAGTAGACGCCGAACCCCTCGGCCAGGGCCTGCGCGAAAACCGCCGCCAGCGGAACCAGCAGAAACAGGGTCACGAAAAGCAGGGCCGCGGCGGTCAGCAGCCAGCGCACCGCGGCCGGCTCCGTCGTGGATTTCTGCCGGGAGGCCGCCGCGGCGCCGAGCGGCAAGGGTATCGTGACCTGGCTCATCTTCCGATCAGCTCCTCACCACGCGGTGCCGTTGCCCGGTCCACCATTGCAGCACATTGATGATCAATAGCAGCACGAAGGACGCCGACAGCATCACCACGCCGATGGCCGTGGCCCCGGCATAGTCAAACTGCTCCAACTTCATCACGATGAGCAACGGCACGATCTCCGTCCGCATCGGCATGTTGCCGGAGATGAAGACGATCGAGCCGTATTCCCCCAAGGCGCGGGCGAAGGCCATGGCGAAGCCGGTCAGCAGCACCGGCCACAACTCCGGCAGGATCACTCGATGAATGGTCTGTCCACGGCTCGCGCCGAGGCTGGCGGCCGCCTCCTCCACCTGGGGGTCCAGGTCCTCCAGCACCGGCTGGAGCGTCCGCACCACGAACGGCAGACTGATGAAGGTGAGGGCGATCACGATGCCCAGCGGCGCGTACGCCACCTTCAGCCCCAGCGGCTCCAGGTGCTGACCGATCCAACCGTTGCCCGCGTAGATGGCCGTGAGCGAGATGCCCGCCACGGCGGTCGGCAAGGCGAACGGCAGGTCGATCAGGGCGTCGATGAACCGACGGCCGGGGAAGCGATACCGCACCAGCACCCAGGCGACGATCCCGCCGAAGATCAGGTTGATGGTCGCGGCCACAAACGCCGCCAGAAAGCTGAGCCGGTACGCCGCCAGCACGCGGGCATCCGTCACGGTCGCCCGAAACTCCGCCCAGGAGAACTGCGCCGACCGCAGGAACAGGGCGGCCAGCGGGATCAGCACGATGAGGCCCAGATAGACGAGCGTGAAGCCCATGGCCAGGCCGAAACCGGGCAGGATGCTGCGTTGTTTGAGCACGACCCTCATCGCGTGGCCTCGTGGCCGGCCTCGATCACTTCTTGCCCGGCTGGTAGATGCTGTCAAACACGCCCCGGTCGGCGAAATGGATCTTCTGCGCTTTCTCCCAGCCGCCGAAGACCTCGTCGATGGTGCAGAGCGTCACCTTGGGAAACTTGGCGGCGTACTTCTCCGCCACCGCCTTCAAACTGGGGCGGTAATGATGCTTGGCGACCAATTCCTGCCCCGCCTCGGAGTAGAGGAACTGCAAGTACTCCGTCGCGGCCTCGCGGGTCTTGCGCTTGTCCACGACCTTGTCCACCACCGCCACCGGCGGCTCGGCCAGGATACTGATGGAGGGCACGACCATCTCCACCTTGCCCCGGCCCAGTTTGTCGATGGCCAGCAGGGCCTCGTTCTCCCAGGCCAGCAGCACGTCGCCGATCCCGCGCTGCACGAACGTGGTGGTCGAGCCCCGAGCCCCGGAGTCCAGGACCGGCACGTTCTTGAACAGCCTCGTGACGAAATCACGCGCGGCCTCTTCCTTGCCGTCGTTCTTCTTCAGGGCGTAGGCCCAAGCGGCGAGGTAGTTCCATCTCGCCCCGCCGCTGGTCTTCGGGTTCGGCGTGATGACCTCCACGCCGGGCTTGACCAGGTCGTCCCAGTCCTTGATGCCCTTGGGGTTGCCGTGACGCACCAGGAAGACGATGGTGGAGGTGTACGGGCAACTGTTGTGCGGCAGCCGCTTCTGCCAGTCCGGCTCGATCAGCTTGCCGCGGCGGCTGATCTCGTCGATGTCGTAGGCCAGGGCCAGCGTCACGACGTCGCCTTCCAGCCCGTCGATCACCGCCCGAGCCTGGCTGCCCGACCCGCCGTGCGACTGGCGGATGGTCACCTCCTGCCCGGTCTTTTCCTTCCAGTGCTTGGCGAAAAGGGCGTTGTATTCCTGGTAAAGCTCCCGCGTCGGGTCGTAGGAGACGTTGAGCAGCGCCAGGTCTTTCGGCGGGTCAACCAAGGCCGCTGGTAGAAGGCCGGCCACGATGCCCAGTGCGCTGAAAACCGCAAGTCTCACGATCATCCTGTTACTCCCTCTCGGAACGCGACCGTTCAAAGCCGGACGGCAGGCCGCGGTCCTGCCCGCTCATCAGCCGATCAGTAAACCCTCGATTCGGATCTGCGTGCCGTCCTTGGTCTTGTTCACGAAGTTGACCAGCCCGCTGTGCCGCCACTGCAACATACAGCGTCGCGGCAGGAACCAGTACCGCATCCCGATCTTCAACTCCTTCCGCGTGTCTCTCACCAGGCCTTCATAGGCTTCGGCGGAGTAGTAACCCAAATCCTTGTGAGCACCGGCTCTCGGGCCCAGCGGCCCCGTCACGCACCAGACGATCACGCCGTTGCGCGGATCCACCTGCACCGCCACGCCGCAATGCGTGATCGGGCACCCGCACGACATCCCCAGCGGCCGGCCGATCAGGATGTCACCGGGCCGGATGTCCAACTCTTTGGTGATCTGGGGATTGTGCGGCAGGATGGTCTCGCGAGGGCCGGGCTCGTTTGGGAAGGTGTCCAGGACGAAGTCAAACTCGCGGTCGAGCGAGTCCTTCCAGTCGACCTTCCCCGTCATCTCGGCGAGATCGCAGGCGTCGCAGGCCCGCGCTGCGGTCGAGGGGCCGGCCGCGCCCATGCCGGTTGTGGTGCTGCACGTGGCCACGCCCGACCGGAAAGCCACAGGTCCGGCGGGACGTCCCACCCCACCCACGGGACGGCGGAGCCGGTCGTCCAGGTTCGTGCAGCGCTTTCGTTCCCCGGGTTGCTGCTTGAGCAACTCGGCAAATTCCGCGCAGGTGCGATAGCCGCACAAGCCGCAGTCCAAGCCGGGCAAGTCACTGAGGATGGCTCGATCGGCATCTGACTGACTCATCTCGACTCCTCGCTCTTCACTCGCCGCGGTAGAACACTTCGCTGTTCAGCGGCCGGACCACGCCGAAGTGGTTCCGCCAGCCGATCTCCTTCTTGCCGACGCAGATGGTGCAGGTGCCGACGGGCGGATTGCCCCGCAGCAGCAGCGGCGGACGCACCTCCTCCACGGCCTCGACCCGCGCCACCACGTGGTCGATGTTGATGCCGTGCAGCGCGTCGCTCTCAATCACCACCACGTCGGGCGCGGCTTCGTTGATGTTGGCGCGGAAGACCTCGCGCTCGGCCTGCGAAACCAAGTCGATCTTGGTCACGACGGCCAAATCGGCCAGCGACAGCATGGGGCCGATCTTGCGCGGCAGGTTCATCCCGCTGGTCGCCTCCAGCACGACCACGCCCAGCGAACACCCCATGTACGGAGAGCAGCGGAGGCACAGACCGGCGGTCTCGACCAGCAGAAAGTCGGCGCCCTCCTCTTCCGCCCACTCGAGGGCCTCGCCGAGCACCATGACGCTGCAATGGTCCGGGCAGAGGTCGCCGGAATACACCTTGCGAACCGGAATGCCGAACTCACGGGCGAAGATTTCATCCTCGTCCGCAAACAGGACGTCGATCTTGACGTACGCCAGGCGGTAATCCTTCACCAGCAGACGGCGGGTGACCTGCTTCAAAACGGTTGTCTTTCCGCTCGTCGGCGGACCGGCCACGATGACGGCTTTCACCAAGCAACTCCTTTCGACTCGTCGCGCGGGCCGGCGGGGTTCAGCGCTCCCTCGCGGTCACGGCGTCGAATCGGCTTGTTCCTCAAGCGATGTATCCCATCGCCCGCAACCGTTCCTCCAACACTCCCATGTTCAGCCGCTGGCCCAGACGGATGTCGTTGCGCAGGCCCACCAGCAGATCGTCGAGCTTGTGGATTTCCTCGGCCACCCGGTTCTCCTCCGGGCTGGTCCGGATGACCTCCTGCATGGCGCCGTTCTTCATGACGATCCGAAAGGCGGAGAGCACGGCAATCCGCGGATCATGGGTGACGAAGATGAAAATCTTCCGGTACTTACGCAGCAACTCCAGGGCTCGCGTTCGGTGGATGCCGGCGTTCTCGATCTCGTCGAGCAGGATGATGGGGGAATTTCCTATGATCACGGCGTCCGCGATCAGCAGCGCCCGCGTTTGTCCGCCGGACAGTTCGGTCATGCCGCTGGTCCGCTCGATCGCCTCGCCGGTGAGCTGGTTGGCGAATTCCAGCGTCTCGCCGACGATGGATTCGGCCCGCGCCGTCCGCCGAATGCGGGCGTGCGTCGTCAGAAATCGCTCCACCGGCAGGTCGGACAGGAAGTTGGTGTGCTGGGTGATGCGGGCGATGGGGTTCTTCGAAGGGTCGCCCTTCCACTCCGCCGGCGGAGGCTCACCGTTGATCAGCAGCCTCCGCCGCGACGGCGTGTTCTCGCAGGCGAACATCTCCAGGTCGTTGATCAACGTCGTCTTGCCTGACCCGGTCGGGCCGACAATGCTGACTACATCGCCCATCCGCAAGGTGACTTCCGTCACTGCTTCTGACCGGCCGTCCTTGCCCCTTCCGCCGATGATCGTCAGTTCCTCGATTTCCACGATGTCTCCCCATTTCAAGCCTGCTTCCACTTGCCTGAGCATCACTCGATGTAGCCCAGCGCCTGAAGCCGCTTGCGAATCGTCTCCAACTCTCGCTCGCTCAGTCCGGCCGGGCCTTGCTCCAGGCGGCCGCCGGCGGCCACGTCGCGGAGAACATGGACGGCGAACTCCGTCACGCTGCGAAAGCCTGTGTTCTCGATCAGCCGCTGTAGATTCTGATAAAGTTCAACCGGAATCTTCAGCGTGACGGTTCGAGCGGGCTTCTTGTTCGGCCGTTCAGGCATAGCAAGTCCCTTTAACGCTCTAATCACACTCCTATAGGAGTGTCGCACCAATTCATCGGCCTGTCAAGCTCATCCAAGCCAATCCGGGATCACGAGGAGTGACGAAGTTGACTTCTTGTTATCAATATGATATCATTTCAATATAGTTGCTGGATCGCATTGACCACGGAGTAAAAATATGCAGACGAAATCTCGTGAAATCCCCGCAACCACCGTCAGCGGATGGCTCGTGCTCCCAGCGCTCCTTCTGGCCCTGGTGCCGCTGGGCTACGGTTACTATCGCTTCATACCCGCCAAACAGGCTCTGCCGCTCGTCGGCACGTCCCTGGCCGTATTGGTCTGGTTCGTGCTCATGTGCGGTTTCTTCACGCTTCAGCCGAACATCGCCGCCGTGCTCGTGCTTTTCGGCAAGTATGTCGGCACCGTCCGGGCGAGCGGCTTCCATTGGGCGAACCCGTTCTACAGCAAGCACAAGATTTCTTTGCGCGCCCGCAACCTGAACGGAGCGACCATCAAAGTGAACGATCGCCGTGGCAATCCCATCGAGATCGCCGCCGTGGTGGTCTGGCGCGTGACGGACACCGCCGAGGCGGTCTTCGACGTCGACAACTTCGAGAGCTACGTTTCCGTGCAAAGCGAGTCAGCGCTGCGGCACCTGGCCAGCGCTTACCCGTACGATACCACCGAGGAGCATGAACTTTCGCTGCGCGGCAGCATGGACGAAGTCTCGCTCGCCCTGCAAAAAGAGCTGCAAGACCGCGTCGCCAAGGCCGGAGTGCAGATCGACGAAGCCCGCCTCAGCCACCTGGCCTATGCCCCGGAGATCGCCGGAGCGATGCTCCAGCGGCAACAGGCCGAGGCCATCGTGGCCGCCCGCACGCGGATCGTCGACGGCGCCGTCGGCATGGTGGAAATGGCCCTGGAGCGATTGCAGGAAAAGCACACGATCGAACTCGACGAAGAACGCAAGGCCGCGATGGTCAGCAACCTGCTCGTCGTGCTGTGCGGCGACAAGGCCGCCCACCCGGTGGTGAACGCCGGCACGCTGTACTCGTGATGACGGCACGACCTGATGATCGATCGCGGCCCGCCATCGCCCGGCGGCGGATCTACCCGGCCTCCGCAATCGAAAGCCTCTGTCCATGGCTCAACGCAAATCGTTTTTACTTCGCCTGCCCGACGATCTGCTCGACGCGTTGAATCGCTGGGCCAAGGATGAACTGCGGAGCGTGAACGCCCAGATCGAATACATCCTCCGGGAGGCGGTTCGCCGGCGTCGCGGGGAGCGGGCGGCGACCTCGGCGTCGCCTCCGGAGGAAACGCAGTCGACCGATCCAGCATCCGCCACAACCGCCGATGAAGGCGGGCCTTCCATCGAAGTGTGATACCCGGTCGACGGCCCACGGCGGTACGGAGTCTTCGGTGCTACTGTGGTCGGCTCGCGTCAGCCTTCTGACGGATGCCGGTAGAGACCGATAACATCGCGATTGGTGTGCGATGCGATGATTTGTGTCGCGTTCTTGAAACCAATGGAAGTTAAAAATGCTCCATATATCCCATTATAACGGAACAACCGTTAAGGTCCTATAATCATCAGTCTAGCTGCGCCAGAGAAGCAGAAAACCACCGAAGAAGCCCATCCAGACCCTTGACTCTCACCCTCCAAACCATTACACTTTGAAGCATCAGCAAGGAGTTCGGGAGGCGGCACAGTTCCGATGCCGCCCGGGAGATGAGAAGGACAAGAGGAACGGGAAAACATATCTGCACACCCTTCAGCGGGTGCAGGAACTAGAGGGGTATATCATGAGGCGAGTATCCAGCATTGCGTTGTCGATTGCGTTGATCGGCCTGCTTACGACCGCGGTCCAGGCCAGCCCGATCGTTCAGATTCAGCCGTTCGGGCCGAGCACACCCAATTTCAACCAGACCTTGACGTTCAACCAGTTCAACGGGGCTCTGTCCGATCTGATCTCCGTTGAGGTGGAACTGGCCTTGAACATCTCCGGCGGCTTCCTGATCGTCGATAACGACGGCGCTCAGCCCGCCACGGTCACGGTGGCCTTGGGTGCCACGGGGGCGATCAGTTCCGTCGATGTCACTTTGCTGAACAATCTGTTTCAGCCGGTCGTTGCGCCGGTCAGTGTCTCCACCGGCAACACCTTCAATCTGGCGGCCGACGACGGCGACGGCCCGATGAACGTGGACCCGAATGCTCCCGATGGCGCAACGCATCTCGGTGGCAGCGGCGGCAACCTCGGCTCTGGTTTCATCAATCCCGCGTTCCATGCGGGCTTTGTTGGCGCCGGAACGTTTGACATTCTCGCGGACGTCACCCAAATCCTGAACTTCGGCGGTGTCGGCGGCGTGGAAGGCTCGTACGGCCCGGTGCTGGCTGATGGCTATGTGAAGGTCGTTTACAACTACATCCCCGAGCCAGCCACGGCCCTCCTGCTGGGCCTCGGCCTGATCGGTCTGATTCGACGCCGGTAAGCCGCGATTAGATGTCGCCTGATCGCGACATTCGCGAGCGCAGTAAATCAAGAGAGGGCCGCTTCACCACGGAGCGGCCCTCTCTCTTTTCGTGCGCCCGCCTCGCGGACACCACTGGCCGGCCCGCCGGCTTCCGCGCGTCAGAGAAAAGGAATCCACACCAACATTTCGCCTCAGATATCAGGCGATGATCCGACGCCAATGGTTCCAGTGAACCGTGTGCTCGAATTACAATGGCTGAGTCAGTTCAGGGGGAGGTGTCTGTCGAAGGGACAGGGGAGTGTGGACATGGTGCATACTCGCTTCTCTCGGAAGATCGCGTTTTCACTTGGGGTCGGTGTCGCGACGATCGCAAACACTGGTGTCACGGTCGGGCAGACGATGTACTTCGCCGACGCCGGGCAACGGACGATTCAACGGGCCAATCTGGCGTGTTCGGGAGTGGCCGAAGTGTTGGTCTCCAACGACCTGGCCGGGCCTTGCGGCATCGCCCTGGACCTGGCCGCCCGCAAGATGTACTGGGTGGATAACACCGCCAAGCGGATCCAGCGCGGCAATATGAACGGTTCCGGGCCGGTCGAGACCCTGGTGACGTCCGGGTTGGACTCTCCTTCGGGCATTGCTCTCGACCTCGTTGCCGGGCAGATCTACTGGACGGAACTCAACACCCGAACCATCCAGCGGGCGCCTCTGAACGGCGGCAGCCCGCAGCTTGTGCTCAGCAACGTGTCGGCCTTCGCGATCGCCGTGGATGCCGCCGGAGGTAAGCTGTACTGGGCCGACTACTCCGCGCAGCGGATTCGCCGGGCCAACCTGGACGGTACCGGTGTACAAGATCTGGTTGCGGGAGTGTTCTCGTTCGGCCTGACGCTGGACCCGGCCGGCGGCAAGATCTACTGGACGGAGTACTTCACCCGCCGCGTGCGGCGAGCGAACCTGGATGGGACCGCCGTGGAGACGTTGCTCTCCCTCGGCTCCGGAACGCCGCACGGCATCGCCGTCGATTCCTCCGGCAGCAAGATGTACTGGGTGGACAGCACTCAGAAGAGGGTGTTCCGCGCCAATCTCGACGGCACGATGTATGAACTGCTCAGCACGCCGGGCCTCCAGAACCCGACGGTCCTGGCGCTCGATCCTTCGGGCGGCGTCGTGCGCGGCGACATGAACGGGGACGGCGTCCTCAACGGCCAGGACATCCAGCAGTTTGTCGAAGCCCTCCTGGCCCCGACACCATCCTAAAAAAGAACCCCGCCGGGGCCGCGTGGCGACGCCCGACGGGGACAGAGCCTCTTTACCACTCGATCTCAATCGCTCCCGCGGGCCGCTTCGCCGGCGGCCGCGGTCGAATCCCTCCTGACGCGATCACGAACGACGGCGGAGCAGCAGCGCCGCGCCGCCGAGACCCAGCAGCAGCAGGCTGGCCGGCTCCGGCGTAATGATCAGGCGGGCGGCATCGACGTAGCCCGGGTGGACCGCGCCGTCGTTGCCGATCAGCGAGGCGTTGCTGTAGGCCACCTGGGTCACGAGCCAACGCGTGTTAACCGGGATGCCGCCGCTCAAGGCGGCCAGCTCCCAGGTGCCGGGCTGGCTGTCCAGATTGATATTGCTGATGATCGGGGTGCCGATCTGCGAGCCGAAATTGGCGGCGCTGAAGAACAGCACGGTGACGCCGCCGATGGCCGCCGGCACATTCGAGTCGACGTTCAGCAGCGCGCTGAGCGTCACGATGCCGGCACCGCTATCGATAAGTCCAGCGTAGGCGGTCACGTCCGTCACCTGAAAGGCCTGCGTGGTGACGAGGCCGTCGTCGGTCATGCGCAGCATCTGGCTGCCCTCGGAGGGCGAAACCCCGCCGTCGACGCCGGTGATGGTCGCCGACTCGACGCCCCACTGACCCTGATAGGTGGGAAAGTCGTTCAGCACGTTGAGGTAACTGGTGAGCGGGTTGACCTCAAAGCCGGGATCGACCAGCAGATTGGCACGCGCCGGAGCGACCAGAAGGCAGACGGCGGCGAGCACGACAACACAGACAGCAAGGCGATTTCGGAACATACTCAAGTCCTCTCTCCAAAACGTTTGCTTGGTACAGCAGACGCCCGAAGCACAGGCCCGACGAACCGGAAGTCAAGCCGATCCAACCCGGATCGCTCGGCGTCAACGACAAAACATAGCGCCACCCGCGCAGTTTTTCCGCCAGTCACGATGCTCTTTCTTTTAAAAAAAAGACAACAGTCGAAATCAGTAAATCCGCTCTGAAGTGTGGAAGAACTGCTGGGCGACGACACCGCCCGGACGATGCCGCCGGAAGCGGAGCGACAACCACCGACTACGGATTCATCTCGCCGGCCACGATCCGACGAATTTCGCCCAGGCTGGCGTCCGGCTGAGGATGGCTGAACATCCAGGACGAAATGACCAGAATATCCGCGCCGGCATCGACCAGTTGACGAGCGTTAGTGGCCTTGACGCCGCCGTCGACGGTGATGGTGGCCGAGGAGCCGGTCCTTTCGATCAGCGAACGCGTGTCCTCGATCTTCAGATAGGTGTAGTCGAGCAGCGTGCGCCCGGAGAAGCCGGGCGCGATGCCGAGGATGCAGACGTTGTCCACATACGGCAGCAGCGGCTCGATCGCCGCGGCCGGCGTTTCCGGATTGATGGCGATACCGGGCTTCCAACCGGCCTGCTCGAGATCCTCCACCAGGCCCATCGCCCGCCGGGTGGCCTCAACATGGAAGATCACCCGGAACGCCCCGCAATCCGCCAGACGCCGCACCCAGTCTTCCGGACGGCTGACCATCAGGTGGGCCTCCACGGGCAGTCGCGTCGCCCGCGAAACCCGCCGAATCAGTTCTTCGCCGAAGCTGATGGTGGGCACGAAGATCCCGTCACAGACGTCGATCTGGATCATGTCCGCCCCGGCGCGCTCGCAGATGCGGATGGACTCGCCGAAATTCAGAAAGTCCCCACCGAGGATCGACGTCGCGATTTGCAGACCGTTCCGGCCGGGCATGTGGTCTCCCCAATCTTGCGGCGGGCCAGCGGACGCGTCCCACGGCCTGCGTCGACGCCCGCCGAGATCGCCTATGGTAGCTGTTGAAGCCGCGCTATGCACGAACCGGATGCGGGAGTTGAACGTTGACCGCCAGAGGCCCCGGAGCCACCGGTGCCGGCATCCGGCGACTGGTCGCAGAAGGCCGACCCCGGCATATCGCCGATATGGTGGATATGGCCGAACCTTCGCCGAGGCATTTGGACATCATTCTGGACGAAGACGGCGAACGGGATGCCGGCGAACCGCCCGCTGCTCCCGCTTCGGCACCCTATCGACCCTGGATTGGGGTGCTCTTCGAATGTTGCGACACATATCGTCGCATTTACCGCCGACCAGACCAAGCCCGCTACGTCGGCCACTGCCCCAAGTGCGGGTGCCGGGTTTCACTCCGGGTCAGACCCGACGGGGTTTCCGCCAGGCTGTTTCGAGCCACGCCGGTGTAAAGCGGAAATCGCTTCAGCCGCGTGATGCGGTTCACGCCGGGGTTCCGCCGCCCGCTGGGTAAGCCGTGGCCGGAGGGTTGCCAGGCGGCGGCCGGCAGCCTATTTTGTGGCCATTTCCTGACAGGCGATCGGTGGGATCGCCGTCTAAATTCCCACCCGCCCACCGTCGTGCGGTGGCGGCGATTAATCGTTATCGTCATACGGGTCAAAGGGTTACATTAAGTGGCACAGCTCGACCTCAAGAACCTCGGCCCCGTCATCCGCGCCGCCGGCGAACCGTTCACCCGCCTTCGGGCGGAGATGCATAAGGTCATCGTCGGTCAGGAGGAGATGCTTCGACACCTGCTGATCGGTCTCCTGGCTAACGGCCACATTCTGCTCGAAGGCGTGCCGGGACTCGCCAAGACCCTGGCTGTAGCCTGCCTGGCTCGAGGCATCAGAACCACCTTCTGCCGGCTGCAATTCACCCCGGATCTGCTGCCGGCGGACTTGATCGGCACGATGGTGTTCCAGCCGCAGAGCGGGCAGTTCACGGTGAAGAAGGGGCCGATTTTCGCGAATCTGATCCTGGCGGACGAAGTGAACCGGGCCCCGGCCAAGGTGCAGAGCGCGCTACTGGAAGCCATGCAGGAGCGGCAGGTCACCATCGGCGACCAGACCTATCCTCTCCCCACGCCGTTCCTGGTGCTGGCCACGCAGAACCCGATCGAACAGGAGGGCACCTACCCCCTGCCGGAGGCCCAGATCGACCGGTTCATGCTGAAGACGGTGGTGACGTACCCGTCACCGGTCGAGGAGCGGCAGATCCTGGACCGAATGGCCACGACGCAGCCGGAGCTGGCGATCCAGCCGGTGATGAACCCGGAAGAGGTCTTCAAGGCGCGGCAGGTCGTGGACGAGATCTACATCGACGACAAGATCAAGGACTACATCGTTAGTCTGGTGGCTGCCACTCGCCGGCCGGACCAGTACCAACTGCCGAAGTTATCGGGGCTGATCCAATACGGCGCGTCCCCGCGAGCCACGATCATGCTGACGCTCGGCGCCAAGGCGAACGCCTTCCTGGAGGGCCGCGGCTTTGTCACTCCGCAGGACGTGAAGGACGTGGCGCTCGCCGTCCTGCGGCACCGGATCATCGTCACGTACGAAGCCGAAGCAGAAGAGCTGACCAGCGACGACATCGTGCGGATGGTGCTGGACACCATCCCCGTGCCGTGATACGCCGCCGCCCGCGAGTGCGCGAATGTCGCCGAAAGAACTGCTGAAGAAAATCCGCCGCATTCAGATACGCACGTCGCACATGGCGGACGACGTGTTCGCGGGGCACTATCACTCGGCCTTCAAGGGGCAGGGCATCGAGTTTCAGGAGGTGCGGGAATACCTGCCCGGCGACGACGTTCGGTCGATCGACTGGAACGTCACCGCCCGGCAGGGCCGGCCGTTCATCAAGCGGTTCCGCGAGGAACGCGAGCTGACCGTCGTGTTGCTGGTGGACGTGAGCGGCTCGCAGGAATTCGGCACCGCCGGCCAACTCAAGCGCGAACTGGCCGCCGAGGTGGCCGCGACCCTGGCCTTCAGCGCCATCAAGAACAACGACAAGGTGGGGCTGATCGGCTTCTCCGACCGGATCGAAAAGTACGTCAAGCCGGACCAGGGCACCCGGCACGTGCTCCGAGTGGTGCGGGAGCTGCTCACGCTGCGGGCCGCTGGTCGCGGGACGGACGTCGCGGGGGCGCTGGAACATCTCAATCGGGTGATCCGGCGACGTGCGGTCGTCTTCATCATCAGCGACTTCCAGTCCCCACCGTTTGACCGCCCGCTCCGCGCGGCGCGTCGGCGGCATGACGTGATCCCGGTGGCGTTGACGGATCCGCGGGAGTCGATGCTGCCCAAGGTGCGGTTCATCGACCTGGTGGACAACGAGACCGGCGAGCAGGTCACGGTGGACACTTCTTCGCGAGCGTTTCGCGAGTGGTATCAGCAGCAGGCCCGGGCCGTCGCCGAAGAACGCCGCGAGACCCTCCGGCGATCGAAGGCCGAGGCCATCGAACTCACCGTCGGCGAGTCTTTCGTGGAGCCGCTCACCAGTTTCTTTCGCGCTCGCGAGGCCCAGCGATGACCCGGTCGCCCCCCATCGAACGACAGGCCCCCTGGTTGCTTCGCTTGCCGAGCCTATTGGGGTTGGGCATCGCGGCGAGCCTGCTGGTGGCCGCGGCTGACCGCGACCCGCGAGCTGCCGCCGCGGAAAGCCGTCCCGCCGAAACGGCGGTCCACCAGGTCCAGGATGACGTGGTCCGCGTGACGATTCGGGTCGACCCGACCGACGTGACGGTACCGGAGTCCGTTCGGCTGAGCCTGTCCGTGGAGACGGACGGCGACGTGGAAGTGCTCTGGCCGGAAATCGACAATCCGCTCGGGCCGTTCGGCGTGGGCGAGATGCACGAAGCCCCCCCCTCCAAGCAGGGCGCCGGGCGACGCCTGGAGCGAACGTGGACGCTGGAAACGTTTGTCGGGGGTGACTTCGCGATTCCGTCGCTCACCATCCGATATGTGGATCGCCGCGAGCGGGTAGACGGCTCGACCGCCGCGGTGGAAGGCGAAATCGCCACGCCGACGGTGCCGGTGAAGGTGCGTCCCGGTCTGGCCGATGCGAAGCCGGTCGTCTCGCTGCCGATGCCCGGTTGGCAGATGGTCATGTTATGGGCCTTCGGCGTCGTGGCCGCCCTTGTGGCCGTGGCTCTGGCCGCGAGATGGTGGAGGAAGCGACGCCGGCTCACGGCCCAGGACGCGGCCGGAGAGCCACAACGGCCCCCCCACGAGTGGGCACTCGCCGAACTGGATCGCCTCCTGGCCGAAGATCTCATCCGCAAGGGGCAGATCCGCGAGTTCTACTATCGCATCAATGGGCTGCTGCGACGCTACATCGAGCTTCGCTTCGGCCTCCGGGCGGGCGAGCAGACCAGCGAGGAGTTCATCGTTTCGCTTCGCGAATCGCGGGACTTCGCCGACGAGCACAAGGCGTTGCTGGGCCGCTTTGTGGCGGCCTGCGACCCCGTCAAGTACGCCCGCCATCAGCCCGAGCCGGAAGAAATGGACTGGGTGCAGACCACAGCCCGCGAGTTCATTCTGAATACGGCACCGGCCGATTCGGCCCCCACCGCGGCCGCTCGGCCCCCCGCCTGACCAACTCGCGCCATGGGCGTCGCTCGGGGTTAAGCGAATCGCTTGATCTCATCATCCGAATTCGGCCTTTCGCGGGCGAATTGCCGATTTCTAGAACTGGCTCGAAACAGCGCGCTACAATCTCCGGACACGCCGGCAGCCGGGCCGGACCGGCGTGACTGAGGAACCAACGCCCACGGCGCCGGCCGCCGGCCCATGCTACCGAACCCTGCCCGGGTATCGATCCGCGCAACGATGAGGGTACCAGGATGATGCCTTCCACCCATTCGACGACCGAATTCTCCAGCGATCTGGTCCTCCGCTCCGCCGCAGACGGCATTTTCGTATTGGACCGCCACCGCCGCTTCGTGCAGTACAACGAAGCCTGCGAACGGATGACCGGGTACAAAGCCGACGAACTGCTCGACTCGAACCGGTCCTGCGGGGACTTGATGGACTGCCGCGACGAGCATGACCGCCCACTCACGGCGGCGCTATGCCCGGCGGACGGCCTGTTCGACGGCAGCGTGCCGTACGCCCGCCAGAAGATGCAGATCCGCCGGCGGGATGGTTCCCGGCTCTGGATCGAGACCGTCTACACGCCCATCACCAACGGGGCCGGTCAGGTGGAATGGGTCCTGGGGGTCATGCGGGACATCACCGAGTCCAGGGCACGAGAGCAGGAGCAGGCCCAGGAGTGGGCAGAGGCCCGTCGGCCCGCGGCGCCCGCCGCGTCGGCGGCGTCGGGAGAATTGCGGGGCCTGCCGCCCTCCGGCGAAGCCTCGGCCGACCAGACCTTGCGTCTCGACGACATTCTGGCCAGAGTGGAGCGAGAGGCCATTTACCGGGCCTTGAATGCGGCCGGGCGGCAGCGCAACCGAGCGGCCCAACTGATGGGCATTTCGCGGAGCAGGCTGTACCGACGCATGGAGGCGTTGGGCATCAACCCCAATGAAACGATTTGAGACGACCTGCGGGCTCCGGCGATCAACCGGCCGCCACGAACACCATCATCCGCGGCGACAACCTGACGCTGATGCAGCGGCTGCCGGACGGCCACTGCGACCTGATCTACCTCGATCCGCCGTTCTTCACCGGCCAACGGCGCCGTAGTGCCACGGCGGCGGCATCATACTCCGACCAGTGGGCCGGCGGCTTGGAGAGCTACCTGGCGTTTCTGAGGGCCCGCTTGGAAGAATGCCGGCGGCTCCTGCCCGACCACGGCACGCTTTATCTGCATTTGGATTGGCGCGTGGTCCATCACGCTCGGCTGGAGCTGGATCGCATCTTCGGCACGGAGCAGTTTCTGAACGAAATCATCTGGCACTACCGCACCGGCGGCGTGTCCCGCCGGTGGTTCGGGCGCAAGCACGACACGATCCTGGCGTACGCGCGGCGTCGGGGACGACACCGCTTCCATGTCCAGCGCGAAGGCTCGTTCCGCACCGATGGACTGCGCTACGACGAAAGCGGGCGGCCGTACAAGAACACGAGGCGGGGGCGGCTGTATTTCCATGCCGAGGGACCGGCGCTGACCGACGTGTGGGAGGTGCCGTTCCTATCGACGGTCGCCCGGGAGCGAACCGGCTGGCCGACACAGAAACCGGTGGCTCTGCTCGAACGCGTGATTCGCGCCTCCAGCAATCCCGGCGACCTGGTCGCGGATTTCTTCTGTGGCAGCGGCACCACGCTCGTCGCCGCCGCCAGACTGGGCCGGCGTTACCTGGGCTGCGACATCTCCGCCGAGGCCGTCCGCATCGCCAGACGGCGGCTTGCGGAAATCGCCCGGACGGAGACAATCCAACGGAGATGAAGGGGCAATTGAAGGCCCGGTCGAAGGGGGAGATCCCGGAAAGACGGCTATGACGGCCGCTTCCCGCGGCGGGGCCAATGCCTCGATTGGTTTGCGCATGGAACCGCCCAACGCTTCGCCTCCCCTGGCCCGCATTATCGGCTCGGCCCCACCGCCGCCGACAGGGGGCAGGGCTGCTCAGGGCCGCTGGATCTGGAGAATCTCGCCCGCACCGCTGTCGCCCTCGGCCCGACTGGCCTGGGGGACGGTCGCGGTAGTGTGCGCGGCGCTACTGGCCGTGGCGGCCCGCCTGGAACCGGACCCCCGCGGTTTGGGCACGCACGAGCGATTCGGCTTGCCGCCGTGCAGCTTCATCCTGACGAGTGGGCTGCCATGCCCGACCTGCGGCATGACGACGGCGTTCGCGGAGTTGATGCACGGGCGTCCCTGGCAGGCCTTTCAGGCCCAGCCGGCGGGAGCGATCCTGTGCGTGACGGCGGTGGCGTTGTTCAGCGTGGCGGGCGCCGCGGCCACCACGGGGCGGCTGCTGGTGCTCAACTGGGATCGGTTCGGCCCGGTGCGCGTGTCCCTCGGGGCCGGGCTGCTGATCCTCGGCGGTTGGGCTTGGAAGCTGGTCCACGGGCTGCTGGATGGCACGCTGCCCATGAGATGAAAGGACCGCGACGATGTACGTTGCGATGCGACTCGCGGTGGTCTGGCGGGTGCTGCTGCCGGCAGTGGCACTGGCCAGTGGCGGGTGCCAGGCCATGTACTTCATGACCGACCCCGATCAGCAGAAGGAAGTCAAGGCGGAGTACTCGAAAATCGGCGACCGCAAGATGGCCGTCGTGGTCTGGGCGGACCAGGCCACGATCGACATGTATCCACGCGCCAGACAGCACGTGGCCAAGGCGGTCGTCTACTACATCTCGAAGAACGTGCCCACGGCCCGGCTGGTCGAACCGGAGGCAGTCGAGGCCATTCAGGCTCGCAGCCGCGACTGGGAAGGCTGGTCAAATCGGCAGCTTGCGGAGAAGCTTCAATGTGACCTGCTCCTGCGGATCGACCTGCTCGACTACACCACCCGGGCCGGTGGCGCCCGAGAGCTGCGCAAGGGACGAGTGCGAGGCACGCTGCACCTGTACGATGTGGCCCAGGATGAGGGACGCGAGTCGGTCTATCAGTCCGACGTTGCCGTGACCTACCCGCCCGGCTCCATCCACGGCGTTCCGGATATGAACGACGACCAGATGTTCCATGAGACCGTCGACCTGTTCGGGCAGATGGTGGCGAGGAAATTCTATGACCACAGCGAGTCGCTGCGCGGCCCCGAAAAGCGATGATCGACGAGAACAATCCCGCGGCCCACTCCACGGCCGAGCACCGCGGGCTCTCCTGCTGACCTTGCTGCCGCTGCTCACCGCCTCGGCGGGCTGCGTGCAGATGGCGGCGGTCTGGGCCAATATCACCGGCGGCGACGTGGTGGAGCCGGAGTTCAAGCTCACCAAGGAGCCGTTGCTGATCCTGATCGACGACCCCAACAGCCTCATCAGCGAGCCGCAGGCCGTGCGCGATCTACACAAGGCGATGGCGGCTATCTTCCTGGAGTTCAACGTCAACCGCCAGGTGGTGCCGTTCGAGAACTGGCAGGCGTTCCAGCGGACCACCAAGGACTACGGTCGCCTCAGCGTCCGCGAGATCGGCGAGAAACTGGGCGCGGTGCAGGTCCTGTATCTCGGCGTGGACCGCTTCACCCTTCAGGCCGAGCCGGGAGCGCCGATCTACAAAGGTGAGTTCGCCGTCCGGGTGAAGGTGCTGTCCACCGAGCCCAAACGCGACGTCCGCCTGTGGCCGCGGGAAGAGGCCGGACGGCGAATTGCCGTCACCACGCAGCCGACCCCCGCGGATGGTGATGTGTCCGCCGCGGACGTGGCCAAGGAATTGGCCGAGAAGCTGGCCGACGCCGTCTCCCGGCTGTTCTACGAGCACCGAGCGCTGGACAAGTGATCCCCGTCCTGCATGTGATCGACGCCACCGCCGACGCCACGCTGTTGCAATCGCTCCGCGAGTTGCGCGACGGCCTGCGCGCGATCGGCGAGCCGTTCCACCTGTGCAGCGTGAACGGCCCCGCCGCCGTTCGCGCCGAGCAGTGGCTGGGCGAGCGAGTCCACCGAGCCGAACTCCGCCTGCGGACCTTCGGCATCTGCCGCCTGCCGGCCGTCGTCCGGCGAACCGGCGCTCGGCTGCTGCACGCCTGGGGCGTGGAGGCCGCGGAGGCCTGCGCCGCCCGACTGCCGGAAACGCCGCTATTGCTGAGTGTGTGGGACAGCTCCCCTCTGGCCGCCGCGGAACGGTGGATCCGACGATTCCCCACCGACGCGGCCGTCCTCGTACCGAGTGCCTCCCTTGCGGCACGGCTGACCAAGGCCGGCATCGCTCGGGAGTGGACGGTGGTCGTACCGCCCTGGCTGGAGCGGCGGCCGCCGAATCGATCGGCCCCCCGGCTGGAGCCCGATCCGTCTTCGCGACCCGGCGGCAACACCCCGCATCGCGGGACGGTCCTGCTGCTCCATGGGCCGCCGTCGCGCCAAGGTGGACAGTTTCACGGCATGTGGGCCGCGGCCGTCCTTCGCCAGGTCCGCGGAGATCTTCGGCTGGTGATGCCCTACACCTCGCGGGAGGGCGAGCGAGTCCGCCGCCTGGCCGAATGCACCCGCATCCCCGATCTCCTGATCATCCCCGACCCCGTTCGCTCCTGGCCTGATCTGCTCGCGGATGCCGACCTCTTCCTGATGCCGGCCCTGGACGAAGCGCATGTCGGGCCGCTACTGGCGGCGATGGCGGCGGGCGTGCCGATCGCGGCATCCGGTCTGGCGGGGATCCGCGACTGGATCGAGGACGAGCAGGAGGGCCTCCTCTTCGATGCCGGCAACGCGAAGTCCGCCGCCCGCCAGGTGCTCCGGTTGCTGGAAGATCCCAGCCTGCGGCGTCAATTGGCCGAGAACGCAAGCCGCCGCGCCACAGCGATCGAATCGCCTGCCCGGGCTGCTGAGCGCCACACCCGCATATATCAGAACATTCTCGCGGGCCGGTCACCGACCGAGTGAATCCGGCTGCAAAGGGTCTCCGGCTTCCGAGGCCCGATCTGTCCATATTCACCGGTCAGCGCCAGTCTCCTTGTGAAACCACCCCGAATTTCGCCGGCGTTGCCGGGCAGACGGCCCTGCTCCGACCGGTACAATCCGTTTCCGGCCGAGCATCCGGAAGAAGCGGTCGGAACGTCGGCCCCGCGCGGTGAAAAACCCTACGGCGGCAAGAGAGACAGACCATGCCGAACGGCGTCGCCAGTCCACGAGCCGGCACCCTGACCAGGGCTTTGTCCTTCATCGAGCGGTTCGGAAATGCGTTGCCCGACCCCGCCATCCTTTTTCTGATCTTCGCGCTGCTCGTGGTCTTGCTGTCGGGCATCGCCGCGTGGTACGGATTCGAAGGCATCCACCCCGGTACCGGAGAAGCCATTCAGCCCCGCTCGCTCCTATCCGTCGCGGGTCTGCACTACATCCTCACCAGCATGGTGACCAACTTCACCGGGTTCGCTCCGCTCGGGACGGTGCTGGTCGCCCTGCTCGGCATCGGCATCGCCGAGCACAGCGGTCTGATCGGAGCAGGCATGCGGGGGCTGGTGCTCGCGGCGCCGCCGCGACTGCTCACGCTGGTCGTCGTCTTCGCCGGCGTCCTGTCGAACACCGCCAGCGAGATCGGCTACATCCTGCTGGTGCCGCTGGCAGCGGTCATCTTCAAGACCGCCGGCCGCAACCCCCTGGCCGGACTGGCCGCAGCCTTCGCCGGCGTCTCGGGCGGGTACAGCGCCAACTTGTTGCTGGGCACCATCGATCCGCTGTTGGCCGGGCTGAGCCAGGAAGCCGCCCGCATTATCGACCCTGAATATCGCGTCAACCCGGCCTGCAATTATCTGTTCATGGCAGCGTCAACGTTCCTGATCACCGCGGCCGGCACCTGGGTTACCGAGCGACTGGTCGAACCGCGGCTGGGGCCGTGGACGGGGACGGGAGCCGACTTCGAGGAACCGACCCGGGCGTTGCGGCCGCTCGAACCCGCGGAGAAGCGTGGACTACGGTGGGCCTTGGCGGCGGCCCTGCTATTTACAGGATTTCTCCTGAGCGGCACGGTGCCGGCCCAAGGCTTCCTCCGCGACCCGGCCACGGGCGAGTTGCTGCACTCGCCGTTCATGTCGGGCATCGTGGCCTTCATCTTCCTCGGGGCCAGCCTGTGCGGGCTGACCTACGGCATCGCCGCCGGGACCATCCGCAACGATCGGGACGCGATCCAAGGCATGTCCAAGGCGTTGAGCGGGATGGGTCATTACCTGGTCCTGGTGTTCTTCGCCGCCCAGTTCGTCGCTTATTTCAACTGGAGCAACCTCGGACTGCTGTTCGCCGTGAAGGGCGCGGAGCTGCTCCGCTCCAGCGGCCTCGGCGGCCCACCTCTGCTGCTGGGCTTCGTGCTGCTGACCGCCTCGATCAATCTCGTGATCGGCAGCGCCTCGGCCAAGTGGGCGGTAATGGCCCCCATCTTCATCCCCATGTTCATGCTGCTGGGCTATCCGCCGGAACTGGTTCAGGCCGCCTACCGCGTCGGCGACAGTTGCACCAACATCATCTCGCCCATGATGTCCTATTTCGCCCTGATCATCGCGTTCATTCAGAAATACGACCCCCGCTTCGGCATCGGCACGCTGGTGGCGTTGATGCTGCCCTACACCGTGGTCTTTCTGATCCTCTGGTCGGCGTTGCTGCTCGTCTGGGTCGCGGCGGGCTGGCCGCTGGGCTTCTGACGCCTTCTCCGCGGTTGCGGTTACGAACCCAAATCCTGCGGTGTAATCAGGTCCAGCGTCCGACCCGCCGTGAGCTGCTCCTGCACATAACGGCACATTCGCTGACCCTGGCATTCGGGAAAGACCTTCCCCGCAAACAGCAGCGCCTTCACGCGGGCGAAGCGGTCGTTGGTTAGCAACGGACCGTCCTGGATGTTACCCAGGTCGGCCACGCCGTGCACCAGGCAGCACGGGTCCAACCGCCCGTCGTGGCATACCCAAACGCCGTTCATCCAGCCGCAGCGGGCCAGCTTCTTCGTCTGCGGGGCGGCGGATTCGGTCTCCGCGGGGAGAACGCCCGACCCGTCCACGCCCGACGAATCCGCGACGGCACACGCCTCCGCCCCGCCGGGCGAGACCCCGGCGGCCAATCGCTCCGGCAGAACCAGACGTAGGTCGGCGTCGGCGGCGCGGCGGCGGGCTTCGGCAACGAACTCGAAGCAGTCGGGATGCTGCGTGGCGACCTGGTTCGGCCCCCGGCCGTCCTCCCAGCCGATCAGGTCGTTCACCAGCACCCGCTGCGCGCCAACCCGGCGGGCGAGGTCAATAAACGCGGGCAGTTCCTGGATGTTGTCGGCCATGGCCACGAAGGACAGCGAGGTCCACGGCGTTGGCGAGCCGCACTCCATCCGCATCGCTTGAAGCATCTCCATCTTGCGGATAACGCGAGCCAGCTCAGCGTGATGCAGCCGCTCATACGTTTCCGGCGTTGCCGCGTTGACGGAGAAGTTCAACATGCGGACGATGCCGGATTGCACCATGCGGCGGCAATTACCGGCCGCCAGAGGCAGACCGTTGGTGTAAATGTCCAGCACCACGCGGTGCTTGGCCGCGAGGTCGATGATGCCGGACAGGTCGGGGTGCAGCAGCGGGTCGGCGTCGCCGCTGCTGAGGGTCAGCCCGCCCACCGTCGGGGCCGCGGTGAGCATCCGGTCGAAATCTTCCGCCGACATGCAGGTGAGCCGGTCGGGGTAGCTGGGCGAGTTGGTACCGAGGCACATGCGGCAGCGGAGGTTGCACTTGCCGAGCACGAACTCCAGGTTGAGGAACATCGGCAGGTAGAGCAGGCGACGATACTGCTCCGCCCACGCGTGGCGAGGCATCGCCTGCACCAAACGTTGGAGGACGGCCTGCATCACCGGACCCCGCAATCCGCCGTTCAGGTAAGCGGCGGCGACGAGATTGTGAAAAGCCGCCTGGTCACCGGGGTCATGATTGACCGCCTCCTCGAACGCCCGCAACGCGTCCCGCAGACGCCCCGCCGCCAGATGCGTCGTCCCCAGATCGGTCAGAGCCTGGGCCGCACGGCGGGCGGCGGCCTCGCCGGCCTCCGCCGACCGACCCGCCTGCAGGTGCAGGCGAATTTCAGAGTCATTAATGCCCACGCGGGCCAGGTCGGGGCAAGGCGGCGGGCACACGGTGGCGGTAGAACCCGCGACCGCGGCGGACGACTGAGCTCGTTCCGGCAGGACACCGGCAACGGCGGGGGCAGCACTGGACATGGCGAATCGCCTCGATTCCGGAGCCCGATCACGAAATGCGGATGGAACTCCGTAGGTTTTTTCGGCAGAGAGCGAAGCGGCGGTGCAGTATCCCGTACAGGCAGCCGGCGAGGCCGCCGCGGCTTGACGCGCCACACAAGAGAGGGACCGCTAGAGTATGCCCCGGCGGAGTCAGCGGCGAGCCATGTCCGATGAGGAAAGGCTTCGATAGAAACCGGCGAGCGACTCCACCTCTCGGGCGACCGAGTATTCGCGTCTGACCATAGCGGCGCCGGCCATGTTCGGCTCGCTCCGGGTCATCAACTCACGCAAGGCGGTGCGGGCGGTGTCAAGACCGGTCGCATAGTGGCACCCCTCCATCGGTTTGTTGTAGATCACGTAGCGGCCGCGGGCCAGCATCTCCAGCACCATGGCGGACATGCTGTCATGCCTGGGCAGACGAATCAGAACCGAGGAATCGGCGTATATCCGCTCCATGTTCTGCTGGTAGCCGAGGAACGTGAGATTGGGCGGCGGCGTCTCACCGGCACCCGTGGCTTGGAGCACGCGAAACTCGACTTGCGGAAACTCGCGAGCAAGTTGCAGTACCACGTCGCCACCGTAGAAGTCGCGGCGCTCGGGGCTGTCGAACCAGTAGCTGAGCACCGTGAACTTCGGCGGCAGCGGCTGGATCTCTGCTTCGATGCGTTCAGGCAACAGGCGCACCACGGTCGCCTCGATACCGAGGTGCCGCAGCTCCGCGATCAGGTCGGGCGAATCGGCGATGTGGGCCGCAGTATAGCCGTAGGCACATCGGCATTGCAGGCGACCGGGCCAGCCGCGATCCGCGGCGTTCCGCAGGCTCATCACGTCGCTGCCGATCCAATGAACGACGACCCTACGGCCCGCCATCCCCAGGACCGTGTGCAGTCGCCAATCCAAGCCGCCGATCAGGTGGATCACGTCGAATCGCCGCCAGCCACGACGAAGCACCCACGCCACTTTCGCAGACCGCGCGCCGAGATCAATCAGCTCGTGGGGCAACTCCGCTCGACGAAACAGCATGCCCAGCACGCGAAGCCAGTAGCCGGAACCGACCACGCCCACACGAAGGTTGACTGCGGGCGGGGAAGGGGACGTGGTGGCGGCCTGGTTCACGGATGGGAGTCTCCGGCGGCGGACTTCCTCTCTCCACGGATCTTGCGGATCGAGTCCAGCAGAAGGTTTCGCTCTCGGCGGCTAAATCCAACGAAGAAAATGTAGGGCACGAAGAGGAGGGAAGCAACTCCCCCGACGATGGCCAGGCGGAGATAATCGGGAGCCAGGAACGGCGACGCGGCGAGGTATAGCGCTCCAACAAACACGCCGGGCCGAAGAACATTGGGAAGGGTGTGAAGGAGATGATACCGCCACAAGTTGGTTCCGAGTGACCAGCCGGCAGTCAGCGGCAGGAGGAAGAACTTGCTCAAGATGACCGCGAACGCGGTGCCGGCAGCCATGCCGGCGCGGCCGTAGGGCTGCACGAGGGCCAGGCTGAGGACCAGATTGGCCAGGCCTTCCAGGATGTTCACCGCCGCGAAGTAATGGTGACGCGACGTGCCGTACATGTAGTGGATGGTCGGGATCTGCATGATGCTGAACAGCGACCCGACCAGCAGGATGTGACAGATCAGCACCGCCGATTCCCGTTCGGCCCCGACCCAGCGGATGATGAAAGAGCGGTTCAACACGGCGATCATTCCGACCAGGAAGACCGCCAGGTAGCAAGCCAGTTTGTAATTGAAGAAGTAGGACCACCGAATGGCGGCCTGGTCATCGCGGGCCTCCTGGCGGCTGAAGACCGGCGCGGTCGTGGCCATGACGGCGCCCGCGAGGTGGTTGGCGGCGCCGATGAGTTGCGTGGCGATGCCGTAGGGAGTCGCCGCCGCCAGCCCGAGATACTGGGGTATGATGACCGCAAAGATGCGGGTCCGGAGCAGGTCGGCGACCTGGGCGACGAAGGTGACGAGACTGTAGCTGAAGAGACCCCGGACCCGCTGCCAGGAGAAATACCCGCGGCGAAGCCTGGTGGGGCCGTGCACGCGATGGGCCAAATGCACGACGAGTGCCGCCCGCAGTACCAAGAGGAAGCCGCCGCAGACCGCCAGGGCCATCAGCCGACCGCCGCCATAGAGCACGGCGACGAACAGGACGAGACGAACGATGGAAATCGCCGTCTCCAGCAGGCTGGCGAGGTCGTGTCGCAGGTGGGCTTCGAGGACGCCCATGTAATTGTTCGCCGGGAAGGAGAGCGCGAAACAAAGGCCGGTGACGAGGATGACATTGCGAAAGAGCAGCACCTCCTCCGTCGGCCCGTCCACAAAGCGGCGGCTCAGCAGGGCCACCACGATGGTGATCAGGAATGCCGCCGCGGCGCCGATGGAGAAGAGATAGACGGCGGTGGCAATGTACCGGTCGGCGTCGTCGCGGTCGCCGCGGCCCAGGGCGCGGGCCACGAAGCGGTTGACCGCGGAACTCAGGCCCAGGTCCAGAAGGCCGAAGGCGCCGAGGATTGTTCCCACCAGCAGCCAGGCGCCATAGAGACGGTCGCCCAGCAGGTTGACCATCAGCGGAACCAGGGCCAGCATGGTGCCCATGCTGACGGCCATGGACAGGCTGCGACTGATCCCCCCCCTAAGCAGTGCGGCTCCGGTTTGGCTCACGCTACAAGACTCCGACCGAGAGATCGATCCGAGCGGCCCCCGAGTGTTCTCGACGTGCGATCCATCCTACATCTCAGCGGTCGCTTCCCTTGTTTCAAGGCCATGCTGCTGCACCGCCTCTAGAAGGGTCAAGACCTGCATTTTCGCAATGGGTGGTTGCTCTCGGACTATTGCCTGACAGTCTTTCTGAAGCTCCGGGTGTCGGCCAAGTCGGTCGATGTTGCGGTCCACGTACTTGACCACATACGCCGGAAGCGATGGGTTGGTTTTATACCAGTACCCGAACGGATTCATGGAGCAGGTGCGCCATTCGCCTCGGAGTCGTCGCCAGACGCCACGCGCCGCCTGCCGGGCTTTGACGAGCTGGTGCGGCGCCCCCGGCTTCATTCCTGTCGTGGCTCTTGCATACTTCGCCGCTCGATGATGCTTCGCCATTATCCAGTCCTCATACACCCGGCGGTGATACCTCAGCGCGGGAGGAATCGTCAAGGCGTATTCAAGTAGCTCAAAGTGCAAAAACGGTGAACAGACCTCGGTATACTGATTGCCGATCCAGTTCCCGTTTACCGCTCCGTTGAAGGCCTGATTGTGAAACTTGAACAGTTCCTCATTTCGATGTGCCTGGTGAGACCTCCGGACCACCGTGGAGATGCGGTCAAGCAGGTACGGCGAGTAAGCGCCGGCAGACCACTCCGGCGGGCGATGCGCCGGCGCTGACAAGAAGCTTCCCAGTACGGCATCTCCGATCTGCCCACTGTGCAGGCACCCGAACGGGCCGAAGTCGAGACATCGATAGGCGGAGAGTGCATGAGCAGCGCCGCAGTATAAGGCGATTCCGCCATTGGCCTGGATGACTTCTTCCAAGGTGTTTGTGAGATAGTTCCCGTTGTCCAACGAGTAAAACACAAACTCATTGCCCATATCCGCCGCCATTCGCTTGGCGATCGTCTCATCCGGAAAGTCACTTTGGGAGAAAGTGAGGTTGAGAATGCCGGCGTAACCCAAATCTCGGGCCACGAATACGTTCATCCGGGAGTCAAGACCTCCGCTAAGATGAGCAATGTGTCGATATCCGTACTCCAGGTCTTTGTCATACTCGGCGGCTACCGCTGCCCGGAAAAGCTCATCAAGTCGAGCGATGACGGTGCCGCGGTCATCCTTCGTCCACGAATCGTTTCGAAATACATGATAGCGTTGGACTGCGGTCAAGCCACGATGTCTCCGGAGGTACTGAGCAGCAGTGAGTTTACGCACGTCCACAAGCAGTGTGTAATCCTCCAGCATATAGCCGTAGGTAAGCAGCATGTAGGCCGCGTCAACATCTAACCTGGGCCGCCAGCCGGTCCGGCGAAGGAGCCGGTTCAGCACGATCAAATCGGTGGCGCAGGCGAAACCGTCCTGGAGGCGATGATAGAAGACCGGCTTCATCCCCGTCTGGTTGGTGAAGACCAGCCACTTGTCCGCCCGCTTGTCGTACAGCAAACCAGAGAACTCCCCGCGAAAGTCGCGGAAGAACTCGTCGCCATTGTTCTGGTATAAACGCTTGACGGTCTGGAAGTAGTCGGGGGCATCCAGCCGGCGACGCAGATCGCGGAAGTTCAGGATGGCCCCGTCGATGACCACCAGAACGTCATCGTCCTCGGCGAAGACCTTGTCCTTCTCGAACTTCGCGGTGACGTACCGGCAGATGGCATAGCCGGGTCCATTCTTGTGTGAGATCTGAAGCGGGCTCAGCGCCGTGATCGGGAAGTTGAAGGCTCCGTCCAGCCTCTGCCTCGTGACAATGCAGGCGAATCCGGGCACCGTAGGGTCCCTTACTGTTGGCGGCCATATCCGCGACGAACACGGTCCACCATACTTCGCTCAGGTGACTTAATCAAGAAGCGGCTGCCGCAGTATTCCATCGAGGGGCTTGACGTGAAGCCGGGGACAGGAAGAGAATCGAATGGACCGTTTTCGGCTGTGAGCCCTGCCCTGTCAAATGTACGAACCGCCTCCCGCAGGGCTAAAGTGTGTAAGGCCGCGTCGCTGTCCGCCAAGCGGCGGGTGAAACCTCATGGACAAGTGTCCCGCACTTTCTTCTCTGTCCACATTCGGCATCCGCGAGCTTCGCACTGATGATGCCAGCCTCCTACTGCAGTTCTACCTAGCATTCCCCGAAACCGACCGGCGGTTTTTCCAACCCTTCCCACCGACGACCGCAGCTGTGGCGGAGCATGTTGCGGACGTACGGAATGGGCGAGCACTAGCGTGGGTGGCGGTCGACTCGGCCGGTTCGATCGTTGGACACGTTTTCATCCGAAACCTGCCCGGCCGTTGGTTCTGGTCATCGACCACCGCGGGCCGCGGATTCTGGAGCGCGTTGGCCGGCTTCCCGCTGGCCTTCGCGAGAGCGTGCCGAAGGAAGTTGCGAGCACTCAGGAGAATGCCGGTTTTACCTCGCTACGGTATTGGTCTGCTGCCCACTGCCAGAGGCTCCGGTGTAGCCACTGAGTTGACAGCTCAGGTGCTGAAGGCAGCCCAAGGACGGGGTATTCCTGCCGTCGCCTTGGTGGTTCATCAGGCAAACCGCCGCGCCGTCGCTCTCTACGAGAAGATGGGATTCCGCGCCCGTCGCAGTGTCTCACAACAGGAGCCCGACGACTCTCTGGAGATGGTGGTGGAGTTCGCCCACACCATGCAACACCACGAGGGATGATTAGGGAGCCGTGGAGCGGGCGTGGGGCGTTCTGTCGGCGGAGACTGAACACGGCCGAAGGCGACACAGCCGCACGAAGGAATCCACTCCTCAATATCGAGCTTCGCGCCACTGGGGCGTCTTGGCGCTTGCCCCACACAGCAATCCCAAGAAAGCCGCCACGATAGCCCCGTAGCTGATGTTCCAGAAGAAATCTCCGGTCATCTCGAATATGGCGTGCGTGAGGAGAATGGTAACGGTGCCGGCGAAGAGCATCCGCCGGGAGCGGTCGGCTTCGGTGAAGAATCGTTTCAGACCTCGTCCGAATAGGATCCCAAGCATCATGAGATACGCGGTGAGTCCAAGAAGACCGGAGGTCATGAGGGTAAAGAGATAACCGTTGTCGGTGACGTGGTCAGCCTTCTTCTTGATGCCCACCCCGATGAGGAGTGAGGTCTTAGCCTCGGCCAAGCTTCGCTCCCAGAGTCGGGAACGGCTCTGCACCGCCGCACTGACCGTGCCTTCCTGCCCGATCAACAGGTCCCTGGTACGCGGGTTGATGATCCTGAGGTCAGCCGCTTGTTGACGAAGCGTCAGGAACGCAGTCAGAAAGATGAACATCAGGAAAAGCGCCGACCAACGGGCGCGTCCCTGCATGGATATGGTCAGGATGAAACCCGTGATCACTACTAGAGCGACAATGCCAGTGCGGGAGGCCGTGGCGATCACCACTGCGACCGTGAGGGTGAGATAGGTCGCCAGCGCCGCCAAACGCATCAGCCGTTTCGAGTAGATGGCAATGGCCAGGGTGCCGGCAGCCAGCATCACAATGAACCCGGCGAAAACGTTGGGATTGCCCAGCGTGCCGAGTACGCGGGCCTGCGTGCCGGTCATTTCGATCTCCAATCGGCGGATGTCGGTGGCGTAATAACGCTCGATGAACCCCGCCAGAAGGTATGGATAGAACCGTTGCACCAGGGCCAGCACCGCCGTGGCCATCGAGGTGATCAGGAACCCCTTCATGAATTGCTGGATATGGCGCTCGTCAAAATCGTAGGAGCCCATGATCGCCGCGATGATCACCATCCGCACCATGGCGATCGGCTGGAAGTAATCCTTGAGGAAGAAGATGTACTGCCCGCTGGCCACCTGGGCGGCGGTCGCGATGGTTCCGATCAGGGCGATCCACAGAATCGGCACGCTGAAGGCCCGCATCCGGCGGCTGAAGATGAACCCGCCGTGCAGGTGGGAGGTCTTCATCCAGCGGGCAATCAGCAGAATGAGAATGAGGAAGTCGACCGAGCGGATGGGCGGCAACGACGGGCTGGGTGCCGTGGATGGCCCAAAGACCAGCATCCACAACAGAAACGCCGCCATCCAGCCATCATATCGCCCGGCTCGGGCCGTCGGTTCGGCATACCAGGACATGGGCTGGGGATAGGCAGCCAGGTAAGACATCGGCAGGCTGGTCCTGAACGGGCGGCGGCAGCCACCGCGAACTTCGTCATCACTGCCGGAGGGAGACTCCGGATACCCAGACTCTGCGCACCGCAACCGTGTTCGGTGACAAATGTTACATCGACACCCGCAGCGGCTTGACTGGAGTCTCCCTCCTTCCGCCCACCCCGTCGTACCTACTTGAACGCCCGAACGCTCTCGGCCACGTAACTCTGCATCGCTTCCGTCAGCTCCGGGTAGATCGGCAGGGCTAGGACCTCCTTGGCGGCCTGTTCCGCCACCGGGAGCGAGCCGGGAGGGCCGCCGACGTCCTTGAAGCACTCCTGCAAGTGCAGCGGCAGGGGGTAGTAGATCTCCGTGCCGATCTGCCGGTCTTGCAGGTGCTGCCGCAGCTCGTCCCGCCGCGGGTGGCGGATCACATACTGGTTGTAGATCGTCTCGTTGTAGGGTCGGATGGTCGGCAGCGTCACGCCCGACCCGGCCAGCAACTGGTTATACCGCGCCGCGTTTCGCCGGCGGGCCTCGGACCAGGCGGGCAGGTGCGGCAACTTGGCCCGCAGGATCGCCGCCTGCATGGCGTCCAGCCGGAAATTGGCCCCGACGAATTTGTGATAATACTTCGGCTTGGAGCCGTGCTGTCGCAGGATCGAGCACCGCTCCGCCAGGGCCTGGTCGTTGGTGACGATCATGCCGCCGTCCCCGCAACAGCCCAGGTTCTTGCTGGGGAAGAAGGAGAAGCAGCCCAGGTGGCCGATACTGCCCGCCGGGCGGCCCTTGTACTTCGAGCCGATGGACTGGGCGGCGTCCTCGATGACGATGATCTTGCGGCTCGCGGCGATCTCCATGATCGGGTCCAGGTCCGCGCACTGGCCGAACAGGTGGACCGGCATGATGACCTTGGTCCGGGCGGTGAGCAGGGCCGGCAGCTTGGCCACGTCCAGGTTGTAGGTGTCCGGCTCGATGTCGGCGAAGACGGGCCGGGCGCCCAGGCGGCTGACGCAGCCGGCGGTGGCGAAGAAGGTGAAGGTCGGGACGATCACTTCGTCGCCCGGCCCGACACCGACGGCCATCAGGGCGCAAAGAATCGCGTCCGTGCCGCTGCTGACGCCAACGCCGAATTTGCAGCCGGAGTAAGCCGCCACCTCGTTTTCCAGGGCGGTGACCTCCGGCCCCATGATGTACTGCTGCGTCTCGAAGACGCGGTCGATGGCGGCGCGGACATCTTGCTCGATGGTGACGAACTGGGCCTTGAGATCCAGGAGCGGGACTTTCATGCGTTTACACCTGTTCCACGCGGTCTTGAGCCACCCGCCGGTACTTTTGGCCGGTGGCCGGGCAGACCGCCATTTCGCCGTTACCGAAATCCAGCCGCTCGCCGTGGGCGCTCATCCAGCCGATGATCCGGCCGGGCACGCCGACGACCAGCGCATACGCGGGGATGTCCTTGGTGACCACCGACCCGGCGCCGATGAAGCAGTACTCGCCGAGGGTGCTGCCGCAGACGATGGTGGCGTTGGCCCCGATGGAGGCCCCGCGCTTCACCAGCGTCCGGAGGTACTCATGCTTGCGGGAGACGTGGCTCCGCGGATTGATCACGTTCGTGAACACCATGCTCGGCCCGAGAAAGACGTCGTCCTCGCATTCCACCAGCTCGTAGATGGAAACGTTGTTCTGCACCTTCACGTTGCGGCCCAGCCGCGTCCGCGGGGCGACGAAGACGTTCTGGCCCAGCGAGCAATCCTCGCCGATGACGGCGTCCTTCATGACGTGGCAGAAGTGCCAGATCTTCGTTCCGGGACCGATGACCGCGCCCTCGTCCACGATGGCGGTCGGGTGGATGTAGATTTCCTTGCTCATGCCGCGAGGTCCTTGACCGGGACCACGGCGCCTTTCTGGCGGAGCGACTCGGCCCCGGCCTCCAGCACCCGCACCACGCGGGCCCCGTCGGCGCCATCGGTCAATATCGGTTTGTCGTCGAGGATCCCGTCAACGAACTGGCGGGCCTCCAGTTGCAGGGGTTCGGCGTTGCCGACCCGCGGGATCAGGATGTCCCCCGACCGAATGGCCACGGACTGGGCGTAGTCGCCGTAGCCCTCGGTCACGGCCGCGGCCTTGTCGTAGATCCGCACCTTCTCCGAGGCCTCCATGTCGTCGAAGGTCACCATCTTCTCCGAGCCGACCAGGGTGATCTTGCGGATCTTGTGGGGATCGAGCCAACTAACATGAATGTGGGCCATGCGGCCGTCCGCGAATTGCAGGGCCGCGAAGACGACATCCTCCACGCCGCTCCGCAGATAGGAGTGGCCGGTGGCCGTGACCGCGACCGGCTGCGCCGCGAACAAGTGGCAGATGACCGAGATGTCGTGCGGAGCGAGCGACCACCAGGCGTTTTCGTCCTGGCGGACTACGCCGAGGTTGACCCGCTGCGAGTAGGCGTAATAGACGCGGCCGAGCTTCTCCTGGCGTACCTGCTCGGCCAGGAGATCGACGCAAGGATGGTACAGCAGCAGATGCCCGACCATCAGGCGACGGTTCTTCGCTTGCGCCAGCCGGACCAGGTGGTCCGCGTCGCGGGCCGAGAGGCACAGCGGCTTCTCGACGAAGACATGCTTGCCGGCCTCGAGGGCCTTGGCCGCCAGCTCATAGTGCGTCACGGCCTTCGTGGCGATAGCCACGGCGTCCACGTCGCTTCGGACGATTTCGTTGAAGTCCCGCGTCGGCCTGGCGTCCGGCACCAGGCGGCTCTGGACCGTCAGAGTCTTCTCATCGATGTCGCAGATCCACTGCACCCGGCAGCGGGGAGCCTGAGCGAACGACCGCAGCACGTTGCGGCCCCAGTTTCCAACTCCCACTACCGCCAGCCTGAGCGTATCCTGCATGTTGACCATCTCCTCGATCAACCGGACTCGTCGCGGGGGATCACGCCGGGCGAGCGGCAAGGCGGCTGCAAAAGCGGCCGAGCGGCGAGCGGCCGCGTACTATAGCCTCAACCCCCCGACCACGCCAAACGCGGGTCCGGTCCGCCTCCGACAGGGATCGGCTATCGCGAACCGTTCCTCGACGTTCCCCGAAATACGGAGCCTGGATCGTCCTAGAAACAAGCCCGGTGCCGCCGTTCGACCCGACTGCGGTCGCCCCGAGGATCAGCAAGCCCCCCGCTGCTCCCGATACCAAGCGATCGTCCGCTGCAAGCCCTCGTCCAGGCCGGTCCGCGCGGCAAACCCGAACAAGGAACGGGCACGCGACACGTCCAGGCAACGGCGGGGTTGCCCGTCCGGCTGGGAGGCATCCCAGCGAAACTCGCCGCGGAAGCCGGTCAAATCCGCGATCTTCCTCGCTAGATCGCGGATGGTGATCTCGCAGCCGGTCCCCAGATTGACCGGGTCGCCGCCGTCGTAGTGTTCCGCCGCCAGAAGGATGCCCTCGGCGGCATCCGCCGCATAGAGAAACTCGCGGGAGGCGGAGCCTGTCCCCCAGCAGACGACGTGCGGCGCTCCACGCTCCGCCGCCTCCACGCACTTGCGAATCAATGCCGGGATCACGTGGCTGGAGTGGAGATCGAAGTGGTCCCGCGGACCGTACAGATTGGCCGGCAACAGGTAGATCGCGTTGAAGCCGTACTGTCGGCGGTACGCCTCCGCCTGGACCAGCAGGGCCTTCTTGGCCAGACCATAGGCCGCGTTGGTCTCCTCGGGATACCCGTTCCACAAGTCTTCTTCCCGAAAGGGCACGGGCGTGAACTTGGGGTAGGAACACACCGTGCCGATCAGCACGAGTTTGGGCAGGCCCCTCCGGCGGCCCTCCTCGATGAGCTGCACGCCCATCAGCAGGTTCCGGTAGAAAAACTCCCCGGGGCTGGTCCGGTTGGCGGCGATCCCGCCGACGACTGCGGCCGCATGGATCACCAGATCCGGCCGAAGGTCGTCGTACATCCGCTCCACGTCTGTACGGCGGACCAGATCGTATTGTTCATGGGGAACCGGAAGCACGGCCTCGGCCCCCCGGCGGGCCAATGCTTCCAGCAGATAAGAGCCGAGAAAACCGGAGCTGCCGGTCACGGCCACGCGACGCCCCGACCAGAAAGCGTTCACGTCCGATTCTCCGCGTCCCGAAGCAGGGCTTCCTCGCGAGCCAGGCGGAGATCGGCTTCGACCATCCGCCGCACTAGCTCGCGGAAGGTCACCTGCGGAACCCAGTCCAGTACCCGCCGGGCCTTGCTGAAATCGCCGGCCAGGTGCTCCACGTCGGTCGGTCGTAGATAGCGGGGATCGACCTCGACGTATTGCCGCCAGTCCAGATCAAGCAGCCCGAACGCCTCATCCAGAAACTCGCGAACCGAGTGGCTGGCGCCGGTCGCGATCACGTAATCGTCGGGGCGGTCCTGTTGCAGCATCCGCCACATGGCCTCGACGAAATCGCCCGCGTAGCCCCAATCGCGACGGGCATCCAGATTGCCCAGATACAGTTTGTGCTGCAAACCCAGCTTGATGCGGGCCGCCGCCCGCGTGATCTTGCGGGTGACGAAGGTTTCGCCGCGGCGGGGGGACTCGTGGTTGAACAGGATGCCGTTGCAGGCAAACAGGCGGTAGGCCTCGCGGTAGTTGACGGTGTGCCAGAAGGCGCAGAGCTTCGCGCAGGCGTAGGGGCTGCGGGGGCGGAACGGCGTGGTCTCGGACTGCGGCGGCGGAGAATCGCCGAACATCTCGCTGCTGGAGGCCTGGTAGAACCGCGGCGGCCGCGGCATCCGGCGGATGGCTTCGAGGACCCGCAGCGTGCCCAAGGCGTCGACGTCCACGGTGTAGATCGGCTGGTCGAAGCTGACGCGGACGTGGCTCTGCGCGGCCAGGTGGTACACCTCGTCGGGGTTGAGCTCGTTCAGCACCGTGCTGATACCGGTGCCGTCGGACAGGTCGCCATAGACCAGACGCAAGGCCGCTCCCGGCTCGTGCGGGTCGCGGTACAGATGGTCGATTCGCGCGGTGTTGAAGCTGGAGCTGCGGCGAATCAGGCCGTAGACCTCGTAACCCTTGGCCAGGAGCAATTCCGCCAGATACGAGCCGTCCTGGCCGGTGATGCCTGTGATGAGGGCGCGGCGCATGGCGTCGGCTCCACGGGGTCAGGTCGTGCGGACGAGGATCTCCGCGATCCGTTCCGCGGCCCGGCCGTCCCACAGTTCCGGACGACGGTCGGTCGGTGGCGGGCAGCGGCGGGTCTCCTGGTAAGCGGCCAGGATGGCCTCGGTCCGCGGCGGGGTCAGACGGTTGGTGCCGTGGGTGATCGTCACCGGGCGCTCGGTGTTCTCCCGGAGCGTCAGACAGGGCACCCCGAGGATGGTCGTCTCTTCCTGAATGCCGCCGGAGTCGGTCAACACCAGCGCCGCCTCGGCCAGCAGTTTCAGGAAATCCAGATAGCCCAGCGGCTCCGGCGTCAGCAGGCCGGGAATGGAGACCACCTTTTGCTTCAGCCCCATCCCGGCGAGATTCTTCCGCGTCCGCGGGTGCATGGGGAAAACGATCGGCAGGTCCTCGGCGATGCGGGCGAAGGCGTCCAGGATGCCGGCGAAGACCTGGGGATGGTCCACGTTGCTGGGACGATGCAGGGTGACCACGGCATAGCTCTTGGGGGCCAGATCGAACTCGGCCAGGATGTTCGATTGGTCGGCCTTGGCCCGGTTTTTCAGCAGTGTGTCGATCATCACGTTGCCGACGAAGTGCATTCGCTCGTCGGGGATCCCCTCGCGTTTCAAGTTCTCCAGGCCGCTCGGCTCGGAGACCAGCAGCAGGTCGGAGATGGCATCGGTCAGCAGGCGGTTGATCTCCTCGGGCATGGTGCGGTCGAAGCTCCGCAGGCCGGCCTCGACGTGGGCCACCCGGATGCCCAGCTTGCAGGCGACCAAGGCGCAGGCGATGGTGCTGTTGACGTCGCCCACCACCACCACCCAATCCGGGCGATCCTTCAGGCAGAGCGGCTCGAAGCAGGTCATGATCTCCGCCGTCTGCACCGCATGACTGGCCGAGCCGACCTCCAGGTTGACATCCGGCGAAGGGATGCCGAGATCCTCGAAGAACAGCTTGCTCATCCGCTGGTCGTAGTGCTGGCCGGTGTGGATGATGGTCCGCCGGATGCGGCCCGTCCGGTCGAACGCCTCCACCAGCGGCGCGATCTTCATGAAGTTGGGCCTGGCCCCGCAGATCAGAAACGCACTCAGCATGACCGCTCCCTGTCCTTCGCGCCCGGACCGCCGATACTCCGCCCGCGGCAGCAACGGCCGCGGGCGGTGCGACCGGCCCCGGACCGCTGCCGCGCCGCCTGTTGCGCCGCCCGCATTGTACCGCGAACCGGCGGCGGGAAAACCGCGTCCGGAGGACGCAGCCGGATGGCCACCCCGGACCGCCCGATCATCCGCGGTCGATAGCCGAGCCTTCGCTGAAGCAGGAACCCTTTCGCAGCCCCGGTACCGCCCACCCACCGGACGGGCGTGGTATGATGTCCGTCGTGCCGCCCGACCCCGATCGGGGGCAGGCGGGCCGCGTGCGGGAGGAGACCGTGGCCGTTCGACTGATCGCGGGCCGGGCCGGGAGTGGCAAGACTCGCTGGTGCCAGGAGCAGATCCGCCAGGCGCTGGCCGCAAGCTGGGTTGACGGCCCCCCGCTGATCCTGCTGACGCCGGAACAGGCCGCCCTGCAAATGGAGCGGAGCCTGCTGGCTGGCGCGGCGGCCCCGGTGCTCGGCCGCTGTGCGGTGCTGAGCTTCCGCCGCCTGGCCCACCGCATCCTGCAAGAGACCAGCGGGCCGACCCCCGCGGTCCTGACGGCGACTGGGCGGCAGATGGCCTTGCGGCTGCTGATCGCCCGCCGCCGCGACGCCCTGCGGGAGTTCCCCGGCGTGGCCGACCGCGGCGGCTTCATCGCCGCCCTGTCCCGCGGCATCGCGGAGTTGCTCCAGGAGCAGGTAACCGTCGAGCAACTCCGCGATGCCGCCCGGCAGGCCGCCGCCGACGGCGAGGACGGGGCCACCCGGCTGCACGATACGGCCATCCTGTATCAGGCGTACCTCGACTATCTCGGCACGGAAAGGGTCGATCCCGAAGGCGTACTGGATCTGGCCCGCAGCCGGCTGACGAATGCGGCCGCGGCCTCCGCCTGGCCCGCCGGTGCGCGGATCTGGGTGGACGGGTTCGCCGGCTTCACCGAACAGCAGGTGCGGATGATTACGGCCCTGGCCCGCGTCGCCGAAGACGTCTACATCGCCCTGCTGCTGGACCCCGCCCGCCTGGCGGTGCTCGAACAGGAAGTCCCCGCCGACGAGCTGTCGCTGTTCGCCCGCACCGAGCGAACTTGGCTGCGACTGGTCGAGTCGCTTCGGGCGGCGGGCGTCACGCCGGCCGCGCCGATCGTGCTGGGCCAGGACGGCTGCCCCAGGTTTGCCGACGCGCCCATGCTGGCCCGGCTGGAGCGCGACTTGTTCGCCGTGCGAACCAGCGGACGTGGCGAGGAGACCGAATCACCTCTTGCGGCCGCCGCCGACCCCGTGGCGGACGACTGGCCGACGCCGATCCGGCTGGTGCGGGCCGTGGACCGGCGGCACGAGGTGGCCCAGGCGGTGCGGGCCGTGGTGGATTTGGTGCAGCGCCCGACCGACCCGCTCCGCTACCGCGACATCGCGATCATCGTCCGCGACCTGGAGCCGTATCACGACCTGCTCTCGGCGGCGCTCTCGGCCCACGGCGTGCCGTTCTTTATCGATCAGCGGCGCTCCACCCGCCACCACCCGCTGGTGCAGGCCGTGCGGGCACTGCTGGACCTGCACGGCGAGACCTCCTTCGACGCCGCCATCGTCGCTTTGCTGAAGAGCGGCCTGAGCGGGTTGACCGACACGGAGGCGGACGCCGTCGAAAACTACACCCTGGCTTGCGGGCCGGCGACGCCGGAGGCCTGGGCGGAGGAATGGACGCATCCCGCCGATCCGCGGGAGCGGGACCCGGAATCGCCCGCAGCGCGGGCCGCCCTGGCCGAGCTGAACCGTCTTCGCCGGGGACTGCTGGCCACGCTCGGCGATTGGCGGCCGCGGCGGGAGACGGCGGGCCGGACGGCGGCGTGCCGAGCGTGGGCCGTGGAATTGTACGGCGTCTTGCGGCGACTGGCGGTGGCGGACCGGCTGGCTGGATGGACGGACGAGGCCGCCGAGCGCGGCGACCTGAACGAGGCCGCCGAGCACCGGCAGGCGTGGTCCGACTTCGTGGAGCTGCTGGAGGAGCTGGTGGCGATCCTGGGCGAAGAGCCGCTGACCGGCCGCCAGTTTCGCGAGGTAGTGCAATCCGGCCTGGAGGAGTTCACCCTGGGCCTGGTGCCGGCGACGGTGGATCAGGTGCTGGTCGGCTCCATCGAGCGGAGCCGGCATCCTCCCGTGCGGGCGGTCTTCCTGCTGGGTTTCGCGGACGGCGTCTTTCCGGCGCGGCACGCGGAAGACGATCTCCTGGGCGACGCCGAGCGGCAGTACCTGGAAGGCCGCGGAGTACGGCTGGGCCGCAACCGTCGTCGGCAGGTCTTCGACGAACGGATGCTGGCGTACATCGCCGTGACGCGCCCGGCGGAGCTGCTCTGGGTGAGCTACCCGGAGAGCGATGAGGAAGGACGCGAGACGCGGCCGTCGACCTATTGGCCGTGGCTGCGGGCGGCCGCGCCGGAGGCCGTCGTGGAGCAGGCGGCGGCGGACGGCCCCACCGAAATCGGCACGCTCTCCGACCTGGCGGGCGGGCTGGCCCTCCACTTCGCCGAGCGGCCGCCGACCGGCGACCTGGAGCGGCGCGACGGCCTGGAAGCCGTCTGGGCCGGCCTCTACCAGTGGGCCCGGGCCGACCCGGCGGCTTCCGTCCCCCTGCGACAGGCCCTGGCGGCGCTGGCGCCGCCCGCGGCCCACGAGCTGAAGTTGAAAAATCCCACATTGTTGTGGCCGCCGCCGTTTCGCACGAGCATCACGGCGCTGGAGGATTTCGCGCGCTGCCCGTTCCAGCATTTCGCCCGGCACGGTCTGCGGCTGCGGCCGCGGCCGGAGCGCGGGCTATCGCCGCTGGACTTCGGCACGCTGTACCACGAGGTGCTGGAGCAGTTCGTCAACGAATTGATGGAAAGCGGCCGGGTGTTGCGGGATCTGGCCCCGGCCGACCTTGCCCGGCAGGTGCATCGGCTCAGCGAGCAATCCGTCGGGCGGCTGGCCGAGCAGGTCCGCCTGGAGGAGCACGAGCGGCGGCACACGATCTGGCGCGGCGATCTCGACCTGACCGACGCCATGACCGGCCAGCAGGCCACGCTGGGCCGCGCCCCGCTGCGGCCTCTCGCCACGGAACAATCGTTCGGCCTCTCCGACGAGGGGCTGCCCGCGCTGGAGTTGCGGACGCCGAACGGGCAGACCGTGGTCTTGCGCGGCAAGATCGACCGAGTAGACATCACCGCTTCGACCGCCGAACCGCCCGTGGCCGTGGTGCTGGATTACAAACTGGGCCCCCGGCCACGGCTGGACCTGAACGAGGTCTACCACGGGCTGGCCTTGCAGCTTCTGGCGTATCTGCTGGTGATTCGCGACCACGGCGAACGCCTGTCCGGCACCCGGCTGATCCCCGGCGCGGCGTTCTATCTGCCGCTTACGGCGCGCTATGTTTCGGTACCTTCGCCGGAGGCCGCCGACAATCAGAAGATCCGCGCCTCCTTCAAACCACACGGCATCATCGACTTCGACTGGGTGCAACGCCTGGACCCCGACTTGCAGACGGGCCGTAGCTCGATCTTCAACGTCTTTCTGACCCAGGAAGGCCGGCCGGGGCATTTGAACCGATCTGATGGCGTGCCGAAGGGAACCCTGCCGGCCTTGCTGGATTTCGTCCGCCGCAAGATGGGCGAACTGGCCGACCAGTGGCTGGCCGGCGACATCGGCGTCCATCCAACGGAATACGGCGGCGCGTTGCCCTGCGGCGGGTGCGAGTTTCGCGCGGTCTGCCGGTTCGACTACCGCTGTTCGATCCGCAAGTCGTGCGCGAAGAAGCCGCGTTCGCAGGTCCTGGCCGAAATCACGGGAAATAGCGCAGATGTCTAAGCCCGGCTTCAACCCGACGCCCGCTCAGCAGGCCGCGATCCGGACGGTCGGGACCAGTGTGTTGGTCTCGGCCGGGGCGGGCAGCGGCAAGACCGCGGTCCTCGCCCACCGCTGCGCGTATCTGGTGGCGGACCTCAGGTGTCCGATCGAGCGGCTGCTGGTGGTGACCTTCACCGAGGCCGCCGCGGCGGAAATGCGCAACCGCATCCACCTCACGTTGGGCGAGCGGCTGGCCGCCCAACCCCGGGACACCTGGTTGCAGCGGCAGTTGGCGATGCTGGATACCGCGTCGATTTCCACGATCCATTCCTTCTGCCGCCAGGTACTCAACCGCTGCTATGCCCAGGCGGGGCTGGACCCGCGAACCCCGCTGCTCGACGAGCACGAGGCGATGCTGCTTCGCCAGGATGCCGCCCGCGAAGCCCTGGATGAATCCCTCCGCGACCACGAGACCGAGCGGCGGGAACGGCTCCTGGCGTTTCTTGCCGCCTACGGCCGCGGCGGCAACGACGTGGTGATCGGGCACATGCTGAGGGTGGCGGCGTTTCTGGACTCCATCCCGGATCCGGAGGCGTGGTTGGACCGGGCCGCCGCTCGATACGCCGGTGCGAGCGGCGACACCGCGCTGAAGGAGTGGTGCGGGTTGTGGGCGGAGATGCTGCGGCAGGATGTCAGCCGGCAGATCCCGCTGGTCGAGCGACTGCTGGGGCAGGTCACCGCCTTTGCCTCGGTGCCGCCCGTCGCGGAGAGCCTGCTCGATTTTCTGAGAGAGTATCTCGGCGCCTTGCGGCGCTGGCAGGACGAACTGAGCGGCGACGGCGACGCCCGCGTACTGGAACGCATCGCCCGCGAGATCGCCGAACTAAGCCCCCCGGCGCTGAGCGTGCGACTCTCCAAGAAGACATCCACCCCCACGGAGCAGGCGGCCCTTGCGGCGGCCAAGGAAGCTGTCTGCCAAGTCCGCGATGACCTGCTCAAGGGATCATTGCAGAAGGACTACGGCGGCTTCACCGTCGAGCGGGCCGCCGCCGGGCTGGCCGTCGTCGCCCCGCACGTGGACACCTTCCTGGGACTGGTGCGGAGGCTGCGGTCGGGCTACCGGAGAGCCAAGCGCGAACAGGGCGTGCTCGATTTCGCCGATCTGGAGCGGATGACCCTGGACCTGCTGCGCGACGAAACCAATGGCATCGCCGCGCGGCTTCGCCGACAATACGAGCACATCTTGGTTGACGAGTTTCAGGACATCAACCCAATTCAGGCGGAAGTCATGCGGCGAATCAGCCGCGAGGCCGACCCGGCGCAAACGGGCAACCTCTACGCGGTCGGCGACGTAAAGCAAAGCATCTACGCCTTCCGGCTCGCCGAGCCGGGGCTGTTCCTCGAACGACAGCGGACGTTTCGCCCCCTCCGAAATGCGGCCGGCCCGCAAGGGGCCGATAGAGGCGATCCCCTGAATCCGACGGCCGGCGTGCTGATCCACCTTCGCGAAAACTGGCGGAGCCGCCCCGCCGTGCTGGAGGCCCTCAACGCCGTCTTCGAGCGGCTGATGGCCGCGGACCTCGGCGGGATCGACTACGACGAGCAGGTTCGGCTCCGTCCCGCCCGGCCCGACACCCGGCCGTCCCCCGACGACGGGCCGGTGCCCATCGAACTGCACCTCCTGGCGGATCCCGCATACGAGGGATCCGCGGCCTCCGAGGACGTGGACGAAGGCGGGCCTGAGAGTGAAGAGACCGACCCCGGCCGGGAATCGGCGGTGGACTGGCTCCGCATCGAACGGGAGGCCTATGTCATCGCCCGCCGCGTCCACCGGCTGGTCGCCGCGGAGGGCATTCCCTGCCGCGACATCGTCGTCCTGCTTCGCTCCATGCAGCCGCGGGCCGGCCATCTGGTCCGCATGCTTCAGGACCTGGGCATCCCCGCCTTCGCGGAGACGACCGGCGGCTTCTTCGAAGCGTTGGAGATCATCGATCTGCTGGCCCTGCTGAAGACGCTGGACAATGCGCAGCAGGACATCCCTCTGGCCGCGGTGTTGCGGTCGCCGCTGATCGGCACGCCGCTCAGCGATGACGAGCTGGCGGCCATCCGCACTGCCGCCGGCCGCAGCCGTTTCGACGGTCCGTTTCATCAGGCGGTGCGGGCCTACGCCGCCGAGGGCGAGGAGCCCGGCCTCCGCGCGCGGCTGGCCGATGTCCTCAAACGGCTGGAGCAGTGGCGCCGACTTATCCGGCTGCGGCCGCTGGCCGATGTATTGTGGCGGATCTATGAGGAAACGGGGTATCTCGCCTATGTCAGCGGCCTGCGGGGCGGCCGCCAGCGCCGGGCCAATCTGCTCGAGCTTCACGAGCACGCTCGACGGTTCGGCGCGTTTCGCCGGCAGGGGCTGCACCGTTTCCTGCGGTTCCTCGACGAACTGAGCAAGTCGCAGCGCGACCTGGACCCCGGCACCGTGGCGTGCCCGTCCGAAGGCGCCGTGCGGGTCATGTCCATCCACAAGAGCAAGGGATTGGAGTTTCCCGTCGTGGTGGTCGGCGAGCTGGGCAAGGAGTTCAACCTGCAAGGCACCCGCGACCAACTGCTGTCCGATCGCCACCTGGGCGTGGCGATGAAGGCCGTGGATGTGCCACGCCGCATCATCTATCCCACGCTGCCGCACCAGGTGCTGGCCCGGCGGGCCGCCGCCGAGGCCCGCGCCGAGGAACTCCGCATCCTCTATGTCGCCCTGACTCGGGCCAAGGAGCGGCTCGTTTTGGTCGGGACCGGCCGTTGGCCCGATCCGGCCGAAGGCTCAACGCCGCCGGGACCGCTGCCCGCCTTCGTGCGACACCGAGCCGGGAGCCACCTGGAGTGGGTCGTTGCCGCCGTGCAGGCCCAGCCGCCGGAATCCGTCCGCGTGTTCACCGACGACGAAATTGAATCCGCCCGCCCGCACGATCCGGCCGTGCTGTTCGACGTGTGCCGGTACACCGCGGGGGCGATGGCCGGCTGGACCATCGACCCGCCGCCCCAGGCGGATGACCGCCGGCGGCGACAGCATCTGGCGGCTCTGGAGCCGCTCCCGGACGCCGTGAGCCGGGCGCAGGATCCCATCGGGCAGCGGGTGCGGCGGCGACTGACGACTTCGTATGCCTTCGCGAACCTGACCTCAATCCCGGCCGTCGTGGCGGCCAGCGAATTGAAACGCCGCTGGGATGCTCCGCCACCCGACGAAGACCCGGTTTCGCCCTGGCTCGGCGCGGCCGCCGGGCGCGATCGCGGCCACCGTTTCGGCAGCCGTCATTCGTTCCGCGATCCGGTCTTCACCGCCGCGGCAGCACCGGACCCGACCGCGCGGGGCACCTGGACCCATGCGTTGTTGCAGCACCTCGACTTGACCCGGCCGTGCAGCCGTGAGGATATCCTCCGGCAACGCGAAGCCCTGGTGGCGGCCGGGGCGCTCCGCGCGGAAGAAGCGGCGGCGATCAACGCGGACGACATTGCCTGGTTCTGCGAAACCCCGCTGGGGCGGACGTTGCGCAGGCCGTCGACACGGGTGCTGCGGGAGTGGCCGTTTCTGCTGAGCGTGCCCCCGGAACGATACCAGCCGGGGGTGGTCGCGGCGGACGACGGCGACCATGTGCTGGTGCGCGGGATCATCGACTGCTTGTTCGACGCCGGCGAAGGCTGGGAACTGCTCGACTACAAGACGGACGCCGTGCCGGGCGAGGAATTGGCCGAACGTTGCGCATGGTACCGCGGCCAGTTGGCGATTTACGCGGCGGCGGTGGAAGCGACGTGGCAGACTCCGGTGCATCGGCGGTGGCTGGTGTTCCTGACGGCGCGGGAGATCGTGGCCGTTTAGCGGCGGCCGGCCCCCGCCGTTCGCCAAGGTCGGCGAAGGCCGCTAAGATCGGCTCCGCGCGGTGACGACCGTCCCGCGAGGGAGACCCGTTACGGATGCATGGCGGACTGACCGGCGTGGTGGTCCTGTTCGGCGGCGCCCTGTTGACGGCTTGGCTGATGCGCGCCGTCCGCCTGCCGACGATCCTCGGCTTCCTGGCCGCGGGCGTCGGGATCGGCCCGTGGGGGCTGGACCTTATCCACCCCGAGAAGATCGAGTTCTTCGCCGACCTCGGTCTGGTGCTGCTGCTGTTCACGGTGGGGCTGGAGCTGTCGCCGGAGCCGTTGTTTCGCCTGGGTTTGCGGGTGGCCTTCGCGGCCACGATCCAGATCGCCGCCGCCGCGCTGGGCATCGCCGTCGTCGGTCATCTGGTGCTGGACATGTCCTGGCCGACGGCCCTGCTGATCGCCGGCATCGTCAGCATGAGCAGCAGTACCGCCATCGTCCTCAAGCACCTCAGTGATCGTGGAACCGTCGACACGCCCGTCGGCATGTTGCTGGTCGGGATTTCCGTCTTCCAGGACATCGCGGTGATCTTCGTCCTGGCCATGCTGCCGCTCCTGGCCGGACACGCTGCCGCCGGACAAGGTTGGCCGCACACCCTCGGGCGTTCCGGCCTGGCCCTGGCGGGACTCGTCGGTGTCACCTGTGCGGCACGACTGGTGCTGCCCTGGATCACCCGGCAGGTGGCCCGCTTCGGCGGACGAGAACTAATGACCCTCTTCGCCGTGTTCATGGCCGGGCTGGGGGCCTGGTGCGCCGACTGGGCCGACTGGTCCTGGTCGCTGGGCGCGTGCATCACCGGCCTGCTGCTGGGCCAGACCGACCTGCGCCACCAGCTCCAGGCCGAGATCATGCCCTTCCGCGACGTGCTCAACGCCCTGTTCTTCATGACCATCGGCATGATGGCCGACCTCGCCTTCGCGGCCGCCCACCCGATCCTGCTCGCCGTGCTGGTCCTCGGCGTGCTCCTCCTGAAAGCCGCTTCCGGCGCCGTCGGCGTTCTGGTCTCGGGCTGGCCGCTCCGGCTGGCAGTGGTGGTCGGCATCGGCCTGTCGACCATCAGCGAGTTCGGCTACGTCCTCGCCGCCGAAGCCGCCCGCCTGGGGCTGCTGCCCGCCGAACACCTCCCACCGATCATCACCGTGACGGTCGGCACGATGCTGGTGGGGGCCTTGCTCATGCCGGCCTCCGAACGGTTCGCCGACGGCTTGTCCGCCCTCTTTCGCCCGCGCAAGCCCCAGCCGGCGGCGGTTGCCCAGCCCGGCTCCGCCCCCACCAGCCACGTGATCATTGTCGGCTACGGAGTGAACGGGCAGAACCTCGCCCGGGTGCTCCGCTCCACGGGCATCCCCTACTTCGTCGTGGAGATGAACCGCCGCAACGCCCATACCGCCCGGGAAGAAGGCGCCCGCGTGATCGTCGGCGACGCCGCCCGGTTGAGCATCCTCCAGTCGGCCGGCCTGGCGACGGCCCGGGCTTTGGTGATCTCCATCGCCGAGCAGTGGGCCACGCGCCGCATCACCGCCCAGGCCCACGCGGCGCGGCCGGACCTCTACATCCTCGCCCGCACCCGTTTCGTCACCGAGCTGGAAGTGCTCTATCGCCTCGGCGCGCGGCAGGTCATTCCCGAGGAATTCGAAACCTCGATCGAGATCTTCGCCCACGTCCTCAAGGAGTTCGCCATCCCCGACAACGTCGTGGAACAGCAGGTGCGGCTGATCCGCGGCGGCCGCTACGGCATGTTGCGGGGACGACCCTCCGACCGGACCCTGCGGACCGAGTGGATGCGGATTCTCGAGGCCGCCGTCACCCAGACTTATATGCTCTTACCCGGCAGCGGGGCCTGCGGGCGTACCATCCGGGAGCTGGACCTGCGGGCCCGCACCGGCGTGACCATCGCGGCCCTGACCCGCCAGGGCAAGGCGCTGACCAATCCCGATCCGAGCTTCCGCCTCCAGGAGGGCGATGTCCTGGTGCTGGTCGGCAACCACAAGCAATTGGATGCCGCCAAGTCGTTTCTGGATCCACCACCGGCCGACGAAGCCGCCGAGTCGTGATGTTCCCCGAACCGACCGACCTCCGCGGCGGCGGGACGCGCAACAAACGGCCCGGCCACCGTCGAACGGGGCCGGGCCGTGGAGACTGTCCAATCGAGACGGCAGGCCTAGGCCGCCGGTCGAGAATCAGGCGCCGGGCTTGCGGGGGTTGATGCCGCCGCCGGGACGAGCCGGGGCGGGTTCGTCGGACTCCTCCTCGTCGTCATCGTCGTCATCGCTCTCCTCGGCATCATCGCTGTCGTCGGCGTCATCGCTCTCGTCGGCGCCATCGCCTTCGTCGTCATCCGCTTCCGCGTCGTCGTCGTCACCTTCTTCATCGTCGGCGTCGTCGCTATCGTCCATTTCCTCGTCGTCGCCTTCCTCGTCGTCGCCTTCCTCGTCGTCACCCTCCTCGTCGTCGCCTTCTTCGTCCTCCTCGTCAAAGGCGTCCGACTCGGCGGCCATCTGGGTTTCGATCAGCTCCTTGACGGAAGTGATGAGCTTCATCGGAATCAGCAGGTCCGTCCGCTGGCAGGTGCCGGCCATGCTGGTGGCAAAGGCCAGCGGAGCCTCGATCGCCGCCAGTTCGAAGGGAAACTCCTCTTCCTCGCCGAGGGCCTTGGCCACGTCCTTGACCAGCGTCAGGATGTTGTCCACCGCCACGAACCCTTCCTGGATCCGCGGAGAAGGCAACTGGCCGGCAACCTTCCGGATGCCGGAGTCGTCGCTCAGCCCGCCGCCGCCGGACTTCAAGCCCGCATGCACCGCCTCAAAGCGCTTCTTGCCGCCGCCGAACGTCACCACGACGTGTTTCCCGCCGGCCGGGCCGAAACGCAGCATGATCTTCTCGCCGACGATTTTCTTGACCCCCGCCAGATCGTCATCGGAAAGGTCCATCTCTTCGGCCAGCCCCTCGAGGTTGACCGTGATGGTGTCGATCTTGTCGTCGCCCACGGTCTCGGCGTCCGCGGCATGGGTGATGTTCTGTTTGACCGTGGCCAGGTCCTCGTCTTCGGAAGCCTCCCAGATCGCCTTGTACATCTTGCGCAGGTCGGCGATGCATTCCTTGGAATCCTTGACCTCCAGCACGACGGTCAGCCCGATCATGCCGTCCGGCCCGGCCGGCAAGGCCGCGGCGCTGAGGGCGTAGCCGGTCGTGGCCTTGGCAATGTTCTTCAAGCCCTTGTCCAGCTTCTTGACGGCATCTTCATTCAGGCCGGGAATCTCCGCGCTCTTCAGGATGGAGGACAGGTCGGTGCCGCTCGCGAATTTCTCGGTATGCTCGCTGAAACTCACGGCGCCGCCGAAGGCCAACAGGTACTTCTCCTTGGGCAGCAGCTTGAGCGGCGACTCCTTGCCGGGCTTCTGGTCGGCCATCATCTTCTCCAGGTCGCTGTCCGTCTTGGGCAGGACCAGGATCGAGAGATTGACGGCGTTCTTGTCCAGGCTGAGGGCGAGGTCGAGCGCGGCCATTTCCTCGAAGACCTTCAGGTAGCCCTCGGCCGACTTGCCCGACGGGTCGGTGGCGGCCATGGCCATGGTCAGGAAGCCCTTGGCCATGTCGCCATACGCCGTCCAGAGCGAGGCCAGCGAAGCGCTGATGTAGAAATCGCTCTTGTTCAGGGCCTCCAGCCGGGCCTTGTCGAAACCTTCGTCGGCCGTCTTCTGGGATTTGGCCACCTTGGCCACGGTGTCCTTGTCCGGCCCCAGGATCACGACCTTCTCTTTGATCGCGGCGAAGGCCGGCTGCCCCATCACGGTGCACGCGCTCACGCCTTCCTCGGCCTCCTCGGCCATCAGCTTCTCCAGCAGGGCCTTGGGGTCCTTGGCCGGCACCAGCATCACGAAGGCCTTGTCCATGCCGAGCTTCTGGATGTCCATGGCGACCAGGCAGAAAGGCCTGTTCATCTCAATCGTGTCGCCCGCGTTGAGCTGCGCCAGCAGCAACGGAGTGACCGGCGCGGGGATCGGCAGATTCAGCGTCTCCTGGAGAAGCTGCGCCTTGTCGTCGATCGTCTTGAGCGAGCGGAGCATGACAAACCCCCAGGCATCGCCGGGGACCATCTTGAGCATGTCCGCGCTGCTTTGCGCAAATGCCGCTGAAGGCGCGAACGCCCCGGCCAACACGGCCGCGAGCAACACCACGACCACGTTACGCTTCAATGACCTCATCTCGATATCTCCTTCATGGGTTGAAAGTCGCTGCGTGCACGCCCTCTTCGGCACGAAACGAAGCCATATACCGGCGGGAAGGCGAATCCGTCAAGCACGAAGCTTCCGCCCGCGGCCGTCAATGCCCCCCGGAGTGGCCATGTCGGCGAGGGGCGAGCTGGATGGGCGGCATCGGCGGTGGCGGTGGGGACCCTCCTCCCGCGGTCACCACCCCGTTGACGGCTTCGACCATCTGCTTCAGCGAGTCCGCCGCGCGGAACGCGTCGCCCACCTCGATCACCAGGCAGCCGGTGAAGGAACCCTCGCCCGCCGTCCCCGACCAGGCCAGAAACGGCCCCGCCGCCGCCGTGTGCGGCACGGTTGCCGCCGGCGGAACCGCGGAAGCGGCGCCGGCGGAGCCTAATCCTGCCTGAATCAACCAGGGGACCACTGCGAAGCATCGTCCCAAATCGACCAGGATCAGCGCGTGGTGCTGGTCAGGCAGCGTCGCCAGTATCCTGCGCACGGCCGGCTGAGCACCGACATGCCGCCCGGAATCACGGGCCTCGGCCAGGGCGGCCACGCTCAGCGGCGGCGGGGCCGTGATGTACCCGATATGGTCTTCATCCAGCACGGCTTCCTGCACGCGGGCCTCTGCCCCGTAGAACAGGACCGCCTGCCGGCGGGTCTCGGAATCCAGCCCCGCGTAGTCAATACTCATCTCGTACACGGTGCGGCCCGCCTCCGTGCGACTCTCGAAGCCCCGCAACATCGGACTGCCCGCGATGGCACTTAAGACTTCGCCGCTGTTCTCCTGGATGAAGCGGAACTCTTCCAGTCCCTTGCGAGCGTCCTTCATGGCGTATCCGCCGAGCAGATAAATGGGCTGAAGCCGATCGGGTGGGGAGGAAACCATGATGAAGGAGCCGGACATCCGGCCGTAACAGTCGCGGGTGGCTTGGAGCAGTTGCTGCCGCTGGTCTTCCGCGAACTTGCGGCGAATCGAAGGCAGATCGAACACGTAGCGGGTCAGTTGGGTGGTCAGGGCCGATTCTCCGGGCACCCGCCAGCCGAATTCGCCGATGATGAAGAAGGGCTGGTCCGGCAGCAGCGAAAGGCCGTCGAAGTCGTCGCGGCTGACCTGGGCCAGGTACCGCGCGGCACTTCCCCCGGCCCTGAAGACATGGTGGTGCGTGACGCGCAGCACGCGACCATCGTAGCTCAGCGCCGCGGAAACGTAGTTCATCTGGTCGATCACCGAAGCGGCCCCGCTGGTGAACCAATCCAGCACCTGCAAGGCCTCGGCGCCGGCCTCGCCGCCGCTTGACTGAGCGCCGAGCTTGACCAGGTTCGAAGCCAGGAAAACGAACGGGCTGAGTCGATCCCGCCAGGCGGCCATCGAGAAGCGGACGTACACGTCGCTGCTCTCCAGCATGGCCCGTTCCTGGGGCGAAAGCACCGCGGCCAGTGAATTCACCGAAGACATCCGCCGCGCGGCAATCATGGCCCGCGAACTGAGCGACGCGAAGGCGACGCCGTCCCGCATCGCGAGATAGCAAGGCCCCTCGACCGTTTCCAGCCGACGAATGGCGGGGCCCTTCTCGGCATGATCGGGGAAGAGCGCGGAATCCGGACTCGGCTTGAAGACCAGCACGAACGAACGCGGCGTCGCGGCGGGCCGCATCATCAGCAGGTACGCCGGTGCCCTGGTATCCAACACGCCGTCCGGAAGGCCGAACCCCCGTTGCACCTCATTCACGTCGAAGCCCGCGAACTCGGGGATGAACCGCCGAACGAATTCGTCGAATCGCTCCGCGCTCTGCTCCAGCCTGGGGAAGGCCAGCACCATGGGCACTTCCGCGGGAATGAACGCCAGCGGATCCGCGGCCCACAACGACAACGGGGCGGCCGCACAACACAGGGCGAACAAAGCGGGCACGCCGCGAGCCGCGGCGAGGCCTGCGCGACGAAAAGGTGTTCGGGTCATGAATCCTGCTGCTCGAAGCATGTTGCTCCGACTATACCACAGATCGCATTTCCGCAGTGGTGCCATCGGACAGGTGAACGGCGCCCTGTCCGCCGGATCCCCAACAGAACATATAACGCCTCTGGTAAGGCCTCCTCACGCCCGGCGACCGTCGGCCGCTACCACCGCGATACCCCCCCGGCCGGAGGGTGCAGCCGGGACAGGAAGTTCACCGATGGAAAGGAGTTGGGCCGTAGAGCCCCGCATGATCGCCCGGCCGCTGATGGTTGTATCCGAACCGCGAAGAATACAAATCGTGGATAATACTCCGAAAGATAACAGCAAAGGCGACTCCGCCGTAACCACCCAAGAGGCATCGGTTTCGGTCATCATCCCCAGCTTCAACTCCGCGGGATTCCTCGCCGACGCCATCGGATCCGTCCTGCGGCAGACTCGGCCCGTTCAGGAAATCGTGGTGGTCGACGACGGCAGCTCGGACGACACGGTCGGCGTCTGTGCCCGGTTTGGCGACACGGTGCGGTATATCCGACAGCCGAACGCCGGGGCCGCCACGGCACGCAACACCGGAATCCGAAACTCGTCCGGTGACTGGCTGGCCTTCCTGGACGCGGACGACCTCTGGGAACCCCACAAGATCGAATCTCAGATTCTCGCCCTGGAGCAGAACCCGACGGCGGCCTTCGCGGTCACCGCATCGCTGGTCTGGTCCCCGGGCGACCGGGAGTACCAGATTTATCGTTGGCGAGGCTCGCTGGATCCCGCCGTGATGCAAGCCGAACTGCTCGTCCGCAACATCCTCACCGGCCTCTGCTCCTCGCTGCTGGTCCGCCGCGAGGCGCTCCTGGCAGTCGGCGGTTTTGCCGCCGGCAAACTCTGCGAGGACCGCCGCCTGGCCATCGCCCTGCTCGATCGGTTTCAAGGAGTGCTCCTCGAGACGCCGCTGATCCGCCAGCGACCCGGTCCGGCCCATTTCTCCAACCCCGAGCGGCATCGCCAGGAAATGCTTTCCCTCATCGCCGACCACGAAGAACTCTTTCAGCGGCTCGACCCTTCCGGTCGTCTGAAGCGACGCGCGAAGGCCCGCGTCTACGAACGCAGCGGGATGCACTACCTCGAAAACGGCGACCTGCGAACCGCCGCCCGCGACCTCCGCCGCGCGGCCCGGCTGTCTCCCTTCCTGCCCAATCCGTGGCGGGTGCTGATCAACGCCTGTTTGGGCCGCCTGCGTCTTCCCTCACGAACCGCGACACCGCTCGCCGACCTGCGGACCTCAACGTAGGGAAAGGCGCCCGTTCCGCCGTTGGGCAACCTCTCCGCGTCAACCGGCCTCGTCGTCCCTCAAGGACATGGTCTTCCCGCAGTGGGGACATGACGGCGCGGTCGGGTTGAACTGGGCCCGAGGCGCGAGACGGCCGCAGTGCGGGCACCGCAGCGCCCGGACACTTTCGGCAGCGCCGCATCGCGGGCACGGAACCGGCTGGCCGGGATGCTCCTCGTAATGCCGGGCCAGGTCCGCCAGCGTCACGGCGAACTCGGCCCGGCAGGACTCGCGGCCGCAGATCCACAGGGCGCCTTCCGGATAATCCCGCGTCTGCCGGACGGTCTCGCTCCGCCAGCGGGCCAGCAGACTCGCCGCCACGCCCAGCAACAGGACGGCGAACGCCAAGCGCAGAATCCGAGAAATCTTCATGGCCGCGGGTCAGTACTCGAAATGGGGTTGATGGTCTCGATTCCACCGGGCCCGCATCTCCGCGGTGCGGGCGGTGAGGCGAGCCTGGCTGATCCACTCGACGTGCCCGTCGCAGGACAGGACCTCGGATCCGCCGAAGTGCCGCCGGCTGGGAAACTCGGTCGTGCCGCCCAGGCCCGGGTCGATGGCCGTATCCCACCAGAAGTCGGAGCTGCTGTCGGCGAGGGCGATCATGTCCGAGGGCACGGCCACCTCCGACACCTTCACCTCGCCCCAGTCCCGGTGATCGGGGTCATCGACCCAGCCGCCGAGGCCCAGGTGCGGGATGGTGAACTCCAGCACGCCCCAATCGTTGTAGCCGTAGGAGAAGCCCGACGTGTAGACCAGCCGCACCTCGTTGTCGAGGTAGCCGTACATGGCCGGCCCGGAACCGGGGCGATAGCGCGGCGTCCAGTGGAAGTAATACTCGTTGGACGGGCAGTTGAAGACCGCGGTCATGTCGCCCACATACCGCCGCAGCCGCGTCGGCCAGACGACCGCCCAGTCGCCGGTGGAGCGATGGTGCCCGGGGTAATAGCCGTCGTTGTCGTCGGTGTAGCTGGACAGCCCCACGCCGAGCTGCCGGAGGTTGCTCCCGCAGACGGCGGCCTTGCCCCGCTCGCGGGCCGCGGAGAGGCTCGGCACCAGGATGCTGATGAGCAGGCCGATGATGGCGATGACGACCAGCAGCTCGATCAGCGTGAACGCCGGCCGACCGGCCGCGGCCGGAGACTCGGCTCGACGGGATGAAGCAACCAGGGCGGGCACGGAGGGCCTCCGGCCGCCGTGCGGAGCGGGCGGCGGCGGTCTCTTCGCCCTGATGTTAACGTAAAACACGGGGATCGGCCAGCCTTTCGGCGGTCGTCCCCGGCCGCGGCCCGCCGCGGGTCGCGCCTTGCGGCCACGGCGGCCGGGGCGGGAGCCGCACGCGGGGCCATTGCCCGGACATCCCGGCCCGCGCCGACCAGGACCACGCCCCGGCCAGGACCAGCCCGCCGAGTGCCGCCAGCCAGCCGCTCCAGATCGGCCAGCGGGAACGATAGATCATGCGGACCTCGGCCTCGCCCGGCGGCAACACGAACCGCCGCAGGCCCGACGGGGCGCCGGGCACGGATACATCCCGTCCGTCCACGGTGACGGTCCACCAGCCGTCGTCCACGTCGTTCCACACCAGGTCGCGCGGGGCCGAGGCCGGGACGACGAAGCGGACCTCGGTCGGGGCGTAACGCACCAAACGATAGTCGACCGGGGCGGCATCCCGGGCGTCGCGCAGCTTGCCCGGCCCGCAGATCCATTGCAGACGCCGGGCGAAGAAGTCCGCCTCGTAAGCCTTCACCCCGGCGGAGACGAAACCCCAGGGCAAGAAGCGATCCGGGAGGGACGGCGTGTTGTCGATGCGTTTCATGCGGGCCTCGTCGCAATCGCGGCCGGCGTCGAGCCGCGCCTGGTCCTCCGCGGTCCAGACCACCTGATAGGCCGGCGCCGGGGGCGGGCGCCACGGCCATCCGGCCCGTCCCACCACCAGCCCGCGGGAGATCGACAGCACCACCAGGGCCACATCCGCCGCGAGCAACAGGTTCACCAGGACGACCCGGCGGCGGCGGCCGGCGAAATGGCTTCGCCACAGGACATCCAGCACCGCGGCCAGCCCGACGGCCAGGGCCGCCGGGATCAGCCAGCCGTGGTCGGCGGGCAGGCAGCGGTTCAGCCGTTCAAACCACAGGTGTTCCGTCAGGAAGGCCCGCACATAGGCGTGCCGGCCGAGGCAGAAGTCCACGCCCAGCAGCACGAAGCCCGCGCAGGCCCAGCCCAGGCCCCGCCACCGCCGGAGGCCGCCCAGCGCCAGCACCAGCAGCGGGAGGGCCGCGAAGGTGAGGTGGAAGCGATCCAGGGTCACGTCCACCGCCCCGGGCCAATGGCAGGCCTCCACGGGGATCAGCGGCCGGAAGAAGGTCAGGAGCGCCTGCGGGGCGGTGGACCGGGCCAGGGTCTGGGCCGCCGTCAGGCCCGCGCCGCGCCAGGTCTGCCCGAACCAGGTATACGCGCTGAGCAGCGTGGGGAGGCCCGCGGCGACGCCCACGACCGACGCGGCCAGGAAGCCGAGCAGCCGCCGCCAGGACAGGATCCGGCCAATCAGCAGCACCACGCCCAGCAGGCCCAGCATCTGCCCGCCGAAGAGCAGGGTCGTCGGGTAGGCGCCGTTGACGGCCAGCACCCATCCGCCGGTCACCGCCAGGGGCGCCCAGGGCCGCCCCCGGGCGAAGCCCAGGAGTCCCGCGGCGATGAGCAGGGTGAACGTCGCCGCCGCCAGCACGGGCAGGTGCGAGGCGTTGCCCAGCCACCAACCGGAGCAGGCCGCCCACAGTCCGGCCCAGACGCTCGGCCACGGGCCGAGGCCGAGCAGTCGGGCGATCGCGTGGACGCTGCCGAAGGCGGTCAGAAACAGGGCCAGCACCGGGACCGACACCGCCAGAGTCGTGCCGCCGAAGGCCAGGGCGGTCAGCGGGTGCAGCAGGCCCATGTACCCGAACTGCAACTCGCGGGCGACGGGGAACCCGCCGGCGATCAGCGGGCACCACGAGGGGTCTTCGCCCGCCCGCACCGCGGACGCGAACCAGTGCTGCATGGGCAGGACGAACTCGGCGGCGTCCCAGGGGGGGCACCAGCGGCGCGAGAGCAGCCGCCGGTGCAGCAGCAGGAGCAGGATCACGGCGAGCAGCCAGGGGCGGGCCGCGAGCCACCGGCCGACGCGGCCGGCCCGCGCCGCCAGGGCGGCCCACCGGCGGTGTCCGTCGTTCATGGGTGCGACCTCCGCTCCGTGGGGCCGACCCGCCGCCACGGAGGGCCGCGCGGGCCGTCGGCCCGACCGCCCCCCGTCCGTCGGCCGGCCCGCGCCCGACGCCGCGCGACCTGCGGGGCGCATTTAGCTCCGGCGGCGGCGGCGTGTCAAACGCTGGGGCGGGTGCGTCCGGCGGAGCGGCCCGCGGGCGGACGCCTGCCCCGCGAACGCCCGCGGCGGACGGGCCGACGCCGCGCGCGCAGGCGTTCACGCCGCGCTAGCGCCCGTAAACGCAGCGCGCGCAGCCGCCGACGCCGCGCTAGCGCCCGTAAACGCTGCGCGCGCAGCCGTCAACGCCCCGGGCGCACCCGAAAACGCCCCGGGCGCGGCCGTCAACGTCCGCGGTCGGCCCGTGAACGACCGCTGTGCATCGATGAACAGCCGTTGTGCAGCCCTGAACAATCGTTGTGCAACCCTGAACAATCGTTGTGCATCGATGAACAATCGCTGTGCATCCCCCAACAGCCGCTGTGCAGGCCGCGGCCGCCGCCGCCGGTGTCGCGGCCGCCGCCGCCGGTGACGCGGCAACCGCCGCCGCGCGCACGGCAACGACCGCCGGTCTGTACTCGGACGTTGCTCTCCGCGCAAAATCCGCCGCCCGCGGCGGCGCGAAGGCCGTTTTCAGCCGCGCCAAGGCCGTCGCGGCCCCCGCGGTCGCCCGAAGGGGGTCCGCCGCCGCCGTCACGCCCCGCGCGGTCGCCGTAACCCGACCCGCCGCCGCCGTAACCGGCCCCCCGTTCGGCGTGGGCGGCGGTCGCCCCGCCCCCGGCACCATTGCCTGACCGGGGGCCGGCCCTACAATGCGGTTTTCGGGCGGTGGCCCGCCCACGCCGGGGCCTCGGCGTCGCGTCCGCGGCGGGGAGGGGCGGGCCGGCCGCGGGACGTCGCCGGCCACCCCGGAGGGAATCGTTCACGCTCCGCGGCCGCGCCGCCGGTATGCCTGTCTTTCACGTTCAGATCGGAAAGGGTTGGTCATGATCAGATTCGGTCCCGGGAACCTGAGAATCCCGAAATTCGAGAAGCCCGTTTACCTCGTGGCGGGCGGCCTGACGGACTTCCGCAAGAAGTACCCGGAGAAAAACACCTGCCAACTCTGCACGGAGGCCCTGCGGATGGCGGTGGAGGAGAACGACCTGAAGGTGGACCCGGAAGAGTTCCGCCGCATGGTCAACTGGGTGGTCTATTCGCAGTTCGCCGACCACTTCGGCGACCAGCTCCTGGCCGCGGCCAAGGTGCACGACTACCTGGGATTCGACCCGCTGGGGAACGTGGAGATCAAGACCGGCGGGGCCACCGGCGGTTCGGCGGTGCTGTCCGCCGCCCAGGCGGTGGCCAGCGGCTACGCCAACTGCGTGCCGGTGGTGGGCTGGGAGCGGATGGACGAGGTCTCCACCAAGGTGGGCAATTCCTACATCGCCAGCGCCGCCTGCAAGGATTTCGAGAGCGAACTGGGCTGGATGTACGCGGCCTACTACGCCTTGATGGCCCAGCGCTACCAATACGAGAACAACGTGCCGCACGAGACCCTGGCCAAGATCGCCTGCAAGAACCACCTCTACGCGTACTATTCGCCGTTCTCCCAGAACCCCGGCAAGTACACGGTCGAGGACATCCTCCAGAACGACATCGTCTCCGACCCGCTGACCTTCCTGGAGTGCTGCGTGATGAGCGTCGGCTCGGCCGTGCTCATCCTGGCCGACGAGGAGACCGCCTTCAAACTGACCGACCAGCCCATCCGGCTGAAGGCCATCTGCGGCGGCTCGCACACCCTGCGGACCGCCGACCGCCGCGACATGCCCATCCTGCTCTTGCCGAACGAGACGGAAGCGACCTACAAGGAATTCAAGACCGGCCGGCGGAAGGAATGGCCCGGCTTCAGCTCGTTCCTCGCCGCCCGCATGGCGGCCTACCTCGCCTACCACATGGCCGGGATCCAGGATCCGGTCCGGGACTTCGACCTCCTCGAAACGCACGACGCCTTCACCATCAGCGATATCCAGACCTACGAGGACATCGGGCTGCGGCCCTACGGCCGCGGCCGCGAATTCATCGAGTCGGGCGAGGCCTACTTCGAGGGCAAGCTCCCGACCAACCTGTCCGGCGGCCTGATCGGCACCATGCACGCCGTCGGCGCCACCGGCATCTTCCAGATGGTCGAGATCCTCTGGCAGATGCAGGGCAAGTACGACCGCTTCCACGGCGACCCCAAGATGTGGGAACGGTACGGGAAGAAGAAGCCCGCCGACTGGAAGAGCCTGCAACTGAAGAAGGTCAACCGGGCCTGCGCCATCAGCCACGCCGGCACCGGCAGCCACGTGACCTGCGCGATCATGGAGAAGCCCTAAGGGCCAGGCCGCGGGCGAACCGCCGGTTCGCCGCCCCGTCGGGCCCGGGCCGCGGCTTCCGCGGCGGGGTTGAGAATCACAAGCGAATGCTGAAAGGATGATACTCGTATGAATTGGCCGACCACCGTACTGGAAGTCCTGAACGACGACCCCCTCGTCGTCAAGAACCCCAAGACCTGGCACCACAGCCACTCCTACGGCGGCTGGGGCAAGTTCTTCAAGGGCCTCGCCCAGAAGAAGCTGCTGGCCACCCGCTGCACCAACCGGGCCTGCGCGGAAAAACGCCTCTGGCTGCCGCCGCGCTGCGAATGTCCGGACTGCTGGCACCCCATGGAGTGGGTCGAGGCCCCCCAGACCGGCACCATCTACACGCACTCCGTGGTCACCTACCCCGGCGAGCTCTTCAAACTCCCGCCGGGCACCCCGCTGATCAGCGTGGAGATCGAGGGCGTCTGCACCAAACTGATGGGCTGGCTCAAGGAAGGCAAGCCGCAGTTCGGGATGAAGGTCAAGGCGGTCTTCAACACCGAGCGCCCGACGCACACCATCCTGGACGTGGCCTGGGTGCCGGCGTAGCCCGGACGATCAGTGTCACCCGGCGAGCCCGCCGCTTCGCACCGAGGACATCGTGCGGAGAGCGGCGTTCCGCGCGAACCTGAGTCGAAGGTAAGGTGCTGTATGTCTCGATGGGCCCGCACGGCGATCCCGCTTTGCCTGCTCCTCGTCCCCTGGGCGCCGGTCCGCAGTGATGAGGCCGCCCCCCCGCGGCATCTGGTCATCGACACCGACCTGGGGCTGGACGACGCCGTCGCCGTCGCGGCGGCCTTGCAGGCGCCGAATACCGAGCTGCTCGCCCTGGTCGCCGCCGAAGGCGTCCTGGACGGCCCCGCCGCCGCGGACGCCCTCTGCCGGATGGCCGGCCTGTTCAACCGCGGAGATGTGGCCATCTACCAGGCCGCCCGACGGGAGCCGGCCGGGCCGGTCCCGCCCTTCCGCAAGCTCGCCGGCGAGGCGATCGAGGACGCCCTGGCCGAGGTCCGCGACCCGCCGCAAGCCCGGCCCTTCACGCCCGACGCGTATCGCCGGCCGGATCGCCGCACGACGGTCCTGGTCCTGGGGCCGCTGACCAACCTGGCGGCGGCGCTGCGACAGGACGCCACGCTCCGCGAGGCCGTCGCCGAGGTGATCGTGGCCGCCCCACCGAACGACGAGGCCGCCTGGAACCTCCGCTACGACGCCGACGCGGCAGCCGCCGTCCGCCGGGCCGGTCTGACGCTCCGCTTCGTCAACCCCGGCCGGGAGACGCGGAAACCCGCCGCCTGGGCCGCGGACCCGCCGAAGATCGGCCGCGGCACCTCCATCGCCGAGTCCTTCCTCCGCCGGTTGCTGGCCAACGATGCGGTGCGAACGCATTACACCGAGCAGCGGCCGGCCTTCCATGACGAAGCGGCCCTGATCTACGCCCTGCACCCGGACGACTTCACGGAATCCCCTGACGCCGGCTGCACGCCCCGCGATCCGGCAGCGGTCGTCGCCGAACTGGTCAGCCTGCTGACCGAGGGCCGGCAACAGCGCGAGACGGTGCTGCTCGCGGACCCGGCCCTCCCCGACGACGCCTTCCGCCGGGAGATCCGCGAACGCAAGGCCCGCATCATCGCCGCCCACGGAACCAATGAATGGCTGGCCCAGGTGCTGCTCAACGAGATGCATCAGCACCTCGGGGCCTACTCGATCATCGGCGTGAAGATGGGCCTGCGGGCGGCGGAGCTGCTCAACGCCCCGCACCACGCCATGCGGGTCACCTCCGAGGTCACCGATCGTCAGCCGATCAGTTGCCTGAACGACGGGCTGATCCTCGCCGTCTGCTCGACGCCGGGCCGGGGGCTGTTCCGCCACGTCCCCGGTCCGCCCGAGCGCATTCAGGCGACGTTCGAGTACAACGGCCGCCGCCTGACGCTGACCCTGAAGAAGGAGTACCAGGAGCGGATCCAACGGCGGATCGCCGAGCTACTGAAGAAGCACACACTCGAGGACGAGGCCTATTGGGCCGGCGTGGCGGAGCTGGGGCTGGAGATCTGGGAGACCTGGTCCCGCCGCGACCTGTTCGACGTGACCGGCGGCGGGGCTCCATCGCCGGCCGGTCCGACCAGCGGCCCGGCGCCCGGCCCGCCGCCCAAGGAAGCCGAGAAAGCCAAGCCATGATCAACACCTTTGAAGGCCGCACGCCCCGAATCGGCGACGGCACGTACATCCATCCTTCCGCCGATGTCTTCGGCGACGTGACTCTCGGCGCGGGCTGCTGGGTCGGACCGGGCGCCCGCATCCGCGGCGACTACGGCCGCATCCTCATCGGCGACCACACCGCCGTGGAGGACAACGTCGTGGTCCACGCCCGACCGGGCGAACAGACCACCATCGGAAGCTGGGTCACGCTCGGGCACGGCTGCATCGTCCACAACGCGACCATCGACGATTGGGCCGTGATCGGCATGGGGGCGATCGTCTCCGACTGGTCCCACGTCGGCGTCTGGGCGGTGGTCGGCGAGGGCTCCGTCGTCCGTCAGCGGCAGGACGTGCCGGCGGGGCATATCGCCGTCGGCGCCCCGGCCCGCCTGCTGGAGAAACAAGTCAACGACGAATACAAGCAGCAGTGGAAAGGTTTCAAGGAGTTGTACGTCGACCTCGCCCGCCGTTATCCGAGCGGGCTGAAGTAACCTCGCCGACACGCAGCGCGGGACGTGAAGTGCCGCAGGGTCGCTTTCGCGCCGGGCCGCGGCGGCCGTCATCAGCCCGCGCGAGCGGGCGGGCGTCCCCTCCGCCAGCCTTCCCTACGGCCGCGACTCGAAACCGCTCGACAGGGTGCGACGTAGATTGAGGATCAACTCCACCTCGCCGGTGCTCTGGCCGACCTGCGCGGCGATCTGCACCGGTGATAAACCCCGATCCGCCAATTCGTAGATCCTCTGGCGACGATGGTCCGCCGCCGTCTGCGGCGACATGGGCGGCGCGGCCACGCCCTCCCCCACGGCCGCCGGCGGTCCGGGCGAGACGGCGAGATCCGGCATCACCGGCTGTGGCACAACGGGTCCGCCGACAGGGGCCGCCGCCGGTCGCGCGGCCTCGTCGAGAAGGCTCCGCAGCGCCTGGATCCGCTGGTCGGCCTCTTCGATGGAACGGTCCAGCCGGCCGGTCAGTGCCCGCAATTCGCCGACCAGGTGCTCCAGGTCGCGGCGGGTCTGCTCGGCCGGACGAAGGTCGTCCGCGGCGGCACGGCGGTGCGATGTCGCCTCCCAATCCTTCGGCCGCCGCTTCCGCAGCCGCAGATACGCCGCGGCCAGCCCGGCCAGCAGCAGGAAGAGGATGGTCCACTGCTGCGGGCTGGGCATCAGCGAGTCCAGGGCCTCGGCAACCAGCGGCGGCACGGGCGGAACCCTCACTTCGGCGGCGGCCGACCCGCCTGCCACACCCGACGGGCCTCGAACATCACCTCCCGCAGCGGGACACCGTGGCGGGCGGCGGCGGCGGCGCAGTCCTCATACTCCGGCGCGGCGATCTCGGCCCGAGCGCCCCGCCCGACCTTGACGCGGATCTCGCCGAATCGCGTCGCGACCGTCTCCAGCGACCGGGCCAGCTTGCGTCGCGCGGAGCGGTGGCGGCGGATGCCGAACGTGGTGGTCTCGGCGAAGATCGCCTCCTCGCACGCCGCGGCCCGGTCCGGCGGCGTCAGCACGGTGAGCAGCATGCCCGGGCGGTTTTTCTTCATGCCGATCGGCGTGGTGAACACGTCGACCGCTCCCGCGGCGAACAGCGCCGCGAAGGCGTGGCCGACCTCCTCGCCGGTCGCGTCGTCCAGGTTCGCCTCCAGCACGACGATCTCATCGTGCTCTTCCGCGTCCGCCGGTCCGGCCAGGCTCGCGGCTTCGCCGACGAACAGCCGCAGGATGTTCGGCAGGCCCGGGGTCTCGCGGCCCCCGGCCCCGCCGCCGATCGAACGAATGACCATCGGCGGCATGAAACCGTACTCGCCGGCCAGCGTCGTCAAAATCGCCGCCCCGGTGGGCGTTGTCAACTCGCCGGCCGGCTCCGTCACCGGCCCCGTCCGCGGCTCGCCGACCAGCGGCACGCCCTTCAGCAGCTCCGCCGTGGCGGGCGTCGGCACCGGCATCACGCCGTGGGCACACCGGACCGTGCCGCCGCCGACGGCCAGAGGCGAGCAGACGATCCGCTCCAGCCCAAGCCGCTCGACGCCGATCGCGGCCCCGACAATGTCGATGATCGCGTCGATCGCCCCGACCTCGTGGAAATGCACCTTCTCGACCGGCTTGCCGTGCGCCCGGGCCTCGGCCTCCGCCAGCCGGGTGAAGATGCGGATGGCCCGCTCCCGGACGGTCTGCGACAGGTCGGCCGCCTCGATTAGGCGGGTGATGTGATGCAGGTGGCGATGCGTGTGGGTCTCGGCGGCGTGGACCTCGACGCGGACGGCGGCGAAGCCCTGTTTCACGATCGGCCGGGCCTCCAGCGTCCAGCCGTCCAGCCGCAGCCCGCCCAGAGCGGCCCGCAGCTCGTCCGGCGAAAGCCCCGCCGAGATCATGGCCCCGAGGATCATGTCCCCGGCGGCGCCGCTGCCGCAGTCGAAGTAGCCGATCTTCATGGGCGGATAAGTCCTTTGAATAAGGTGGCCGTGGGGTGTCGTGGCCTTCCACACTCACGCAACATTCGCCAAGACTAAGACATACCCGGCGACGCGGCAATGCCGGCGGAAGCGGGCTGGCCGTGGGTCAGTGTCGCCTTCGCCGGAACCGGCACCCGCCACCGCCAATCCCACAGCCACCTGGACCACGGCGTCGACGACGGCGAACCAGGCCAGCGGTCGGCGTCGACGGGCATGCGCAGGAAGATGAACTGCCCGCCGCTGACGGCCCAGGCGGTGTCGATGGCAGGCCCATGGCGGATGCACGACAGGGAGGAGCACATGCTCACAGTCCAGACGGCGAACGTCAGGACGGTGGCGACGACCGTCAGAATCGCCCCGACCCTGAGCCGCCGGACTCTGCCCGGTCGGCAGGCTGAGGAATCGAGAGGGGGAGGGCCCTTCATGGTATCGCAGTCCGGCCTCGGCACGGGTGAGGCACTCGAAACAACCGGCCGGCTACGGCCACGTGGCCCCGGAGACAAGACGGCATGCCGACGGTAAGGCGCAGCCGTTTTCCTGCATCTGCTTGCACTGGTCCACGAGGCACCGCTGAACGATGACGACGCAAACCGGTTGCCGGCCACTGTCTTGAATCCGGTAGCACGCCTCCAGGGCCCTGCCGAGGCAGTCCGCGTTGGGAGTGCCGCAGGCGCATTCATCATTCCTCGCCATGCCGGGCGGCATGCGCGGTCTCTCGCCGTCCGGGACGCACTTGCACGATAGCCGCAAGAACCAGTGGCGAGCGTGGCATTCTTCGTGTGCCCGGTCGCAAGCCACGGCGCCGAACTCGTCCGCAGGATCGCGCGAGGGCGGCAGCGCCGTACACGGAACGATCCTTCCTCGCCAACACTCGACCCATCCTCCCGCGCCGCGAGGAGGATTCAGGCAAGGCGCTGCGGCCAAGCCGTGAGGATCATGGCGATTCACCGGGTTGTTCCCCACCATGGCATGGAGGTGCGATTCCCCCTTCTCCCCGATGGGATCCCTGCTCAAGAAACGCCCAAGCCGCGGACAGTGGTGGGCCGTCGCGACCTCCACACCACAGAACGAAACGAACAAGACCAACGCGGTCGCCTGGAGAGTTCTTGATGGCATCACCTTCCCCCGTTGACGAAGAGAGGCCAGCATCCTATCGACTTTTGGCTGAAGCGGTCAATTGCGGGATGCGGCGCTCTCGGCCCGTCACTGGGCGTCGGCGGCGGTCACAGCGTGACGTTGAGCGTGGCGTCGAGCGGTTCGGCGCGGGCGGCGCGGACCGACGCGGTCCTGCCGCCGTCCGGCGTGCGGCCGAAGTGGACTGTGAAGATGGGGCTGACCGGCCCGGCCAGGTCGGCGCGTTGCCCCTGCACGGTGTACTGGACGCGGGCGGCCCCGGCGGGGACGGTGCGGTCCACGAAGCGTTTCTTGCCGGACGCGCCAACGAAGGAAAATCCCGTTTCGCCGGGCAGGCGGCGGCGGATCAGGTAGGTCGTGCCGGCGGCGCCGGACGGTTGGGCGGCCTTCCAGCGGAGCGTCAGGGCCCCGGTGGCGGCCTCCAGGACGGTGGTGAGCCGCTGCGGCTGGGCGGGGGGCGGCAGCGGCGTGGGCCGGCCCGGCGGAGGGATCTGGGCGAGGGCGTACAGGGCGAGCGGGTCCGCCGAGGTCTCGGCGCGGGCCCGGATGGTGCGGACCACGCCGCCGGCGGCGCCGCGGAGCGTGGCGAAGGCGGCGAGGGCCTGCTGCCGGGCGAGCCGGGCGGCCTGCACGGCCCGGGCGTGGTCCAGCAGCCTGTCGTCGGCCTCGGCCACGGCGGCCTGGAAGGCCTGGAGCTGCGCCGGGGTCAGCCCCAGCGCCGCGGCGTGGGCCGCGAAGACCGGGGCGTGGGTCTGGCACCATTGCAAGAAGTCGTGGCGCGGGGTGGTGGGGTACGTCGCCATGGGCGCGGGGCCTCGGGCCGAAGCCGCGACGCGATCCGCCGACGGCGAACGTCCGCCGCGCGCGGCCGCGTCGCCATCCATTTCGGCCCGCGGGCCGGGCGACTTGCGTTCGCCGCCGTCTTTTCGGCCCGCGCGGCCCCGCCCCGCCGGTTATCCGGACGCATTTCGCGAAGAAATTCATGATTTCGCGCCGAAATCGAAGAGTTTCGCGCCGAAATCGAGGAGTTTCGCGCCGAAATCGAGCAGTTTCGCGGCGGAATCCTTCGATTCCGCGCCGAAAACAAACGGTTTCGCGCCGAAATCCTTCGATTCCGCGCCGAAAACAAACGGTTTCGCGCCGAAATCCTTCGATTCCGCGCCGAAAACAAACGGTTTCGCGCCGAAATCAAACAGTTTCGCGGCGAAAGGCCTGGGTTTCGCGCCGAAAGCTCGCGGCTTCGCGGCGAAATCGAACGTTGTCGCGACGAGAATGGGCGGTTCCGCGGCGGAAGCCGGCGGTCGCGCGGCGCGCCGGTCCTGTCGCGGGCCCGCGCGGCCCGGGCCGGCCACCGCGGGTCGCCCCGCGGCCCGGGCCGGCCACCGCGGGTCGCCCCGCGGCCCCGACCGGCTGCCCGAAGACCTGACCGACTATCGCGCGTCCTCTTCCTTCCGTCTCGAGCATCGCCAGGCATACGCGGCGGCCACGGCGGTGAGGGCGGCGAGGGCGAAGCCGTACGGCGCGAACCAGGCCTCGCCCATGGCTCGACTCCAGAAGGCCGCAGCCAGCAGGCCCAGGGCCAGGAGGCCCAGCATCCAGAGGCCGCGGCGGGCCACCAGGTGCGGCGCGTTCAGCGGCCGTTCCGCATCGGTGGGAGTGCCGCACTCCGAACAGACGCCGCTGGCGTTGCCGGTCAGGTCATAGCCGCAGGACTGGCAGCGGCCCACCGGATAGCGGCGCCATCCCCCCGGCGCCGCCAGGACCACGGCGAAGCAAAGCGGCGTTCCAAAGAAGACCGGCAGGCCGACACACAGAAGGCCCGACTCATTCGACACGGCGAGAAACACCGCCGCCAACAGCAGCGTCGCGACATAGGCAATCAACCTCACGAAGCGGCGGCGGACGTACAATCCACCCCAGCGCAGCCCGCCGAAGACAAAGGCGACGAACGGCAGCGACAGCCAGAAGGCCACTGCGGCAATCAGCAGTGCCGGTTCCATCACCGGCATGGTACGCCCGCCGGTCGGGACGGACCAGCCGTGCCAACCCGCGAAGCCGGCCCCGCGGTAAGCCTTGTCTCCGCTTCATCCTGGAACTCAACGCTCGGACCACTCCCGGCGGTTCGATCCCGCCGCCGCTCCCGGGCGGTTGCGGTTCGCCCGGGGCGACGACCGGCGGACGGCCTCGCCACCCAACGAAAGCGGGCCTCGCCCCTTGGCCGAGGCGAAGCCCGCTGGTGAGTTCTCTCTGTCCCGGCGGCGGCTACTTCTGCGTGAGGGCCTTCATGAAGGCCGTGACCCCGGCGCCAAGCTGGAACTTGTAGCCCTGCTCGGCCAGCACCCACTCCAGCGCGGCGATGGCCCCGGCCGTGTCCACCTCGTCCACGTAGCCCATGTGGTTGATGCGGAACATCTTGCCCTTCATCTCGCCCTGCCCGGCGGCGAAATGCACGCCGTACTTGGCCCGGCAGGTCTTGCGGAGCTTGTCGTCGTCCACGCCCGCGGGCGTGTTGATGCCCGTCACCGAGTCGACCGGGTCCTGGGCGAACAGCGTCATCCCCAAGGCCTGCACCGCCGCCCGCGTGGCGCGGGCCAGCGCCGCCGAACGCTTCCAAACGTTCTCGATGCCCTCGGCCTTGATCTGCCGCAGCGTGTAACGCAGGCCGCGGACGAGCTGGTTGTTCGGCGTGTAAGGCACGTCATTCTCGGCGGCGCTCTTGCGGTAGGCCTTCAGGCTGTTGTAGAAGACCGGCGGCTCGTGCGAGTCCACCACCTTCCACGCCGCATCGCTCAGGCAGACCACCGCCAGCCCCGGCGGCAGCATCAACGCCTTCTGCGAGCCGGTGATGGCCACGTCGATGCCCCACTCGTCCATCTTGAACGGGATGGTGCCGATGGAGGTGATGCCGTCCACGATGGAGAGCACGCCCCGCTCCTTGCAGGCCTTGGCGATGCCCTGGGCGTCGCTCACCGCACAGGTGCTGGTCTCGCTGTGGACGAAGATGCAGGCCTTCACGTCGGGGTTCTTCTTCAGCGCGTCGGCGACCATCTCGCCGGTGAAGCCCTGGCCGTACTCCCGCTTCAGCTCGACGTGCGGCAGCTTGAAGGCCTTGAGCACCTTCTGCCAGCGCTCGCCGAACTTGCCCGCGTGGCAAACCAGCGTCTTGCTGTCGGCCTTGCAGCAGCCGACGATCGCCGCTTCCGCCGCCGCGGTACCGCTGCCGGTGATGATCAACGGCTTGGCCTGGGTCTGCATGACGTAGGCCAGCAGCTCCACGCACTCCTTGAATGCTTCCTTGAACCCGGCCGTGCGGTGGTGATCCAACGGCTGGGCCATCTCCAGCAACACGTCGGGACTGACCATCGTCGGGCCGGGGGTGAATAGACGCAGTTTCATCATGGGTGATCCTCCTAAAAGGCTGATGCCGGCGGATGGTGGCGGCAATTCGCGTGCCACGATGCGGCGACGGGGGGCCTAGTATAGCCCAAACCCGCCGCCGCACAATGACCGGGCCGCCGCTCGGCCCGCGCGACCCGCCAGCCCATCCCCCCGCTGCGGACTTCCTGTGGCCGGGCTGCGGCGAGGGTCGCAGCGGGGCAGCCGGCGATCCGGACGACATGGATCGTCACCCCGACCCCGCAGGCAGCCGCCGCGTCGCCGCGATCGGATCTTTCTTGCCCGGTCGCCCAGCGGTCGTTACGCTGCCGGGCGCATCATCCTCAGGGGTTTTCTCGGCGGCCCGCCCGTTCGGGTACGGACCGGTCGAGGCGCCGTCGGGCACGGCGGCGACAACGACGGCGCTTCGCCGCCCGTGGCAACAGGAACACGCAACAAGGAGGTTGTCAAAGATGCGCAATCCCACCGCCAACTCAAACCGCCATACCCACCCGATCCGCGCGGCCTTGCCCTGGTGGCGAACCCATCGCGGGCCACGGGCGATACTCGGTGTGTTCCTGATCCTGCACGCCCAGTTCTGGACGGGCGGATGCGGCGGCATCAGCCTGCCTGGCGGGGGATCCGGCCTGCGGATCGCCCTGACGGCGGACCACCCGATCTCCGCGGCGCTGGAGGAAACGGCCTTCGCCGGGGCCCGCGAGCTGGTGATCGACCCGGCGGCCGGGGCCATCCGTTTCGTGTACACCGACGCCCGCGAGTTGACCTGCCGCTATGAAATGGTGGACGGCGCGGCGACAGTGACGACCGTGCGGGCCGCCACCGCGGTCGGCCGCGTGGACCTCTCGTTTGATACAGACGGGCGTCTACAACGCCTGGCCGACGGCGACGGCCGCGAATGGCAGCGGCCGACCTCGTGGCCGACGCTGCCGGACTCCGAGGCAGCCGGCTTCTATGAGCGGGCCAACGCCGACCTGTTGGCCCTCGCCCGCGGCCTCGACCCCGCCCCGCTCGCGGACGGCTCCGGCGGCAACGGCGCAAGCGGCGGAGGCGGGTCCGGCGGTGTCACTACCGACGTGGATCCACTCAAGATCGCCACCGCCAGCCAGCTCGGACCGGCCCAGGCCGCGGTGCTGGCCGTCGCGACGGTGTTCACCTACTCGGCCGGGTTCCTGCGGGCGTTACAGGTGTTGTTCGACATCCTGGAGGCCCTCAACCAGACGGTCTTCGCGATGGATTTCGCCCCTGCGGCGGCGTATGTCGCCGGCGAAGGCATCCTCAGCCTGGACGCCGCCGACCTGGACGGCGATGGCGACCTGGACGTGGCGGCGGCGCACTACACCACGCGGGCCGTCTCTGTGCTGCTCAACGACGGACAGGGGCGGCTGGCCCCGCCGGTGTCGTATCCGCTGGACTGGCATCCCACGGCGGTCCGCGCCGCGGATGTCAATGGCGACGGCCGTCCGGACCTGCTGGTCGCCGACGGCGGGATGCGGTGGCTCCGCGGCCTGGGCGGCGGGGCGTTCGCCGCCCCGGAAACGATCGCGGCGTTCGGCGATCCCGTGGACAGCTTGGCCGTGGGAGATTTCGACGCCGATGGGCGGACCGACCTCGCCGTGACCGGCTTGATGGAGGACGGCTCAGACTTCCGACAGTACGCGGCGGTCGCCCTCAACAGTGGTGGCGGGTTTTCTTCTCTCGCCTTGCAGGCCACGCTCGGACCGGAGCTTGCGGCGGCGGACAGCCCCCGCGGCGCCCAGCTCCTCGCCATCGCCGATTTTGACGGGGACGGGTTCCAGGATCTCGCGGTGGCGGGCTGCCGATGTGGGGTACTGACGATCTATCCCGGCGATGGGGCCGGCGGCTTTGCGGAGCCGTTTTCGACGCCCTCACTGCCCCGCCCCCAGTCGATGGTCGCGGCCGATTTCGACGCCGATGGGCGGACGGATCTCGCCGTCGCGGCGCGCTACTCGCCCGAGCGCAACACCTCCCGACTGATGACGCTGTGGGGCGACGCAAGCGGGGCCTTCGCCGCTCGACGCACCGTGACTCTCTCGCGCCACGCCAGTTGCCTTCGCGCGGCGGACCTGGACGGCGACGGGCGGCTGGACCTGGTCGCGGCGAGCAATGGCATCCACTGGAACAGCAACGCGATCGGGTGTCTGCTGTCGCGCGGCTCGCGGCGATTCGCCCGCGATCAGTGGCTCCCCCTGGGCATGGAGCCGAGTTACGCGGTGATCGCGGCCGATCTGGACGGCGACGGCGACGCCGACTTGGCGGCAGGCCAGTCCCCGGAGATCCGCGTACGGCTGAACCAGCGCATTGGCGGGTAGGACCCCCGCCGCCGATCACCGGCGAGCACAGCGGTCACGGCCCCGCCTTGACAGGGCTGGAGCCAACCGCTAAGACCTACGGCTCGACCGGTTCGCAAGCGCGGACCTTGACGACCCTGATCAGCCGAATATCTCACGAGGTGCAACGCGTCATGTGGCAAAGACTCTTGATCCTGGCCCAGGAAGCTCAGGAAGCTGCGGAAGAGGTCGCTCCCCCAATCCAGCCCATCACCGAGGAAGGCTCTGCCATCTTCAACCTGCGAAACGGCATCCTGTTCCTTCTGCTCATCGCCGTGCTGGTGGCCTTCAAGATCTATCGCAGCAAGCAGATGCAGTAGGCCGCGGCAGCGGGCGGGCCGGGGGGCGACGGAAGCCGCCGTTCAGGCGGGCTCGTGGGGAAACTCTGCCAAGGGGCAGCCCTCACAGCGGGCCTGCGGGCGGCAGTGCCGCTTGCCCACGGCCACCAGCAGGGCATGAAATTCGTTGAACAGCGGTACGTCGGCGGGCAGGACATCCTCGAAGATCGACTTGATCTCCTCATAAGTCGCCGCCTCGTCGATCAGTCGGTGACGGCCGAGGATCCGCGCGGTATACGCGTCCACGACGAAAGTCGGCTTATCCAGGGCGTATAGCAGGATGGAGTCGGCCGTTTCGCGGCCGATCCCGCGGATTGACAGCAATTCCTCCCGCAGCCCGCCAAGGTCGCGGTCCCGCAGCCCGTCGAAGTCGCCGCCGTGCTCCTCCCACAGCCAGATGACGAAGTTCTTGAGCCGCGCCGCCTTGATGTTGTAGTAGCCCGCGGGGCGGATGCACTCCGCCAGCCGCGGGGTCGACACGTCGCGGAGCGCTGCCCAGTCAAGCAATCCCTCGGCATCCAGCCGGGCGATGGCCTTCTCCACGTTGGCCCAGTTGGTGTTCTGCGTGAGGATGGCTCCGACGACGATCTCCGTCCGCGTCCGCCCCGGCCACCAGCCTTGCGGGCCGTAGGCCCGGAGCAGCGCCTCGTAGAAGCTACGCAGGATCTCGCCGATTGTGCTCATGACCCCGTACTCTCGCTGATTCGATCGTTCAAGGCAAAGGCCCACCCCATCCGACCGACCCGTCGCAGCAGAACGCCGACCACCTGCCCGTGCCCTTCGGACCTCCCGCCGCCGGCGTCCTGCTGACCGCCAAGCGTTGACAGCAAACAGCCCCACCCGACTCGCCCGCCAACTGGACGTTCATCGCCCGACGTGGTAATCATGGCGGGCATGGCGGTCCAGGCCAGACGACGCAAACCACCCCAGGCCCAGGTTCCGCGGCCGTCCCGCCGCCGGCAGGACCTGCCGGCCCATTATTGGGACTTGACGCACCGCCCCTTGCAGTGCCTGGTCTTCCTGCTGCCGATGGTGCTGGCCTACGAGGTGGGAATGGCTCTGACGCACGGGAGCCTCTCGCTGGAGGTCCGCCCCGCCGCCCTCGCCTCGCAGCAGCTCCTGTACTGGTTCTTCAGCCTGTTCGGGGCCACCGGCGGCTATCTGCCCGGCTTCGCTCTGATCCTGATCCTCCTGGTCTGGCACGTGGCCGCGCACCACGCCTGGCGGATCTCCTCCTGGGGACTGCTGGGCATGGCCGGGGAAAGCGTCATCTTGGCCATCCCCATCCTGCTGCTCAACGACTTCCTGCCCGGGCGAGTGCTGGAGGCGGTGACGCAGGGCGGGCCGCGATCGAGCATCGAGGAACTGCTGTTGTGCATCGGGGCCGGCATCTACGAGGAGCTGGTCTTCCGTCTGATCGTCATCAGCCTGCTCACCCTGCTGCTGATCGACATCCTGCGAGTTCGCCAGGTGACCGGCGTAGCCCTCGCGGTGATCATCTCCTCGCTGCTTTTCTCGGCCCACCACTACGCCCCCATCGGCAATGATGCCTGGTCCGCCGGCAGCTTCGCCTTCCGGGCGGCGGCGGGAGCCTACCTCGCGGCGGTGTTCGTGGTGCGGGGCTTCGGGCTGGCCGTCGGCTGCCACGCCTTCTACGACCTCATCGCCTTCACTCTCGACCAGGGCCTGGTCCCCCCCACCTAGCGACTGCGGAACAGCCGCGTCCCCAGGCGAGGCGGCCGCGTTGCCCCTGCACAGGAGGAGCGGCTCCAGCCGATAGAAAATTGAGAGGGGAGTCCCTGCGCGGGGATCCCCTTGAAAGGAAGCCGCCATGTCCAAACGATGGTCGCAGTCAATCCCCCGACGGTCTCGACCGGCCCGGCTTTTGGGCGGCCACAGGCCTCGCTTGCGGTCGGCCCCGCTCTTGCTGGCTGCGGTCATCGCGGCGTCCGCGGCGGCCCACGAGGCCCGTGCCCAGCGGTTCCTGCGCGGCGGCGGGGATTCGCCGCCTCCTACGCTCGAGAGAACTACCCCCAAGACCGTCGAAACGCCCGCGGCATCGCCGCTGGAGATCACCGTCCGACCCGGCGGGTCGCCTGCGGCCTCCCCATCGGCGTCGGCGGGACGACCCGGCCGCGGCGGAGCCAAGGTCCGCGTGACCACCTTTCCCGGCAGCCCGCGGCCATATACCAGCCCGGCCCGCGCCGTGACGGCCCCCGACATCCTGGCCTGGCAGGCCGCCTTGGATCGGGCAGGCTTCTCGCCCGGTTTGATCGACGGCGAGATGGGCCAGCGGACCCGGATGGCGCTCCAGGCGTTCCAGGAGTACGCCGGGATGCCCGTCAGCGGCGTGCCCGACCAGGCCACCGCCCAGGCCCTGGGCGTCGCCGATCAGCCCGCGCTCCGCTACACCGTGATCACGGCCAATGATGAGATGGAGGTCGGGCCGAACCCGACGCACTGGGAGGCAAAGGCCCGACTCAAACGGCTCAAGTACCCTTCGCTGGCGGCGCTGGTCGCAGAGCGAGGGCATTGCTCGCAAGCCACTCTGGCTCGGCTCAACCCCGGCGTGGACCTGCGCAAACTCCGCGCCGGGCACCGCGTGCTGATCCCCAACGTCACCATGCCGCGGGTCCTCCCGCGGGCCAACCTGCTGGAAGTCGACTACGGCAACAAGACGATCTCCGCCTTCGACGGAAGCGGCCGCCGCATCGCCCTGTTCCCCTGTTCGATCGCCCGCAACAAGGACCGGCGCCTTACCGGGACTTCGAGTGTCACCAAAGTCGTCATGAACCCGCAGTACACGTTCAATCCGGCGATGTGGCCGGAGGTCAAGGACGTGCACCGCGTGCTGACCATCCCGCCGGGCCCGCGGAATCCCGTCGGCGTGTGCTGGATCGGCCTGGCCACCCGAGGGTACGGCATTCACGGCACGCCCGAGCCGGAGAACATCGGCAAGACCGGCTCCCACGGCTGCTTCCGCCTGACCAACTGGAACGTCACCCGCCTGGCCTTGATGGTGCGGGTCGGCACGCCGGTGCGTTTCATCGACAGTTCCGCCCGCGGCCGGTGAGTGTGTGCCCGGCCGGCCGCCGCGGGCCGCGTCCTCGGCGGGCACAGGTGGACGATCATCGCCCGACGGCTGTTCGACCGCTGGACTCTGCTGATCCTCCTGCTGGCGGCGGCACCGCTGATCCGCGGGGCTGCGCGCTACACGGTCTTTGACGACGAGGCCTTCAGTTGTCGGCGTTATGTCATGCCGATCGGGGAGATGGTCTCGGCGCTCTGGCGGGGCGTGGAGCCGGACCCGCCGCTCTACTATCTGCTCATCAATGGCTGGACACGCCTGTTCGGCGTGGGGCCGCCGGCTCTGCGGAGTCTTTCGATCATCCTGTTCCTCGCCGCTCTGCCCATCATGCGGCAGGCGGGCGAGGCGTGGTTCGGCCGCCGCGCCGGGATACTGGCCATGCTGCTGTCGGCGCTGCATCCGGCCCACCTGTTCTTCGGCTTCGCGGCCCGTTGGTATGCCCTGGTGTTTCTGCTGACGGCCGTCCTGCTGTGGCTGACGGCGGCGCCGCGCCGCACCGCCTCCGCTCTGAACCGCGGCTCAGACACGAACCGCACCGCGGCCTGGTCCCTGGTGGCTGCGGCCCTGGCCTACACCAACACGTTCGGCCTGGTCATGGCCGGTTGGTGCTGGGTTGTCGGAGCCATCCGCGATACACGATCTCGGTATCCCGCCTGCCGCTGGCCGGCGGCGGCGGTGCTGGCCGTCGTCCTTTACCTGCCGTGGCTGCCCGCCGTGATTCGGCAGTATCAGATCTTCCAGGAGTCGGGCGGTTCATGGGGAGGGTGGACATCCACCGCCGCGCGAACGACGCTGGCCCTGCTGACCGGTAATCTGGCCTCGCCGGAGGCATGGTGGGCCTGGGCACCGATGGCAGTGGCCGCGGTCGGATTGGTCGCGCTTCTCCGATGGCAAGGCCGCCAGGCCTGGTCGGTGCTGCTGATTGCGGGCGGGACGCTACTCGTTGGCGTCATGACGCGAGCGATGATCGACAAGTACATCCTCACTCTGAGCGGCGGGTTTAGCCTACTGGCGGCTGGATTGCTGGCCGGGGCGTGGGAAGCTTCAAGGAGCACGGCCCGGCGGATGATCCAGCGAGCGACGATCACCTGCCTGGTCTGCGGCTGGTTGGGTTGCATGGCGAATTTGACCCTGGAGCGGCACTGGTCGAGCCTGCGCTGGCTGGACCCCATGGCCGAGGTCACGCAGCGTCTCTTTGTTGAATGGCGCCTCGCCCCACGCACCGGAGCGGTGGCCGCGCCGGTTATCACCTCACACCCATCGGCGCGGTATTACTTCGCGTTGTACGAGGCCCGACACGCTGCCGGCGACACCCCGGAGCGGGCTGCCTGGGCCGTGGCCTTCGATAACCAGAATCGGACGGCGGATTCTGCGCCCGGCCCGGCTTTGACGCCATCGGCCATCCTCCCCCGCCTCGACGGACCCTTGCCGCCGACTGCGGTCGTTACCCTCCAGACCGCCGGCTTCACGGACCTGCCCGACTGGCAGGTCGTGGAAGAACGCCTGGCTCGGGGATACGAGCTGCAAGGCGAAGAACGCCACCTGTATGACTCCTTCGCCGCTTGGAAAGACCGCCTTGACCCGGCGATCCATCATCCGGTCTGGCGTGTGACGGTGCGATGGTGGCGGCTCCGGCAAGTTGATTAAGTCACCTTATCAAATCTGTTTTCGCCACTCCGCGGGGCTGTGGAACGAGCGACCGTCGTTCGCGTGCTGAGAAACCTCCCGCTGTGCGGTTGCAGGAATTTGCTTAACCGGCCCTGTCGCGCATCCGACACAAGTAGCCGGAGGACCGCGGGCCGCCGCAGGGAGCGGCGGCCATCGTGGGATCCGCGGTCCGGCAGATTGCTCGAAGGGTCGGAGATAGAAAGGTTTCTCGACATGCTCGACATTCGCACCGCTCGCGACCGCGCTGTTCGTCGGGCCGTGGAAACAGGGGAAATGCCCAACTTCGATCTGATCCACCACATACAGCGGACGGAGGGCCATCATCCGTGCTTCGGCCGATCCGAAGGATTCTGCGGCGAGGTGCGATGTCGATGGCACAGCCAGTGCATGGCGTTGTCGAGCTATTCCGTCAAGCCGGTGCCCTCCGGCGGCCGGCGGCTGGCGACCCCGCAGCGGCTACCGCAGCTCCACGACGGCGGCTATCGCGACGGCACCGCGGACCGCACGCGGACTGCCGAGGACGAGCAGACCCGCCGATCGCCGACGGCCGTGCTCAGCCCCGCTCCGCATCTGACGCCGGCCGGTCGCTAGTCTCACCGGAGGTCGTCCCGATCCGCGGCGCGAACACCCGGTAAAGCCCGTTGTCGAGCAGCAGGCTGCATCTCTCACGGAGCGTGGGCAACAGCTTCTCGGAGTCTTCCTGAGACAACGCGCAGTAGCCGTACTGGGAGACGGGGCGGGCATACATGACCACGATCCGCCCGTCCTCCACGGCGCGCAGCAAGTCCTCCTCGTGGCAGGCCGTGACCACGCCATCGCGCCCCAGATGGTGAAGATGCAGGCAGCGGAGGAACATGCGGGTCCGCCAGCAATTCGTGTAGACCGGGCCCTCGCGTACGGCCGCCTGCACGACGCGGCCCAGTTGCGTGTGGAAGTTCAGGCCCGTGCCGAGCTTTTGGCACCAAAGAAACACGGTGAACAGCAGCAGGCCCGTCGCCAGGGCCGGAGCCGCCGGCTTCCGCCCGGCCAGAAGGAGGCCGAAGATCAGGAGATACGCCAACACGGCGTACTCCCCGGTCATCACCGCGTCCCATCCGGATCGGCCCGTGCCGCCGCCCATGAGAACCCGCCCCGCGACGTCGTGAGCGACGGAGAAGAGAGCCGCCAGGAACAGCCCGATGACCAGCACCCGGCCCCGAAGCCAAGGCCCCCAGGTCGCCACGATCAGCAGGACCATGGGCAGGATGAACATGTGCAGGTAGCGAGGCACCTTGCGCAAAGGCAGGAAAGACCCTCCGAACTCGTAGGCGGCGTACAGAAGCAGCAGCCAGAGAGCGGCAAGGCCCCAGGCCCGGCGATGGGCGGACGGCATACACAGCCAGAGCGGCCCCAGCAGAAGGCACCAGCCGGCCGGGCGGGCCACGGCCAGGAAGCCTTCGTGGGTCATCAGCAGGCGGAAGACTTCGTAATAGGCGGGCGTTTGCACGTCCGTGCCGAAGCGGGACCAACCGCGGGCCCAGCGACCGCCGAGGAATCCGCCCATGTCCATTGCCTCGCCGCTGGGTTTGTAGCTGTAGCCGATGGCCGTCAGCTCCAGGAAGGGATCGTCCGCGACTCCGGCATACAACGCGGTAAGCGGCAGGTAGATGGCGGCGAAACCCACGACCATCCACGAGGCCAGCCGAACCGCGTGCCGTCGGGAATGAGCCAGAATCAAAACCATCATCGGAACCGGCACGAAGATGGCCGAGATGATGTTGGTGTTCAGCGCCAAAGCAAAGGAGATGCCGGCCAGGATAGCGCGGCGAGCCTGACGCGGCGGCAAACGCCCGGAATCTGCGGCACCCGTACCTCCGGCAAGGCCGCCGGAAGGCAGCAACAGCCAGACACCAAGAGCCATGAACAAAGATTGCAGGGCATCCGGATAGAGCCGCGTGGCCCAGGCCACCTCCTGACTGGCGACCGCCAGCAGGGCCGCGGCCAGTAGACCGGCGCTCCGCGAGCGGAGCAGGTCGCGGGCCAAGGCGTAACCCACGACAATGCCCAACAGCGACGCCAGCACGAATGGCGCGGCACAGGCCCGGTCATCGGGACCGAAGAGGGCTATGGCCCCCGCCAACGGCAGGATGATGGTCCAGCGCAGGCGAGCGTGGCCCCCATCGCCGGGTGACGGCAGGCGATAGTCGCCGGCGGCCAGGTCCGAAGCCGCCTGAAGGTACTCCATCTCGTCGGAATGGTCGAAGCCGCGGTAATGGTCGATCCGCAGGAACGCGGCGAGGAGCAGGATCAGAAACAAGACCAACGCGGTCTGGCGCGGGCCGAGGTCCGGAGACGACGAAGCTGCGAGCGTCATGAGTTCACATCAGTCACCGGATCGACGGCGGGCGATCGGTCGGCAGGTGGGTTACTTTGTCCGGGTGGTTTTGTCAAGCCGTCCGTTCGCACTCGGCTTTAGAGCCGACCGTCCTCAGGCTGCTGATCGGCTGCTGGGCTCCGGCGGGGGCGCCGGGAGCCGATCCCCGCCCCCAAGCTTTGAAACCACAGCCGCCGAAACGGCCAGCGTCAACTCCACTGCGATAACCAACAAGCGCATCAGAATAGTGCCAACGATGACTGTGGGTTTGGGCATGAACAGCGGCAGTATCAAGAAAAGGATTCCCTCGCGCACGCCGATACCCCCCGGCGCGAACAGGGCGGCGAATCCGATCAAGCTGGCGCCATAACAACTCGCGGTCAACACGAGGTAGTTGCTCCAGGTCAAGGGGCTCAGCGAGTTGAACAGCAAGAACGCCCAAATTCCGGCGATCAGGCCGTTGAGTGTATACAACACAACTGCCGCCAGCATCAGGCCGTATGAGGGCATTTCCGTGATCGCCTCGCGTTTCAGACGGTCCAGCAGGAAGTTGATCGCACGCAGGAGAAACGGCGGATACAGCACAATCAACAACACAGCCAATAGCAATACCGACGCCGCCCGAACTTCAGCGCCGAAGTGCGCGGGAGAGAACGCGACGCCAATGAGAACCACCACCGCAGAAGCGGCAACACTGGCCAGAAACTCGACGCCCGAGGCGGCGGCAATCTTGCGCCGGGGTTGTCCGGCATAAGCATTCATCCGCAAAAGCAGCATGGTGAACTTGCCGGGAACGTACTTGCCCAGTTGGGAAACGAACCAGGCATAGGATGATTGCCGCAGGCTCGCACGAAGCGAGAATGCCGCAGTGAGCCTGAGCCAAATGGCGTAGTTGATCAAGTAGGTCGCAACGGCGATCAAGAAACTTGCTGCCAAGAGCAGCCAGCGCAGAGAAAACTCGTGGGCCCGGATGGCTCGGAATTCCTGCCGAATATATAGCAGAACCCCGCCCAGGACGACCAGAAGCAGCAACCTCGCGAACCACTGATGCCCAGTTTTCGCTTCGATACCGGCTCCGAAGCTCGGTTCTGAACGTCCCGAATCGCTGCACATCAACCAGCCCTGTCAAAAACCAGGCAGCCCTCGGAGCTGACTTGCTCGGCGACAGTCTTAAGAAAAAGGAACTTGGACGGAAAGAAAGACTCTTCCACCAGCCGGTAGCCGCTTTCCTGCATCACCCGCTTCACCTGTCTGAGGTCAAGGTCTAGATTGTAGAAGGGCATCTTCTTCGGTGAGCCCGGCCACATGAAGCTGTCGAAGATGATGACGCGGCGGCGTGCCACGCGACTAATCTCCTTCAGAGCCAGTTCCTGACCGGCCCGCTCGACGACATTCTTCACCGCCCGTACCGCATAGACGGTGTCAAAGGCCTGGTCCCGGAATTCCAGACGACACATGTTCATCACCCGGCAATCCAGCCCGCGGGCCCTGGCGATCTCAACCATCGGCGGGCTGAAATCAATCCCTGACCAGTGCTTCTGCTTCGACAGCCTCTGAAGACGAGCTAGGAAAGCACCGTCGCCGCAACCGACATCCAGAACGGTGTCGCCCAACAGTCTTCGAGACACTAGATAATACTCCCGAATGCGGTTGATTCCGACAAACCCGGTGCGAAAGAACCGCGCCAGCACCCTGTTCTTGAGGCCACGTACTGCCCCCTTGGCTCGTTGGTCCCAGTATTCCTGCTGTCGGGTTGTGGTTTCATTGTTCATCGACGCTCTCACAATGCGGCCGCTTCCGCCGTCCATTGTCGGGCCACCCGGACGATATTGAAGCGGGCGGCCAGCGCCTGGATACGAGAAGCGCAGCGGGTCACGCCAGCAACCATTTCCCCCATGGCGCGGCTCAGGTCCGCGGAATCTTCCGGGGCACATACCATTCCGGCCCCAGCCTCCCGCAGCAGCCGTCCCATGTCGCCCACGTCGCTCACGATCAGCGGGCGGCCCATTTGCAGGGCGTCGGAGAAGATCACCGGTATGCTCTCCATCCGCGACGGAATGACCAGACAGTCGCAGGCCTCCAGGTAAGATACCACGACCTGCTCGTCCGCATAACCCCCGACCGTCACGCGGTCGCGAAGATCGGGCCGTGCCGCTCTTTCGCGAACGTAGCCATCCAGGGGCCCGCCGCCGAACATGTACAGGTGTCCGCGATGCCCCTCCTGAACGTACCGGGCCATTGCCTCGAGCAGCACATCCACACCCTTGACCGGGGCGTAGCGGCCGACGAAGAGGAACTTGAACTCATCTGCCGGCAGGTTCAGCGGCTGGATCAGGCCGCGGTTCAGCCGGCGAGAGGATGGCAGGAACGGGCACGGCCGCGCCGACAACTGCTCCACTCGGGCCGCCAGCTCCAGCCCGTCGGCGTACACCAGATCGGCGGCCCGCAACACGCCGCGGACCACGCCTCGTAGAACCGGATAGCGGCCGTAAGTCCAGATATCCGAACCAAGGCACCAGACGGTGAACGGAATCCCGTGTCGCGCCTTGAGACCCATCGCCAAACGGCCCGCCGGAACGGCCCACATCGCCAGCACATGGTCGGGGCGTTCGCGAGCGATCAACTCCTCCAAAGCCCGGCGGCCCTGCCGAAACAAGGAGACCATCGCCAAGGCATCGATCGGCGAATAGGGCTTCATGGAAGAAAGCGGCTTGTGCCCCCCGAGCCAGGGAAACCACCGCACCGATACTCCCCACGGGTCTTCCTTGTCTCCGGGCCGCTTGTCCGGCGTGACCACCGTGACGCGATGCCCCTCCTCGGCCAGGGCCAGGGCGAAATCCTTGACGAAAAGCCCGGCGGCAGCGCGAGCGTCGGTCGGGTTGAGTGGAAACGAACTAGTGATGATACAGATCCGCATGGAGTGTGGACAGCTCCGCAGTATCGACGCTACGCCGCGCCCAGGCATCGGCGAACCGCGGTGATGACATCGCTCACGTCGTCGTCGGTTAGCTTGGCCGAGAGTGGCAGGCTGACCGTCTGGCGGCCGATCCGCATGGCGTTGGGCGTGTCCTCGGGACGCCAGCCGAACCGCTGCTGATAGAACGGATGCTCCGGCACGCTCAAGTAATGCACTCCGACGCCGATGTGGTGCGCGGTCATGGCGGCGAGAAAGGCGTCCCGGCTCAGGCCGGCCGTTCGCTCATCCACGAGGATCGTATAGAGGTGCAAGCCGTGTCGCGTGTGCGGCTCCGGCGGTGCCGGACGGCCGATCGGCAGGTCCGCAAAGGCGGCGTCGTAGCGTCGCCAGATCTCCAGCCGACGCCGCCAATAATCCTCGACCCGCCGCAACTGATGGATGCCGATGGCCGCCTGCAAGTCCGTCATGTTGTACTTGAAGCCCGCTTCCACAACGTAATAGTGCTTGTAACCCTCATCGCTGAATCGCTTCCAGGCGTCCTTGCTCATGCCGTGGAGGGCCAGCATCTTGATGCGGGCGGCGTCGGCCTCGTCTCGGACCAGCACCATGCCGCCCTCGGCGGTGATAACGTTCTTGGTCACATAGAAACTGAAACAGCCGAACCGGCCGAAGCCGCCGACGGGCCGGCCGTGGTACTCGGTCTCGATGGCGTGGGCGCAGTCCTCGATGAGGACCAGCCCGTGACGATCGGCCAGACCGCACAGGGCGTCCATGTCGCAGGAGCGCCCGGCGAAGTGTACGGGCAGGACGGCCCGCGTTCGAGAAGTCAGCCGCTCTTCAACGCGGCGGGGGTCGAGGTTCATGGTGACGGGGTCGACGTCGGCCAGGACCGGCGTGCCGCCGGCGTGGATGATGGCGTTGACGGTGGCGCAGAAGGTCATCGGCGTGGTGATGACCTCGTCGCCGGGACGCAGGCCCGCCGCCAACAGGCTGAGATGCAGCGCCGCCGTGCAGCTACTGACCGCCACCGCGTGCTCGGCCCGGCGGTAGCGGCGAAAGTCCTCCTCGAAGCGAGCCACCTTCGGCCCGGTCCCGAGCCACCCGCTCCGGATCGTGGCGACGACCTCGGCGATCTCCTCTTCGCCGACGGCCGGCGCGCCGAAAACCAGGAACCGATCCCGCGACCGGACGGGGCGATGATTCATCGGTCTCTCCCCACCGGCGAAGAGACGTGCTGCCCGGACGTCTCCTCGGCTCCGCGGCTCGCACACGGCGGAAGCTCCGCCGCGCCCACGCGGCGGTGGTACAGCAGCTCCTCCAGATACACCCGGTGGCGGTTGAGCATATCGCCGATCAGCCCCATGTGAATCGAAAGCAGGCCGAGCATGGTGAGGGCCGCGGCGGCGAAGCCCGCCCATTTGTGAGGCGACAAGGCCCCGGTCCGCAAGTAATGAACCATCAGAAAGACGCCCAACCCCACGGCGGGAATGACCAGCGCCAGGAACAGGCCGCCGAAAAACCGCAAGGGGCGGTAGTCGCGGTAGCAGCGGAAGATGATGCGGGAGGTATTCACCGCGTAGCGCAGGAGATTGCCGGCCACGCGGCTCTCGCCGAACTGTCGCCGTCCGCGGACCCGCAGCGGCACCTCGGCGATGTTCAGGTTTTTGAAGGCCAGGTTGAGGAAAACCTCCTGAGTGTAGGTGAAGCGGCCGAACAGATTCAGGCTCGCCGCCGCCTGCCGGCTGTAGCACCGCATGCCGCAGGACACGTCGTGAAAACGCTGCCCGACCAGCCGGGAGATCAACCGGCTCATCAGCCGATTGCCCCAGCGCTTGAGGGTCGGCATCTCCGGCGTCAGGGCGGGATCCTTGAAGCGCGAGGCGGTGACGAAGTCCGCCTCGTGCCGCAGAACCGGCTCGATCAGGGCGGGGATATCGCGGGGGTCGAATTGCCCGTCCCCGTCGATGGTCACGATCAGATCGGCGCCCCGTTGCAAACCGTGGGCCAAAGCGGTGTGGAAGGCCGCTCCGACACCGCGGGTCGCCGCATGGTGCACGACTTCGGCCCCGGCCCGGCGGGCCTCTTCCACGGTGCGGTCGGTGCTGCCGTCGTTGACCACCAACACCTCGACCCGATCCACGCCGGGCAGGGTTCGCGGCACGGCCGCGATGACCTCGGCGATCGTGTTCTCCTCGTTCAGGGCGGGAATGGCGACCAGCAGATGTGCAAGACGCCGGCCGCGAACGGTCCGCGAAGGCTCTCGGGCGATGGAATCAGGCATCGGACCGGCTCTCGATGGCGTCGACGGACACGGGGGCGATTTTAGCGACGTGCCGAGCGGCCCGCAATCGCCGCGGAACACCGGCCGTGACCCATCGGCGGGATCGCTTGCTTCTTTGACCGCCCGGCGCGGCGTCTCTACAATCGCCCGATCACGTTCGCCAGACCCAAGCCGGGCCCTGGTCCCTGGCGGTATCCGGCGAGGTCTCCTCCGCAAGCGCTCATGGCCGTATCGAGTTTATCCAGCCCGGTTGTCGCCAGTGACCCGCCATCGCCCGCCGTCGACACAGGGCCCGGGTTGCCGACGGCAACGCCCGGTCGCTCGCAGCGGTGGAACGACCTGCTGGTGATCGCGATCCTCGTGGCGGCCCACGTCGCTGCTTATCCCCGCGTGTTCCTGCACGGCGAAGTCATCTCTCCTGCCGCCCAGTTGTTCTCCTATCCGCCGTGGAACGCCCTGGACCCGGCCCTCCGCGAACTGTCCTACAACAACGTGCTATCCGACGAAGTCGACAGCATGATGCCCACCGTTGGGTACGTTCGCGATTGCCTCCTGCGGGGCGACCTGCCGGCCTGGTGCGATCGCACGCAGAACGGCACGCCCTTCTTCTGGGTCATCGCCCATCACATGCTGTTGCTGCCGCTGGTCCTGCTGGTGCTGCCCCTCGGCGCCGCGGAAGGCATGACCGCCTTCGTGCTGCTGCGTCAGATTCTCGGCGGACTGTTCTTCTTCAAGTACGCCCGCATCATGGGCCTGGGACGTTGGGCGGCGATCTGCGGGGCCATCGTCTTCACCTTCGGCAGCTTTCCGGTCCAGACGTTCGGACGCTCGCTGTCGTTTCAGTTGGCCTCGCTGCCGATCACGCTCTACGCCGTCGAGCGGGTCATTCGCGACCGCAGCTTGCGCTGGACCGCAGCCCTGCCGCTTCTGCTCCATTTCAACATCATCTCGGGCTTTCCGGCGGGGACAGTGTACTGCCTCTACTTCATCGGCCTTTACGCGATCGTGCGGGCGGTCGGCGAGACGGGTCGGAGGCTTCGTTTGCTCGGCCTCGGCCTGCTGCTCGGCGGCGTGGCGGTGGTCCTCTCCTTGCCGGCACTGTTGGCGACCGCGGACTACTTCGCGCAATTCGACTGGGGATATCGCGCCGGCCACGGCCTCCGCACGATGCCGCCGGCAACCTGGCTGACCTTTTTCTTCCCCTTCCTGTGCGGGCCGCCGACGGCGCGGGCGCCCGTGCTGGACCTGCCCGGCGACAATTTCTGGTGGTTCGAGCACTGCATCTATATCGGGGTCCTGCCCTTGCTGATCACCGTCGCCGGGTTCTCCTGGCGACGGTTCGGCGGGCTTCGCCTGTTCTATTTGCTCTTCGCCGCCTGGTTACTGGGCCTCTTCTTCAACGTGGGGGGGATCCTCGATCTTCTACAGAGTTTGCCGGTCTTTGGCAGCAGTCCGAACACCCGACAGAAGGTGTTGTTCTTCTTCATCCTGGCCATGCTGGCCGCCTGGGCGCTGGATGATCTGAGCAGGCCGCGGGGAGCGGCGACCCGTTGGGTCGGCTTGTCTCTGCTGGCCTTCTTGGCGGCCATCGTGGTCGCGGGGGTGTCGGGCTATTACGGCGATCGTGTCCCGGCACCGTTCGTTTCGGCCCATCAGTGGGTGCAAGGGGTCGTGTTCGGGGTGAGCTTGCTGGCTGCCGCCACGCTGTTGTGGAGGCGACGCCCCTCTCGGTTCCTCAAAATCACCGTTGGGATTCTGGTCTTTCTCGATCTTCAGCTCATGGATCGGACCTCGCTGGGTCTGCGTAACGATCCGGCCCTCACCGTTCGTGAGAACCTGCGGCAGTGCTTCCTATCCGCCCGACCGACCAATTGGAACCCCACGATCCCCCGCGACGCGTTCTTCCCCGTCACGCCCGGCATCCGCTTCCTGCAAGCCAACACCGGAGAGCATCAGATCCTGGCGATGGGCACGTCGTTTCTCTCCAACACGCCGCTTTACTACGGCGTGAACAACTTCAGCGGGCGGGCCTTCACCACGGCTCGCGAAAAAGAGATGTATCGCCTCGTGGCCCCGGACGCCTTCGCCCGCCACGCGACGCAGTACCTGTTCAGCGGCAGCCGAGCCACCCGACTGGATCGCCAGTTCGTCGATGCCTTGGGCATCAAGTTTGTCGTGCTCGGACCAGGTCGCAGACCGGAGGATCTCTCGCGGGACTACCTGTTGCAGCAAAAGGAATGGAACGACAATCTGGTCTTGCCGCCCGGCGGTGCTGTCGTTCAGCACGTGCGCGCGCCGAGGGCGATGACCGTCGACCGTCTCACCGTGCGTTGCGCGGAATTCGGCCTCGCCGATGCTTCGACGCTGAGTCTGCGCATCCGGGACGTCGCCGCGGGCCAGGCGTGGGAATACCCCCACGCCGAGTGGCACGCCGCAACGGGCACGCTGGAGTTCGACCTGGCCGCAAGGCCATTCGAGCCGGGTCGGGAATACGCCTTGGAGATTCGCCGAGCCGACGGCAGCGAAGGGAGCCTGCGCCTGCTATGCACGCGGGGTGTCTACATTCTTCACTGCGGCCCGCTGCTGCTGGATGGGCAGGAACACCCCGGCGAGCTGACCTTCGCCCTGTTTCGCGACAGCGGCCGTCGAGACCTCCTGCATCAACCGGAATGGAACGACTCGTTCCTGCTGCGGTCGGGCGAATTCGCCACGCAGACGTTCGTCGCGTCGCACTCGCTGACGGCGCCGCGGGTGTCGGTGCGGCTGATGGACAACCATCTGGCTGATCCGAACGGATTGCGGCTCACCGTGGTCGATCTGCTCACGGGCCGCGCCGCGGAACCCGTATCGGGGGTTTGGCAACCCGCCTGGGGAGAAGTCGCGTTCGACCTGCCGGCCTTCCGATTCGAGGCCGGCCGCCCTTACCGACTGGAGCTGGCTGTGGCCGCTGGCCACGCCGGCGCGGCGGAGCTGCGGTGCACGAAGGGAGTGGACTTGATTCCCTCCGGCGAGCTGTCCGTGCAGGGTGTGCCACGCCCGGGCGACCTGACGGTGACCGTCCGCAGCAGCGAAGGCCATGATCTCACCCGCTATCGCGTGGTGCACAGCGGCGATATGACCATCCTGGAAAACACCGCCGTGTTCGACCGGGCCTTTCTCGTGGGCGGCGTGCGGCCGGCGGAAGACGAGGAGATCCTCGCGGGTTTGCGCGAGGGGACCGAAGATCTTCGGCGCTGCGCCTGGGTCGCGGAGGCGGACCGCGCCGCGGTCGGCGAACCGCTGCCCCCGCGGGCTGTCGCCGGGCAGGCCGTCGCCGAGCAACTCCACAGCGGCCGTCAACGGTTTCGCGCCACGGCCGACGCCGACTGCTATCTCATCGTCCGCGACAACTACCATCGTCACTGGCGGGCCTGGGTGGACGGGCGCGAGACCCCGATTTTCAGGGCCAATTACAACATGCGCGGCATCCGCCTGCCCGCCGGCGAGCATGTCGTGGAGTTTCGTTACCGGCCGCCCTATCTACTCCCCGCGTTGGGGGCCGCGGTGCTCGGCGGCGGGGTCTTCCTGGGGGCGATCATTCACACGGGCCGACGGCGAAGACGCGTCGTCGCGGCGCAGACTTCGTCGGCGGTGCCTTGACGATTCACCGCTGCTCTTTCACGCCGGCCGTCTTCGGCGTATCTTCTCCCGCCAACGGCGGCGTCAGGCCCGGCAACGACCGCCGCGTTTCGGCAGCCGGCAGACCCGCGACCAAGGCATTCAACCATGGCCAATCCGACCTCGACCGACGCCCCCAAAAGTCCGCTCCGCGAAATCGTGCAGCCGTTCATCGATCTCGTCCATGCCCCGCGGGCGCTGTGGGGGATCAACTTCGGCTACCTTCTGGAGGGGCTGTCGTATTTCGGCGTCCTGACCTACCTCACCCTGCACTTCTCGGATTTCGTCTTCGCCGGCGTACCAGACCCCAACACCTGGGCCCACTACATGGTCATGGTGCTTACGGCGGGCATCACGCTGGCCATGTTTTTTCTGGGTTTCGTCGGTGACAAGTACGGCGTTCGGCGAGCGCTGATTCTGGCATTCATCCTCTTGATTCTCGGGCGGGGTCTGATCGCAGCGGCTCCCACGGTGCTCGGTTTCCAGCCGATGGGGTTGGGTTCCGCTCTGCACCTGACGACGATGGCTGGCATCGTGCTGGTCGTGGTCGGGTACGGCATGTATCAGCCGGCGGCGTACGCCGCCATACGCCAATTCACCACGCCGCGGACCGCCGGCATGGCCTTCGCCATGATCTACGCCCTGATGAATCTCGGCGGCTACCTGAACAGCTTCGCCTTTCTCTTTCGAGACAAGGACTACGCCAACCTCGGCATCCCGGGCACTTACTGGGTCTACACCGGCCTGACCGCGGTGGCCCTCCTCTGGACCGTCGTCGTGCTTTCGCGGCGGACCGTGGAGAAAGCCACCACCCAGGCCCGCGAGGAGACGCAAAAAATCAACCAAGAAGCCTCCGAGAAGAAAGAACCCGCCGCCTCGGTATCCCCGGCGGAGGCGGCTTCCGCTCCGGCGGACGACGCGAGGCTCTCCGCCCAGGGTTGGTTCGTGGTTCTGGCCATTCTGGCCGTCGTGTCGGCAGTGTTGTACTTCCTGGTTCTGCGCAACGCGGCCACCGTATATCGACTGAGCGGCTTCTACCTTGCCGCGGCCCTGGTGGTGACTTATGGGTTGCTGCCGCGGGGTGGGCGGGCCGCCGTCTGTCGCTGGCTCAAGAACCACCCCCTGGCCGATGCCCGCTTCGCGTTCTTCATCTTCGCGCTGATGCCCGTGCAGACGCTCTTCACCTATAATTGGCTGGTCCTGCCGCAGTATGTCAGCCGCTCATACGAAGGCTGGATCGGGGAGAAATTCGAGATCGCCTCCAACCTGAATGCCCTGCTGGTGTTCATCTTCGCGCCCATTCTGGCCGCTCTCACACAAAAGCGCGGCGTCTACGCCATGATGATCCTGGGAACGTTCGTCATGGCCGCGCCCGCTTACCTGCTGGCCATCGGCACGAACGCCTTTACCCTGTTTGGCTACATCCTGTTCATGACCATCGGGGAATCGATCTGGCAGCCCCGCTTTCTCCAGTACGCGGCCCAGATCGCTCCCGAAGGGCGGACGGGGCAGTACATGGGCGTGGCCCAGTTGCCCTGGTTCATGACCAAGATGCTGGTTCCGCTCCTCTACTCCGGCCATCTGATGGACAAATATTGCCCGGCGGAGGGCGCGGGCAACCCGCAAGCCATGTGGTTCATCTTTGCCTGCATCGCGATGATCACGTGCGTCCTGCTGGTCCTGGCCAAGCCCTGGGTCGCCAAAGGCATGAAGACCCAGCCCGCCTGACCGGCTTCGCCAAGTGCCATCCCACCAGCTCAAATAGCGGCGGCGCCGCGCGGAGGGCCCTTCCGCAAGCGGCGCCGCCTTATGCAAGCACCGGCTTCTCATCCGCCGATGGTTGTGCTTGGCGCGCCGCCGGCGGTCGGCTGAACTCCGCCGACGGCGCTGGATCGCCTGCCGTCACGGCGACAGCAGCGCGTCCACGAAGCCCTGGATGTCGAGGCCGTCCACCACGCCGTCGCCGTTCATCTCGGCACACGGACAGACACACCCCGGCATCGCGCCGTAGAGGAGGCAGTTCACGAAACAGCCGATGTCATTCACGTCCACGACGCCGTCCCAGTTCACGTCGCCCGCCAGGCACGGTGGCGCCAGCAACGTGAACGCCATGTTTACCGGCGGAACCGGCGGCATGGTCGGGCACAGCCACGGCTGCTTCACCCAGTCGCCGTACTCCCAGCAATCCGGCGGATACGGCGTCCGATCCGCAATCCGCCCGGTGCAGGCGGTTTCCAGCCGCGCCTCGGGACTGGTGTGCCAGCCCCAGAAGTGCCCGTCCGGCGTCTGCGGCGACGGCAGGTGACCCGTCAGCACCAGCTCGCACTGCTCGGTCATCATCGGAATCCACTTCGCGCCGACCACGGCCTGGATATCCAGCCAGTAGCCGAAACCGCTCACCTCGCGGAAGGCCCCAGGCTGCGCCGGAGGCGGAAGATCCGGCAGCCGCGGATCGGGCACGGCACAAATCAGGCAGCAGCGGCTGAGATCGACCTCATACCCGTACACACGATGTTCGAAGCAGTCGAGGTAATCGCCGTACGGCTCGATCCGCACGGCGTCAGCGGGCGCGAAGTAGACGCCCAGCACGGTCGGCCCGACGCCGGTGAGGATGTCCGGCGGGCACACCGCATCCGGAAGGGTGTGATGGAAGCTGATGAGCCAGCCATCCAGCACGTAAGGCGGCATCGGCAAGTAAATCGGTTCATAGCGCTCATCAAAGTAGCTGCCGACCCAGCCGACCGCTTGAATCGGACGCCCGTCCGAGATGAAGTCGTCGGCAACCACTTTGTTCACCTCGACACCCGGCCCCGGCTGCGACGTGATGCGGAAGGCGAAGTTGATGTCGGGACCGAACGCCGCCCACATCGGGAACGGCGGGATGTCTTTATACATCGGCGGGCACAGCCATTGCGGCATGCCGGCTGCCCGCTGCCAGTTCCACTGGCAGGGGAAGTGCGGATCGTTGGAGATCGCCGAGACGTCGAACCAGTAGGTCTGCCCGGCCACCTGGGCGAACCACTCGCTCTGCGGCAGGTTGTATTCGTAGAGGAAGATCTCCTGTCCGATGGCGTTGAACAGGCCGGTGGAAGTCACCGTAATCTGACTGATCGGAACGTCCCGCAGCCACGCCGGAGGCTCCGCCGGCATGCAAGCGGCCATGCTGTTGTCGTGGATGCTCAGGCGGAAGCCCGCGAGACCGGAGCCGGGGGCCTCGATCGTGCCCCACCAGTGCAGGTCGGTGACGAGGCCGCCTTCGCAGAGCCAATCGTCGGCCAGAACCAGGCGGCGGACTCCGTTGTCCCACCAGTCGTGGGCGTGATAACCGGCGTAAGTCGGATCGGGCATCTGCTCCCACTTGCTGACCGAACCGCCGCTCTGCCACCAGTAATCTGAGGCGGCATCAAAACCCTGTAGCGGCGGATGCGGTCCCTGATGCCACTTCGGCTCCAAGTCGCGGGGCCGCGGGGCGTGGACGCGATAGCCGAGGCCGTCGGGCTGGTCCGAGTGGTTCTGCGACTGATCGATCGGTTGATCAAACGGATCAGACGTACCGCTGATCGTGGTCGTCCAGTCGCTCCAAACACATGGGTTGGGATTGTCGAATTGGAAACGGAAGGTGCTGAAAATCGCATTGACGCAGCCGGGGTCATACCACGAGGCCCACCACTCACCGGGATTGACCTCATGCACGACGAAGGTCCAGGTTGCCGCCGGCAGGCTTGCATTCGTGTAGTTCGCCGGGTTGGGGTCGTACACCCGCACATGGAAGTCGCAGCGACCAAAACCGTAGGGCGTCACGTCGTACCAGTAGGTCGGCGGATGGGACGGATTGTTCGCCGGTCCGCCCTGCGGCTCGCAAACCACCAGATCCCAAGGGCACGGGTTGGGATCGCAGCTCTGCCACTCGGGATGCCAGATTCCGGGCGGCAGACAGTCGGCCTGCGTCGTCATGGCACAGGCTCCGCCAGGCTGGCAGCAGGCGCCGAGCTGCGGCGGCAGGCAGATATGGTCGATGGTGCCCTCGATGATGTAAGCATCCCCGCGGATGTCCATCGACACCCACCGCGGGCAGTACGGCACGATGAAGCTCATCGTGTGCGTCCCCGGCGTCGTGATCACCCCCAGGATGGCCCGCTCGATGTACTGCTCTTCGGCAGCCAGCGGAGGCCGATCGGTATTCGTCCAATCCGGCGTGGACCAGTTCAGGGCCACCTCCAGGAACCCGCCGCCCGTCGGGAAGTTCACGTCGAAGGTCACCGTGATCTGCTTCTGCCGGTCGAGGGCGAATTCATTCGGCCACCACATGTTCCACCACGGGCCGCTGGGCGACTCGGGATAGTAGATCCACTCCCCGTTCCACCCGTTGCCGCCCAACTCGCCGGTCAGGAAATCCCAGTAGTAGTCGATCCGCCGGCACGGATTGGGGAAGCAGTCCGTGCCCGGCCCCTGCCAGATGCCGCCGGCGATGCTCTCGCATTCGCTCTGCGTCAGATTCGGCAGGCAGGTGATACCGACGCAGCACGCCCCCCGAACCGGCCCGGGCAGGCAGATATGGTCGATGGTGCCCTCGATGATGTAAGCATCCCCGCGGATGTCCATCGACACCCACCGCGGGCAGTACGGCACGATGAAGCTCATCGTGTGCGTCCCCGGCGTCGTGATCACCCCCAGGATGGCCCGCTCGATGTACTGCTCTTCGGCAGCCAGCGGAGGCCGATCGGTATTCGTCCAATCCGGCGTGGACCAGTTCAGGGCCACCTCCAGGAACCCGCCGCCCGTCGGGAAGTTCACGTCGAAGGTCACCGTGATCTGCTTCTGCCGGTCGAGGGCGAATTCATTCGGCCACCACATGTTCCACCACGGGCCGCTGGGCGACTCGGGATAGTAGATCCACTCCCCGTTCCACCCGTTGCCGCCCAACTCGCCGGTCAGGAAATCCCAGTAGTAGTCGATCGGAACGCAAGGATTAGGGAAGCAATCCGTTCCCGCGCCCTGCCAAATGCCCCCCATGGCGAGGCACTCCGCGGCGGTCTTGTCGGCCACGCAGGTGCTCCCGACGCAACAGGCCCCAAGTCGGCGCGGCGTGAATTCCCAGGCATCCGTGCCCGCCAAGTTGGAGCTGGCGTACTCGTTGGTTGCGCCGAACCAGAACACCAGTTCGGTTGCAGGATCCAGGTCGTACCTGGCCAGTATGTTGGACAGGACCTCGGGCGGCAGCACCGGCATGCCGGGGTTGAGCTGCCGGAGCCGGGCCAAGGCGGCAGGCATGGCCGATTGCAGCCAGGGCCGGACTACACTCGTGTACTCGGCCATCGTCATGTCATCGAAGTAACCTGAGGCGGTGCCGCCGTTCGTGCAGTTCAGGACGATCGGCCCGGTCGTCTTGTTGTTGGTGTTGGAGTTGCTGATCACCATCTGGCCGAGTTCCGGGTGCTCGACGTAACCCATGTCGAACGCGAAGAACCGCGAATCGTCGTCCGGATCCATCATGAAGAAGCCGGCGAAGACCGTTTCCAGCAGATACGGCTGCCCGGCCACGGTGTAACTCACCATGACCGGCCAATAGATGAGACCCTTCTCCGCGTCGCAATCCATGTAACCTTCCGGCGCCGGGCAACCCATGCAATGGGCAATCTGGATATTCTCGACCGGCAGGCCGCCGGGGCCGATGAAGGGCGTGGCAGTCGCCAGCATGTCGACCAGTTGCATGCCGGTGGTCGGCATGACCGGGCAAGGGTTCGGGTCGCAGGCTGTTCCGGCGCCCTGCCAGCTTCCGGCCGTGTCATTGCACTGAGCCAGCGTCAGCGACAGGCAGACGCCGTTCGGGTAGCAACACGCCCCTTCCGGCGGTGGCAACGGCACGCCGCTGATTACGATGTTATCGATGCGGTTGGTGCCCGATGCCGATGCTCCCACCAGCGAAACCAGCCGGAGGCTGATCTGGGGCCGATCGAACAGCGGCGGAGGCACGGGGAACGGGCCGAACATCGACATGGGGTTAGGTGACCCGCCTGATGTCCAGCTCACTGCTGGGATGGAGTAGTCCGCGATGGGCATCCACGTCATCCCGTCGAAGCTGCCTTCCAGCCGGAACTGCCCTGGCCCCGTTGTGCTGCGGGTCTGGTGCCATGAGATAGTCAGCGCGTGGTAACCGAGCGAGCTGGTCGTGAATTGCCAGTAGTCTTCCACATTCCAGGTATTTGCGCTGAATGCATGCGGTGACCCATTGCCCACCGGGCTAGACCAGACCGTCGCCGGGTTAACATGCCATCCCGAAGCCACCGACATGGGCCCATAGACTCCCCCTTCCGCCAGTGCCAGCGGGGAGTTGCTGCCGCTGCCCGGCAAGCCCGGATAGCTGACTTCAAACGTCCATATCGCCAGGTCGTCCGCGGCAACCGGCGGGGCCAAAGCCGCCAGCAACCCAGCAACCGCAAGCCATCTGATGAGGCGACAGCGACTCATTGCGTTCATGGGATTCTCCTTTTCCAGAGGTGCGTCTTTCGTAGGTGTTGGTCCGTCCCGTTTCTCCACCTACCTGAATTGCGCGAGGCGGCACGAAACCGTCGGATGCCTGCTCACGCGGCCCTCGGCGGACCCCCACCCCGTGGCTGGCCCGGGCCTCAGCGCCGGCTCCCGCGTGCTCGATTCGTGCCTGTGCCGTAACCTGACCTGTATCGCTGGGCCGTCCCCATCCGCAGCGACTACGCTTCTTCGATATGTGGCAAACCCTGCCCGCAGCCCGAGTTTCGCGAGCAAAGCCTCTCAGCAGTAGCCCACCACCGCACCATGCCGCCCACGCAGGATGCCCGGCAACAGTCCACTGCCGCCAAGAACAGTCTGCCCCTAGTGACGTGCTTTTGCCATGAGTTGGCTAACGCAACCTAAGAAAAACAATAGTGTTCTAAGAAAAACAAAGAAGAAGGCCAGACGGACGACCACCCTTAAGTGCGGAACAGAATATCTTAAGTTAGAATAGTGCGTTTATCCAGCGTGCCCGCCCCGATCATCAACTCAACAACAAATGCGTACATAACCCTAACATGCAGCCGCTCTTGCGAACAGGTTCCGAACACATTGCCCGCTCGGCCCGATGTGAACCCACGACCGCGTAACCGGCTCACGCGACTTCCGCCCGCTCCGGTTCGATCCGCTCGACTCGGCTGCGGACCTCCACGCCCAGGACTTCGAGGATGCGCGCCGCTCGCTCCAGCGTGATGCCGTGGTACTCGTTCCGCTCGTCGCGCGACACCTGCGTCTCGTGCACGCCGAGCTTCTCGGCCAGTTGCCGCTGGGTCAGGCCGCGGGCAATCCGCAGCCCCACCAGCAGTTGCCCCAGGCCGCGAAGGTTCTCGATCTCGTCGAACTCGCCGCGCCTGAGCCGCTCGTAGCTGGCGACCTCCTCCTCAAGCTGCTGGTGGAACGACCGCATCGGGTCCAAGGCCCGCTTGATCTCGGCCGGCCCCAGCCCCATCGTCTTCAGTTCCGCTTCCTGCCGGGCTAGTCGGTCCTTCTCCTGGCGGATTCGCTCCACGGCTTCGCGGTATTCCTTCTCGTTGCGGATCATGGCCTGCCTCCGATCTTCACGATGCCGCGCGGCCGGCCGTCGCGGCGTGACCGGCGAAATGCCGCCGGGAACTCCAGCTCGTGGCCGTGCTCATCGCGAATGCCTGACGGCTGCCCGAAGTGCGGGTACAGCTCGACGCGATACTGATGCCACATGGGCAGTTGGCGCTTCGGGTAGCCGCGGTACGGCCGCCGGCTGGCCGGATCCCACGTCCAGGCCTTATGCGGGTCCAGCAGGTTCAACTCGCGCTCCAGTTCGCCGCTGGCCAGCCGCCGCAGGTCGCAGACGAAGTAGCCGTCGATGTCGTTGGGATGGTCCTTGTCCTCGGTGAATGAGCCGTCGATGAAGATGTCGGCGATGCCGACCTGCCAAAGCTGCCGGACCATCACCTCCAGGTTGTCCACCAGCTTCCTGCGCCAAGGGGCATCCCAGTTCGGGTAGCTCGCCCGGTCTCTGGGGCCGACGACCACGGCGGATTCGCGGAGTTCGTCGAGCGTGACCTCTTAGTCGCCCGGCGGCAGAAGCCCGTCTTCGGTAAATTCCGGTATCGCGCTCATCGCTTGCGTTCCTTATACATTATCGTCATGCATGGCGCATAAGTCAAGTTCATGTCTCAGGCAGCACGCGATGCGGTCGTGAATCTAGCCCGATATTTCCCACATCACTGAGTGCCCGGCAAGTCCGTAACATGCGATAGCGGCGTGAGATGGCACCGCCGCCGGTCCGCCGCCGTCCGAATCCCCGCATCCGGCGAAGCACCATCCTCGGCCGGACCCGCAGGCGTCGCGATACCGACCTCGGCGGGCGACCGGCGGCGGCCTTTCGCCGCAACCATCTGTGAATGCGACGTTCACGCTGCTGACGTGAACCGCTCCCAGAACATCTCGCGAAGTTGAAGCGGTATTCTTCGCGGCTGAGCTTCGAAGAAGCTTGGCACAACAACTCGATCCCGTCGCACAACTCCTTGACCGCACAGCAAGCTACGTTGACTTCTGCCCCGATTGTGGTCATAATATATGGGGTAAGAGTCGCTGGGGGCGGGACCCCGGTGCCAGGCGGTTTTCGGAGGCCGCCAAGCCGTCCGGAGCCTGTCGGCATCCTGCCTGAGTGGTCCCCGCCTTGGCCGTCCGCGGGTTTCCTTCATCCCGCCTGCGGCCCGCTGAACCTCGCTACGAACGCAACCTGCCTGTTCGTGGAGGCGAAGATGGGTTCCTACCGCTGTGCCGAGATAGCGCGGCTCGCTCACGAGTTGACGCTTTCGCCGATTCGCCTGCGGCTGCGGCAGCTCGCCGGCGCGCGGTGGCTCATCCACCATTGTGACCCCGCTCGGGAGTACCCCTACGCCTTCGTCTGCTTCCACATCACCGGCTTCCGACCGCGACGGCCGGAGGAGGCCGTGATCGACGGCCAGGCTCTGATCGGCGACCTCGTGCAACTGATGGACGATATCACCGTACCGCATCCCCTGCCGCCGGAAGCCGCCCGGGGACGGCTTTGGGACGTGGAAGCCCTGGCTCGCCGTCTCAAGGTTTCGACAAGAACCATCACGCGGTGGCGGGCAAGAGGCCTGTCGGGCTGCTGGTACGCCTTGTCGGGAAAACCGCGTCTGGCGTTTGATGAACGCGACGTGGCCTCGTTTGTCGCCCGACACGGTGAACTGATCCGCCGCGGCGCGAACTTCAGGACGCTGAGCCGCGAGGAGAAGCTCGGCATCATCGCCAGAGCCCGCGAGCTGGTCTCCATCGGACAGTGCTCGCTCCACGCGGTCACGCTGCGGCTGGCGGAAGAGACCGGACGGGCGGCGGAGACCATCCGCTACACGCTCCGCCGCTACGATCAGGAACATCCCGGCGAGGCCCTTTTCGATCGAGCCGAGCAGGCCCGCCCCGTGGACGACCGGCAGGTCATTTACGAGGCTTGGTCGGCCGGAAGCTCGCTCCAGGACCTCGCTGCACGCTTCCATCGGCGGGAAGGCGAAATCCGCCGCATCCTCACGCAACTCCGAGCGGAGCAGATGCTGGCGTCGCCGATCGCCTATGTCTATCACGCCTCGTTTGATGCCCCGGATGCCGCCGCCCGCATTCTGAGAGATGACCCGCCACGGCAGGCCGGGGCGGCCTCCGAATCGAGTGGCGAGGATCCGCTGCTGAGTCGCACGCCCGAAGGATTGCCGCCGTACCTGGCGGCCCTTTACCGCACGCCCTTGCTGGCGAAAGAGGAAGAGACGCGTCTTTTCGAACGGATGAATTTCCTTCTGCATCAGGCCGAAATCCTCCGCGGCCGACTGCCGCGAGACCCCGAAGCCGTCTCCGCCGCCTCGCTGACGGCGATCGACGATCTGCTGCGGCGGGCGGGCGAGGTCAAGAACCACATCATCCAGGCGAATCTGCGGTTGGTGGTCAGCATCGCCCGGCGGCACCTGCGGAGGGGCGACGAGTCGCGGTTCTTCGAGTTGATCAGCGACGGCAACATGGCTCTGATGCGGGCCGTGGAGAAGTTCGACTTCGCCCGCGGGTTCCGCTTCAGCACCTATGCGACGTGGGTCATCCAGCGGGCCTTCGCACGGTCGATACCGGAGGAGTTGGGGCACGCGTCCCGCTTCCAGACCGGCCATGAGGAGCTGCTCAGCGGTCACCGCGACCCGCAGGCCGGGAGTGAATTCGCCGACCTCGCCGCGGCCGAACGCTTGCGGCAGGCCCTGGCCGGATCGCTCCGGCTACTGGACGAACGAGAGCGTACGATCGTCGAGCGACATTACGGCCTCGCCGGCGGCGGAGGCCGGACGCTTGACCAGATCGGCCGAGAATTGGGCCTCTGCAAGGAGCGGACTCGACAGATCGAGATCCGCGCCCTGCGGAAGCTCCGCGACGCCCTCGGCCCGGGTGGAGCCGAACTACTGGCCGGATAGCTGGCACTCCCAGCGGCTTTCCTCGCTTCTGATTGCACCTCGCCATGTGGAGCCCGTAACTTTGCGTGCGCTGCCCCTGCGGCGCGGAACGATAATACAGGTATCAGAGGACGGAGGGCGTGCGCGCCGAAGCCGGCCGAGCACCCGCCTCTTTTTGCGGAGAAATCACATGCGGCGACCCTGGGCGATATTCGGTCTGGTCGGCTTGACCAGTGGGCTGGCGTGGTCCGGCGCGTGCGGCACGATCATCTCCCCCTTTCCAAAGAAAGCAGCCTGGACCGCGCGAACGGTCAGCGCCGCGGCGGGCCTGCGGCCGGCCGTTGTGACAACCGCGGACATCGACAACGACGGACGCACCGATGTCATATGCGGCTACGCGGGCGTCACGGGCGTCTCCGACCCTCGCGTGGCGATCCTGTTCCAGAACAGCGTGGACTCATTCGAAGCCGTGGTGATCGGCGCGAGCGGCGACCTCGCCGGAATCACCGCTTTGGCCGTGGCGGACCTCGATGGCGATACCCACCAGGATGTCGTCGCCGCCTGCAACGGTCGGCTGATCTACCTGCACAGTCCCGTCACGCCCCGTACCGCCGCGGGGTGGACGCTGTCGACCTTCGACGGTTCCAGCGGCGTCGGTGTCGGGCAATGGAACGACGTAGCCGTCGGCGACATCGACGGAGCGGAGGGGCCGGACCTGGTCGCCTGCAACGGCAATAACGGTTGGTTGTCCTGGTTCCGCAGCCCGGCCGTTCGCACTTCCGGGGTGGGCTGGACCCGGTTCGACATCGACGCCACCACGCGCAGCAGCGCCGCATCCGTCCTGCTCGACGATGTGGACGGCGACGGCCGAATCGACGTGATCTCCACCGCCCCCGGCGAGACCACCGCCCGCACCGCCTGGTACAAGAACCCCACCAATCCGGCAACCGACCCGTGGACCAAGACCGCTATCGGCAACGCCGTCGGGCCCGCGCGGCTGGCGCTTGCCGACGTGAACCAGGACGGGCGCAAGGACGTGGTCGTGACGCTCCGCACCACCGTAGGCGTCGGCTGGTATCAGAAGCCCACGAATCCGCTGTCGAACTGGAGCGGATATCTACTCACCCAATACAACGCGAACGTGCCCACGGATGTGAAGCTGGCCGACATCGACGGCAACGGGCAGGTGGACGCGGTGGTTTCGACTCGCGAGAACGGCACGCTCCGCTGGTTCACGCCGATCGGCGCACAGACCGCGCAGTGGTACGAGAACAACCTCCAGGACATGTCCAACTTCGCGGTAGGGCGGATCGCCCTCGCCGACATCGACGGTGACGGCCGGCCGGATGTGGTCGCCCCGCTTCAGGGGCCAACCTCCGCCGACGACCGCGTCGTGTGGTACGAGAACCCGGAACCGTGAGTCCTCGGCCTCCGCGGCCTGCCCCTGCCTTCAGCACGTCGCCAACACAGCCCGCGCCCTGTCGGGTCGCGGCCCGCGCCGCAAGTCCGTCCCACGGCCTGCCCGCTCACGATTTCACATGAATCACGGAGTAAACGGGAATCCCGCGCAGCTTCTCGCGGCCCCGCAGGAAGCACAGTTCGATCAGGAACGCCGCCCCCACGATCTGACCGCCGAGCGATTTCACCAACTCGCAGCACGCCGCCATCGTCCCGCCCGTGGCCAGCAGGTCATCGATCAGCAGCACCCGCGTCCCGGGGCGAATGGCGTCCTCGTGGATCTCCAGAGCATCCGTCCCGTATTCGAGGTCATATTCCGCCCGCCGGGTGCGGCGGGGCAGTTTACCGGGCTTGCGGATCGGAACGAATCCTGCGGAGAGATTGCGGGCCACCGCCGTCCCGAAGATGAAACCCCGGCTTTCCGCCCCGACCACCACCGCGACCGATTGATCGCGGAAGGGCTGGGTAAGGTACTCCACCGCCAGAGAGAGCGCCGCCGGCGAGGCCAGCAGCGGAGTAATGTCCTTGAAGACGATGCCGGGCTTGGGAAAGTCAGGCACGTCCCGAACGATGCGGGCAAGGCTATCTACGTCTGGAAACTGGACCGGGATGCTGTCGGACATGAGAAATCCCTTTGGCGGCTTATCTTAGCCTTCGGGCGACGCGGTGCAATCGCGGGACATGGCCCGCATTTGCCCGGCGGTGGGCTGCCGTGCTATACTCGCGGCAACGCGGCCGCTTGGCGGCCCGACCAACCCCCCGGAGCCACCCATGGCCGAGTCACCAAGTCCGCAGCCGCCGATCAGAGACCGCGTGGCCGGCGTGATCGACATGATCCGCCCGGCCCTTCAGGCTGACGGCGGAGACATCGAGTTGATCGACGTAGACGCCGAGGGCGTGGTCAGCGTCCGTCTGCAAGGCGCCTGCTCCGGCTGCCCGTCGGCGCAGATGACGCTGAAGATGGGCGTCGAGCGAATGCTCAAGCAGAAAGTGCCCGAGATCAGCCGGGTTGTATCAGTCCGGCCGTAGAGGCTGGCGATCGAGCTACTTCCGCGGTTCGCTCGGTGATTCGTCGCCGCTATTGGGCTGCGCCCGACCGGTCAGCGCTTGGGCCAGTTGCAGCCCCTTCTCCTTCATCTTCTTCAACAGCCGCCGCGCCCAAACGAACTCCGTGGCCAGGATGGCGATGCCTGCCGGAATCACGACGGTGGCCGGGCCGGGCAGGACGACCATGGCCAGCCCCACCAGCACGACGCTGGAGCCGACGACCAGAATGAAGGCCCGCCGCACCTGCCGCAGCGTGGCCAGGGCCATCTCGCTGATCTCGTCGGTCATGGTGGTTCCGAAGATCGGCTCGCCGAGTCGGCGGGCCACGACGATGGAGGCGACCATGCCGACCGCCAACACGCTGCAAACGACGGCCAGCGAGATCAATGGATCAATCTTGAAGAAGGCGGAGACCAGCATCTTCACGCCGATGTACGCCAGCACGACGACGATGCTGAGCTTCAGGTAGCGGAACTTCTCAATGATGCTGGCCAGGACGAAGTAGAGCGACCGCAGTCCGAGAATGGCGAACACGTTGGAGGTGAACACCAGGAACGGGTCGGTGGTGACGCCGAAAATCGCCGGGATCGAGTCGATGGCGAACAACACATCCGTGCTCTCCACCACCAGGAGCACCAGGAACAGCGGCGTCACCGCCCGCCGGCCGTTCATCCGCGTAAAGAACCTCTGCCCCTCGAACTCCGCCGTGACCGGATAGAACCGCCGGGCCAGCCGGACCAGTGGGTTGCGGTCGGGTTCGATCTTCTCCTGCTTCTGCACGAGCATCTTGAAGGCGGTCACCACCAGCAGACCGCCGAAGATGTAGATGACCCACTCGAAACGGTGAATCAGGGCCGTGCCCGCCGCGATCATCACGCCGCGCAGGACCAACGCCCCCAGGATGCCCCAGAAGAGTACGCGATGCTGGAACATCGCGGGCACCTGGAAATACGCGAAGATCATCGCGATGACGAAGATGTTGTCGAGGCTGAGCGATTTCTCCACCAGATAGCCGGTCAGGAAACGGAGGGCCGCCTCCTGGCCGGTCAGCGGGTGGCCGACGGTCGCGCCAACGCCGAAGAGGTTCTTCTTATAGAGATAAAATACCCCGATGTTAAAGATCAGGGCGAGGATGACCCAGAAGGCCGTCCAGGCCAGGGCCTCGCGCGTGGAAAAAACATGGGCCTTGCGGTTCAGCAAGCCCAGGTCCACAGCCAAAAGCACCAGCACCAGGCCGAGGAAACCGACCCACAGCCAGATGGTCATGCGAGGCCTGCCTCGGCCGCCGGCCGCTTACTCCGGCGCTGCCCCGGAATAGTCATAGATCCACTTCTCCACCGCCCGCTCGTAGCGCAGCAGCTCCTCCGGACGGAAGTACAGGGCGATCTCCGTCGCGGCGGCCTCGGGCGAGTCGGAGCCGTGAATCAGGTTGAAGCTGTTGGAGACGCCGAAGTCCCCGCGGATCGTGCCCGGCTCCGCCTTGCTGCCGAAGGTGGCCCCCATCAGCTTGCGGGCGATGGCGATCACGTTGACCCCTTCGAGCACCATGACGACGACCGGACTGCTGGTGATGTACGCCAGCAGTCGCGGATAAAAGGGCTTGCCCTTGTGCACGGCGTAATGCCGCTCGGCCAGCTCCGGCGTGATCCGCATCGCCTTCAAAGCCACGATCTGCAACCCCTTGTCCTCGAAACGGCTGATGATGCGGCCGACATGCCCCCGCTGGAGGGCATCCGGCTTGAGAATGATGAGCGTCTGTTCCATCGGTTCCGACCCTTTGTGAAAACCCGCCGGCCTGGCGGTCCGTCAAACCCCGCAGTTTAGCAGCTCCATCGCCGGCGGGAAGGAAGGCAAAGGGTCTGTTGCAGGACCGTACAAGGAGAAACGGCCGCCGCCGTAGACAAGATCCAGCGCCAATCCGGCCTGCGGTCGGTTCCGCCCACTCAGGGTGTGGCCCGGGTGTCAGGCCAAGCTGCCGGCTGTCGCGGGGTTCGTCCGGATAATCGACAACGATTCAGGTGCCATAGCGGCGGGCGGCCGCCAGAAGCTCCTCGCCGATCTCCCGCCGGAGCGATTCGGGTCGCAACACCTCGACCTGATTCCCGAAGCCGAGGATCCAACGCTTGAACTCGACCAGATCGGCCAACCGAAACACCGCGAGCAGTTTCTCGCCTTCCGGCTCGTCGGCCTCGAACAGCGTCTCCGGCGGCTCTTCCCAGATCAGCCGCTGGCTCTCATGCCAGACCCGCTCCTCGATCAGGCCCGCGATGGAAGGCTCGAACCGCACGGCCACTTCCACCGGTTCGCCGACCGCCTGCATGATCCCGAAGCTGCTGCGGAACTGGTCTTCCATGCGGAAGCCTTCCGGCCGAGTGAAGGTCTCCGACGTGCTCCGAACCGCCACGATCCGCAGCACCTTGAAGATGCGGAGGGCCTGCGCCCGGTGCGAATGTCCGACCACGAACAGATCGCCGTCATAGAAGACCAGCCCATACGGGTCACAACGGGTCTCGTACTGCCCCCGACGCCATAACCCGTTGTAGGTGATCTCGACCGTGCGCTCCTGTCGCGCCGCATCTTCCAGAGCGGCGATAATATCGGTCTTGCCCGAGTAGTCCGCGCGGGCCGGCCATCGGACGTGGATGGTCTCGTCGAGGTCGGCGAAGTGCTCGATCGCCTTGGCGGGCAGTTGCCGCCGGATCTTCTCGATGATCGAGCCTAGCCCTTCATCGAAGTGCGTGCCGGCCAGAGGGGAGACCAGACGCTGCACGAGATAGAGGGAAACGGCCTCGGTCAAGGTCAGCACCAGAGGCTCGGCCTGAAGCCAGTTGGGCGGCATCGACCACAGCCTGCGGCCGAACTCCGCTTCCTGGTACTTCAGGGGAAAGCCGAGGGTTTGGAGCTCCTCAAGGTCTCGCTGGATGGTGCGTTCCGCGACACCGAATTCCGCGGCCAGCCCCGCCAGCGGCAACCCCTGCCGGCACTGTTGTAGCCTCTTCAACAAACCCCACTGGCGCAAGACCTGGGCTCCGCGCGGCATACCCGACCTCCCGATGCACAACTGACTATGTGCAGAGTGTATAGAACAGTGGCGATTTTATAAAGCCGCCCCGACCCATCTTGTCGCACCCCTGGGTCAATATCCCAATGAAGGCCGCAGCCCCCGCTGCCCTGCCCAACCCCAGCATTGGAACGGGCGACTGCCGCCAAGTCGCAGGAGATCAACATGCATTCGACGCAATCGCCCCCCGCCACCATCTGGTTCGGTCGGTCCACGGGTCGCCGAACCGCCTCTGGAATCATCGGGAGCCTCAACGTGGATGAGACCATACGCGTGTTGTTAGTGGACGGACACGATGTCGCTCGTGAAGCTCTGGCCCGCTACCTGGCCCAGGAAGACGACTTCATCGTGCTCGAACCATGCCGCCACGCCGATTCGGCGGTCCGCGCGGCGGAACAGCTCCAGCCCACGGTTGTGTTGCTGGGGTTGACCGTGGAAGGAAGGGACACCTTCGAACTGGCGGGGACCATTCAGTCCGCCTGTCCAGACGCAGGGATCATCTTCCTGGGGCCGGAGGCCGGCGATCCCCTTCTGGCTCAGGTCCTCGCGGCCAAAGCCCGAGGCTACGTGGTCAAACCGTCGGCGGTGGCTCGCCTGCCGATAGCCATACGAGCGGTCGCGGCGGGCGGGGTCTACTTCAGCGAGGAGGTGCGACACCGGCTGGTCATCGATCGGAACGGCGTGCGGCTGGCGAAGCCGTGAACCGCGCGGGGCACCCATCGGCGCCCGCGTCTCAGCCGGGGGTGGGCTGGGACGCGGGGCCACCCTGGGCCAGCTCGTCGCGGAGCACGTTGAGGATGCGGCGCTCCAGGTCGCGATCCCTGGGCAGCGTTGTCCACACCTGTTGCTGACGCGGCGTGACGCCCGCCTCGCGGTCGATCGGCGTCTCGTTGGGTACATCGCCGAACTGCTCGTTGCTGCTGAAGACACGGTGGTCAGCGGTGTCGAGCCGCTCAACCTGGACGCGGCACTTGGCCACACAGCCGGTCGGCGTCTCCTGGATCACCAGCGTGGCCGTTCGCCGCAGGCGATTGCGATAGCCCACGGCCTCGTCGCGGATACGGCCGGTGCCCCCCCGTTGCTCGTATTCCTCCGGCAACCCCTGAATGACGCCGTCAGCAGGAGCCGCCGGGTCCAGGCGAAACCACTGCCGCATGGCGTAGACGCCGGCCTCGCGGGCCGCCGGCTCGGAAACGCCGGGCAGCGTAGCCTGCGACCAGCCGGCTTCGCGGCCGAGCGTCGTACCGGGACCGCGGTTCTCCGAGCAACCCACCCCACCCAGCAACACCCCCGCGAGGACAAGGACCTGTTCTCCCCGTCTTCGTAAACCGTTCCGGGTTGCTTTCATGTCGTAGGGTCTCATGGCGTCGCTCCCATGTGGACGGCCTCATCCGGGCAGACAGATCGTGGCTCGCCGGCGGCCGGGCCGGAAACCCCGTCGCGGCCTGGTTCCGAAAGCCTGTCGTGGCCGGTTGCGGTCGTTGCGGAGGCTAGCTTGGGCCGGCGACATCGTCAACGCCGCGGCGGACGCCCACCGCCGATTCGGTGAACCTCAGCCGTCTTCGGAGCAACCGCGCCGCATCGCTTTGCAGCAGGCAGACGAGCACCACGACAACGGCCTTGATGATGAGGGTGTGTTCGGTCACGACGCCACGCATCTGGAGGCTGATGGTCAATGTCTGCATGATGATCGCCCCGATCAGCGAGCCGATCAGTCGTGGGCGGCCGCCGTTCAGGCTGGTTCCGCCGATCACCACGGCCAGGATGGCGTCCAGTTCCAGGTATAGCCCGCAGTTGGCCACGTCGGCCTCCTTGATGTCCGCCGCCGCGATCAGGCCGGCCACGCCCGCACAGAGGCCGGAGAAGCCGTACACGAACAGCCGAACGCCATGCACCGGCAGGCCGCAGAGCCGCGCCGCCCGGGCGTTACCGCCGATGGCCTCGATATACAGCCCCAGCACCGTCCACCGCAGGGCGACGAAGGTCAGCACGACCGCCGCCGCCACCAGGTACACCGGAAAAGGAATCCCCACGACGGTCCCGTTGCCAATGAACTCGAATGCCGGTGCCTCAAAGCGAATCTTCTGGTCGCCGGAGAGAGCCTGGGCGACCCCGCGCCCGGCCACCAGCAGGACCAGCGTGGCGATGATCGGCTGGAGCCCGAGGAACGTCACCGTCACGCCGTTCCACAGCCCGCAAAAGCTCGCCGCCGCCAGGGCCGTCGCCACCGCCACTCCGACCGAGCAGCCGTGCTCCACCAGCAGCAGCGCCGCCACCGCGCCGGCGAGCGCCATCACCGAGCCGACCGATAGATCAATCCCCGCCGTGGCGATCACCAGCGTCATGCCCACGGCCAACAGCATCACCGGCGCGCCATTCTGGAAGATGTCCACCAATGAACCGAACAACCGCCCGTCGCGGATCTCCACGCGGGCGAAACCGGGCGTCCAGATCAGGTTGAACGCCAGCAACGCCGCCAGGGCGAGCAGCGGCCACGCCGCGGCGGGCAGCCGCAGCGGGCGGCGGGGCGACAAGGCCGGCGTTTCGGGTCCGGTGCTCATGGCCGCCCTCCCGAATCAAGGCCGCCGTGGCCGGCGGGAGCGGCAATCAAATTCATGACCGCTTCCTCGCTCCGGTCGGCGCCCGCCAGTGTGCCGATGTGACGTCGGTCCCGCAGGACGACCAGGCGGTGGCTGCGGCGGACGACCTCGTCCAGCTCGGAGGAGATGAACAGCACACCCAAGCCCTCGGCAGCCAGGTGGTCGGTGAGCCGTTCGATCTCGGCTTTGGCGCCGACGTCGATTCCACGGGTCGGCTCGTCGAGGATCAGCACCCGCGGCCGAGAGGCCAGCCAGCGAGCCAGGATCACCTTCTGCTGGTTGCCGCCGCTGAGCGTCTGGACGGGACGGTCCAGGTCCGGCGTGGCGATGCCCAGCCGCCGGACAAACTCCTCGGCGATCTGCCCGTGCCGGCGTCGCGACACCAGGCCGACGCGACTGAGCTGCCGCTGCACCACGAGGGCGATGTTCTCCCGCACAGACATCTCGGGGATGATGCCGTCGGCCTTGCGGTCCTCCGGACAGAGGGCCAACCCGGCGGCGATGGCCTCGCGGGGATGGCGGCCGGACACTCGCGCCCCGCCGACGGTCAACTCGCCGGTGTCCGGGCGGTCGGCGGCGAACAGCAGGCGGGCGGTCTCCGTGCGTCCGGAACCGAGCAGCCCGGCCAGCCCGAGCACCTCGCCGGCCCGCAGTTCGAGGTCGAACGGCTCGACCGCGCCCCGCCGCCCCAGACGCCGGGCGGATAACAAGGGCGGCACGGCGGACGCAGCCTGCGGCCCGCGGGCCGTGCTCGCGCGGCTCTCCAGCGTGGTCGTCTCTTCGATCGACTTGCCCAACATGTGGGCGACCAGCTCGATTCGCCGCAGCTTGGCGGCGTCGAACGCACCGACCAGCCGACCGTTGCGCAACACCGTGATCCGGTCGCTGACGCGATACACTTGGTCGAGGAAGTGCGTGACAAACACGATGCCCACGCCGCGGGCCTTGAGTCGGGCGATGATCTCGAAGAGCCGGTCGGTCTCCTGGCGGTCCAGGCTGGAGGTCGGCTCGTCCATGATGAGCAGGCGGGCCTGGGCGTCCACGGCGCGGGCGATGCACACCATCTGCTGGATGGCCACGGGAAACGACCCCAGGGCTGCGTCCACGTCGATCCGCAGGCCGAAATCAGCCAGCCGCTCGCGGGCCTGCCGCCGCACGCTTCGCCAATCGATCCCGTACCACCGCCGCGGAGCCTGGCCGAGCGAGAGGTTCTCCGCGACGGAAAGCGTCGGGACCAGGTTCACCTCCTGATAGATCGTACTGATCCCCTGCCGCTGGGCGTCCGCCGGCGAGGAGGCATGAAAGGGACGGCCTAAGAACGAGATGGACCCGCCGTCGCGGGGATGCACGCCGGTGAGGACCTTGATCAGCGTGGACTTGCCCGCGCCGTTCTGCCCCATCAGGGCATGCACTTCGCCGGCGCGGACCTCGAAGGACACGTCGTCCAGGGCGTGTACGCCGGGGAACCGCTTGTGGATCCCCTGCATCCGCAGGATGACATCAGTATTCGCGGGAATCGATGACCTCCGCGGCCTGGAACTGCTCGAAGAGGCGGTCTTCGTTCTTGATGTACTTCGGCAGCTTCTCGCCCCGGCGCAGTTTGTCGATGGTGTCGAAAAGGATCGGGCCGAAGAGCGGGTTGCACTCCACGGTCGCGTTCAGCTTGCCCGCCACCATGGCCTCGAAGGCCCCGCGGACGCCATCAATGGAGACGACGACGACGTCCTTGCCGGGCTTCAGGCCGGCCTCCTCCAAGGCCTGGATGGCGCCGAGGGCCATGTCGTCGTTGTGGGCATAGACCGCCTGGATCCGCTCGCGGTCGGACTTGATGAAGGCCTCCATGACTTCCTTGCCCTTGGCGCGGGTGAAATCCGCCGACTGGGCCTTGATGATCTTCATGTCCGGATGCTTCTTCAGCTCCTCCGCGAAGCCTTTCTTGCGGTCGATGGCCGGGGCCGAGCCGGTGGTGCCCTCCAGCTCCACGATCTGTGCCTTGCCGCCCATCTTCTTCGCCAGCCACTCGGCCGCGCGGCGGCCTTCCTCGACGAAGTCGCTGGCAATCAGCGTGGCGTAGAGGTTCTCGTCGCTGACCTTGATGCCGCGATCGACCAGGATCACCGGAATCCCCGCCCGCTGAGCCTCACGCAGCACCGGTTCCCAACCGGTCTCGACGACCGGGGCGATGACGATCACATCGACCTTCTGGGCGATGAACGAACGGACCGCCTTGATCTGATTGGCCTGCTTGCCCTGGGCGTCGGCGAACTTCAATTCCACGCCCCGCTTCTCGGCCTCCGACTTGATCGACTTGGTCTCGGCCGTCCGCCAGGCGCTCTCCGCGCCGACCTGCGAAAAACCGACCACGAGCTTCTTCTGCGGCTCGGCGGCGGCCCCGGTGGTGGGCGGCTCGGCCGTCGCCGACGCCGACGCGAAAATCACCGCCATCAGCCCGAATAACACGCCGGCGCCCACGCTTCGGGCCGCGGAACATTTGCCGACCAGCGTCGAGAAATCGCTCGTCATGGTTCACCCACTTTCCATTCCAGAATGCCCGCAGAGTACTCGTCCTGGAGCTTCACGACCAGCCGCAGGGCCGTGGTCTCCACCGGCTTGAAGGCCACGTCGTTGTACTGATCCAGCTTGCCGCCGAAGGCGTCCTGAGTCTCCACGTCGCGCCATTCCTCGCCGGCCCGATACTGCACCTTCCAGCCGGCCGGTTCGCGGATGCCGCCGCGCGTATCGCCGTCATCGTACCAGTAGACCGACACGGACGAAATCCGGCGGGGCTTCTCGAAGTCGTATTGCACCCACTCCTCCGTGCCGCGGTGGTTCCACCAGGTGAAACGCGGTATGTCCCGGTCACGGGAATGGGCCGGTTCCAGCCGATCGAAGAGCGCCGCCGTCGTGTCGCCGCGGTAGCAATGGGAGGCCGTGGCCTTCACGCCCGGCAACGGCGTCGGGTCGGTCATGCCGGGCGACTCCGGCAGCCAGACCAGCATCTCGCCCGGCTCGCGGTTGTCCCATGCGTAGTAAGGGATGGCGATGAACTCGACCGGCTTCGCGGCGGCCGGCCGATAGAGCCGACCGCCCTCATCCTCGGTATCGGCGGCGAGGGCCGTGCCGCGCACGACGGTCACGCCGCCGAGCAGATCGGGCCGCTCCTGCACGGTCAGTTTAGCCGGGCGCGGCAGGGCCAGATGACGCACGCGACCCTGGTTGTCCGCCGCCTCCAGACAGTAAACGAGCGGGCCGCGCATGATCGCGGTGCGGCCGGTGTTGCTTCGCACCCGTGGATGGGCTTGCACCTGCCGTGGCGGCATGGGCAGGTTCAACTCGATCGTGTCGCCCGCCTTCCAGGACCGCGACAGCCGCAGGTAGCCCTTCACCATCTCGGGCTTCTCCACGACCTTGCCGCCCACACTCACCGTCGCCCCTTCGCACCAGTCGGGGATCCGCAACAGCACCGCGAAACCGGCGTCCCGCTCAGGCTTCACGGTCAACTTCACGCGGCCGTCCCACGGGTATCTGGTGTCCACGGCCAATTCGACCAACCCGGCCTTCAGCGGGATCTTCGCCCGGCCCCCGATGTAAAGATTCACCACGACGGCGTCATCCGTCCGGGCATAGGCATAGCCGCCGAGCGAAAGGAAGAAGCGGGCCAGGTTTGGCGGGCAGCAGGCGCAGGCATACCACTCCTGGCGATGATGCCGCCCCCAACTGGCCAGCGGGTTTTCATAAAAAAACTTCTTGCCGTCGAGAGACATGCCCGAAAGGATGCCGTTGTAGAGCCCACGCTCCAGCACGTCGATATACCGGGCTTCTCCGTGCAGCAGATTCAGCCGGTGATTCCACATGGCCAGGCCGATGGACGCACAGGTCTCGGCGTAGGCCGTGTCGTTGGGCAGGTCATAGGGAACGGTGAAACCTTCGTTGTGGGCGGAGGGGCCGATGCCGCCGGTGAGGTACATCCGCCGTCCCACCACATCCCGCCAGAGCGCGTCCATCGCGCGGAGATAGCCGGCGTCGCCGTCTTCCATGGCCAGGTCGGCCATGCCGCAGTAGAGGTACATGGCCCGCACGGCGTGCCCGGCGACCTCCATCTGCTCGCGGACGGGCAGGTGATCCTGGGCGTATTCTCCGGCGGAGCGGCGGCCTTCGGTGTGGCCTCGCTGATCGACGAAGAATCTGGCCAGGTCGAGATAGCGGCGCTCTCCGGTGGCGCGGTAGAGGCGAACCAGGGCCAGCTCGATCTCCGGATGGCCGGGGACATCGTGGCGCTGATCGGGGCCGAAGAGGGAGTCGATCAAGTCGGCGAATTTGATCGAGATATCCAGGAGCGTTCGCTTGCCGGTCGCCTGATAGTGGGCCACGCCGGCCTCGATGAGGTGCCCGGCGCAGTACAGCTCGTGCATCTTCGGCAGGTTGCTCCAGCGCTGGTCCTGTTCCTTGAGGGTGTAGTAGGTATTGAGGTAGCCGTCCGGCTGCTGGGCGCGGGCGAAGCGCTCGATGAGGTCGTCGACGAATTTCTCCAACTTGGGATCTTTCCGCAGGGCCAGGGCGTGGGCCGCGGCTTCGACGACCTTGTAGACGTCGGAGTCATTGAAGAAATAACCCTCGTGGGTCCCCTCGACCCGGCCGGCGGCCTTGTCGAAGTTGCTGAGACGGCCCGTGTCCGCGCACATCTTGAAGTTGTGCGGAACGGTGGCTTCGCGCACAACCGCCAGTCTCGGCGACCAGAAGGCATCGTCGATCTCCACCGCGGTGAAGGGAACGGCACGAAAGGCCGCGTGCTCCTGGCCGAACGCCGTCGCGGCGAAGATCATGGTCAAGAACGCCAGGGCCGAAGTGGTTGCGAACTGCATGATGGGTCCTCTCGCGGCCCGCCGCAGGGCGCGGGCCTGGGGTGTCGTCGGCTGGGCGGCGTCTGCGGTGCGTCAGGACAGGCCCACATCGCCCGGCCGGTCTGCGGCCGCTCGGACCGTTCTCACCCGATCCGCCACTCCAGAATGCCGCTGGTGTGTTCCTTCGGGAGCGTCACCTCGATCTTCATCTCGCGGGTCTCGACCGGCGTAAAAGTGACGCGATTGAACCGGTCCAATTCGGTGCCGTAGGCCGAGGGCCCGGCAACCTCGCGCCACTCCTCTCCGGTCCGGTAATAAAGCTTCCAGGCGGCCGGCGGACGATAGATGCCCTCGCTCCGACGACCGAACCAGTACACCTCGCACCAAGAGACCTTCCGCATGCCGTCCAGCCGGTAGGTCAGCCACTCGACGGTGCCGGTATGCGGCCACCAGGTAAGCCGCGGAATGGAACGGTCGTAGGAGTCCTTGGGCACGAGGCCGTCGCTGACCGCGTCCGGATCGTCGTGGTGGTAGGAAGCCTCGTGGCGAGGCGGCGGCAGCTCGGTCCACTCGTGGGCATCCGGTGACTCGCCGATCACCGGAAACGCGGAGATCCGCAGCCGCGCACACCCCAACGGAATCAGCGTCAGCTTCTCGACCGGCTGCTCGCTCTTCACCGGGCTTTCCTGTAACGGCGCCACCAAGCCCATGTGGTCCAGCTTCCAGTTGGGAATCCGCCGACCCTGCGCCGACAGCTCGATCGGTGCGGCCTCGACGGTAAACGGCTGAGAGGCGGGCCTCTTCACCCGCCGCGCGACCTGGAACGACGACGCCGGATCGCGGTCGTCCAACACCAGCCCATAGTTCCACGGCGTGGTCGGAAAGACCTCGAACTCCGGCCACCGGTCGGTCCCGCCGAACCGCCGGTATTCCTCGCCGATCTTCAGCGAATACCACAGCGGCCCGCGGCGAACCGATACCGAGCGGGCGTTGGTCGGCCAGGTGGTCACCCCGATCCGCATCGGCAGCTCGAGCCGCACCTTGTCGCCGTCGCTCCAGGCCCGCTCAATGCGGAGATAGCTCGACGGCCGCGGGGCGGCCTCCACCCTGACGCCGTTGACGGTCAACGTCGCGCCCTCGCACCACCCGGGCACCCGCAGATACAGCGGAAAGGTGACGGCCTTCGGGGTGGAAAGGGTGAACTCGACGACTTCATCAAACGGATAATCGGTGGACTCGGCGATGGTCACTTCCACGCCGTCGGCCACCTTGGCTTTGACGGAGTTCTCCACATAGAGCACCGCCGCCAGGCCCTGGTCCAGCGTGGCCATCCACAAATGCTCGGCGTAGTAGGGCCAGCCCATCACCACGTTGTGCTGGCAGCACCGATACAGGTACGGACTGTAGGGCATCATCACCCCGCCGTTCTCGACGCCGGGCGACTTGCTGCGACAGTCCATCTGCGGTTGATTCGGCGAGGTGATATAGTGCAGACCCTTGTAGTCGGCGGTCATCGCGGCCGGCAACGAGTTGAACGCCACCTCTTCACAACGATCGGCATACACCGGCTCGCCGCTGATGCCCAGCAGCATCTGGTCGCTGTGCATGACCTCGACCATCGAGCAGGCCTCGGCCCCCTGCCGTGGACCGTGATAGCCCGGCCGACAGTTCTCGTCCGCCCCGAACATGCCGCCCGGCACCTGGCCGTACAGCATCATGACGACCTGGTAGTTCCGTTCGCTGGCGTCGAAGTCGTCGCGGTTGCCGGATTGCAGGTAAAACGTCGCCGGCTCGCGAAAGCCCTGGCAGATGTTGACGCCGTGCCAGTCGGCCACGCCGCGATCCCAGCGGGAGGCCCGCTCATGAATCAGCTTCGCGGCCTCCAGCAGCCAGGCCTCTCCCGTGCGATTGTAGAGCCAGTAGATGCTCTCCAGATTGTCGCCGGCGCGGATCTTCTGCCAGCTCTTGCCGTAAGGGTCGTCGCAGTCGGGCAGAAGGTCCTCTTTCGGAATGCTCATCTGCCAGCGGAAGTACCGAGCCATGAAGGGCAGCACGCGGGCGTCGCCCGTGGCCTCGTGAAAGGTCTGGAGGGCGTTGAGGATGGTCATGTTCGGCCAGAGATCACGCTTGCGGCGGTTGTCTTCAGGGCCGAAGTAGCCGTCCGGCCGCTGGGTGGAAAGGATGCCGTCGATCCAGCGACGCGCCTCCCGCGCGATCCGCTCATCTCGCAGAACGTAACCCAGATCTCCGAAACCCCGGAGCCAGTAGGGTACCTCCTCCCAAGGGTGATGGCCCTCGCCGGATGGGCTGATCCAGGCGTTGCCCTCGATCTGGCAGTACTCGCTCAGCTCCGGCAGGCGACCCATCATGCCGTCGGCCAGCAGTTCGAGCTGCTTGCGCAGCCAGCCCTTCGGAGTAATGGCGCCGATCGGCAACTTCACCAGCGGGCCGGGCCGCAGCGGCGCGCGATTGGAGACGTAATGGCGACTCGTGCCGACTCGTGGCGGGCGGTCGACGGTCGACACTTTCACAGGCGACGCCATCGCAACATGGCCGCCGCCCAGGGCCAGCAGCGCCAAACCGACGATCACCAGGCCGATGAGGGAGATACCGCTCAACTTGAGTCCTCCTGCGTTCGGTGGGTCAAGGCCCCTTGAAGTGGGCTGATGTTATCGTTATCATAAGGCTGAGAGCCACCGTTGCCAAGTCGCCCGGCTGCTACGATCGTGGCGACGACAGCCGTGCGATGGCCAGGGGTGACCTGAACTGCCTCAGCCTGCCCGCCGGCTAGTGACCGTCGCGGGAATCCACCCGAGCGCCCTTGGCGGGAACCGGGCAGGATAACTTGGAAGCACACCGCTCACAAGCTTATGCTAACGTTATCAGGACCCTGGTTCCGCTTTTGACGCCAGCCAGGCATTCTTGCAGAATCCCACGAGGGCGATCATCTCCCGCCCGACCGCAATGACCATCGCGGCGGGACGCCTCGGAATACGACCCCGGTCAGATATGGTCACTGCCGACACCAGATATCATCGCCGCACTTTAACGACTCTTGCGGTCTCAATATGGGTCGGGTTGATCGCGGGATGCCGGGAAGACTCGGAGGAAGGTGTGAAGATCCTCCGGGTGGCTAACTGGGGCGGCGTGCAGGTCGACTCCCAATTCATGCGCCTGGAGCGGGAAATCCGCGAGGAGTTCGAACGGCTGCATCCGGGCGTCCGTGTCCGGTTCGAGCAGATCCCCGGCCCCGGCCAATATGCCGCCAAGCTGTTGATGATGCATGTGACCGGCAGCGTGCCCGACGTGGCCCATCTGGATGCCTCCAGCGCCGCGGTGTTCATCGACAACGGAGTCCTGCGGGACCTGACCCCGTTCATTCGGCAGGACCCGGACTTCGACCTGAGCCTGTACTTCGAAAACGTCACGCGGATCGCGGAGCGCGGGGATCGGCTGTACGCCATTCCGCTCGATTTCACGCCGATGGTGATGTACTACAACAAGAAGCTGTTCGACGCGGCCGGCGTGCCTTACCCGCAGCCGGGCTGGACGTGGGACGAGTTCCTGGAGACCGCCCGGAGACTGACGATCAAGCCCAAGAAAGCCAAGGTCCCGACACAGTACGGGTTCAACTTCGAAAACCAGCCGCCATTGTGGATGATGTGGATCTGGAACAACGGGGGAGATCTCCTCGACCCGGAAGGGCGGCGGGCGACGGGCTACTTCGACTCGCCGGAAAGCATTGCGGCGGTGCAATTCCTGGTCGATCTGATGACTCGGCACCGGGTGGCCCCGCATCTCACCGACAGTGCCGCGGCGGGGTTGGACCTGTTTCGCGCCGGTCAGGCGGCGATGGACCTCAAGGGCCACTGGATGATGATCGACTATCGCGCCGACCAGATGGACTTCGGCGTGGTCGGCCTGCCGACCAAGCTGCCCCGGCGGGTGACGGTCGTCTATGAAGCCGGGTTGGCGGTCACGGCCCGCGCGAAGCATCCCGAGTTGGGCTGGGAGTACATCAAATTCATGACCTCCAAAGGCGTGCAGGTCCGCCGCGTGGCGTCCGGGCTGGCGATCTCCGGAAACCGTGCGGCGGCTGCGGAATTCGCGGGCAACCCCGTGGAGGACGCCTTCCTGGCGGAGGTCGAATACGCTCGGCCGCCCTGGGGGGCCAGAGTGGAGCGTTTTCCGTTCATTGAAGACCTCGTGCGGGAGATGCTCGAGGATATTCTCTACTCCAACGGGAAGCTGCCGGTATCGGAAGCCATGCACGAGACCGCGAAGTTGATCGACGCGGCGCTGGCACACTAAACGGAGACGGAGCGAGCCGTCGAAACACGGAAATCCGGGGCATCGGCAAACCGCCGGTGACGGGCGATGCACCAAGGGGACCACAACTGGCGCGGGTATGTGTTCGTCGCCCCGGCGACGATCTACCTGGGCCTCTTCGCGTTCTTCCCGATGCTGTTCGCGGCCTGGATGGCCCTGCACCGGTGGCACCTGCTCAAGGAGAACCACGAGTTTGTCGGGTTCCGCAATTTCCTCGCCCTGGCCGAGGACCCGTTCTTTCGTAACGCCATCGCCAACACCCTGGTGTACGTGGCCGCCAGCGTCCCGCTGGGCGTGATCACCTCGCTGGCGGTGGCCTTGCTGGTGGCCCAGCCGCTCCGCGGGGTCGGCATCTTCCGCACGCTGTTCTACGTCCCGGCCGTCGCGTCGCAGGTGGCGATCAGCATGGTGTGGATCTGGATCCTCCTGCCGGAGGTCGGGCTGCTGAACTCGGCCCTGTCCTGGGTGGGCTTCGACGGTTCCCGCAATTATCTCGCCGAGCCGGGCTGGGCCATGGCGGCCCTGGTGGCCATGAGCCTGTGGATCGGACTCGGCCCGCGGATGGTGATCTTCCTCGCCGGGTTGCAGAATATCCCCGAGCAACTCTACGAGGCCGCGTCCATTGATGGAGCCTCGGGCTGGCAGCGGTTCCGGCATATCACGCTGCCGATGCTGGCCCCAACGACGCTGTTCGTGGTCGTGACCACGACGATCGCCGCGTTCCAGCTCTTTACGCCGGTCTACATGATGACCCGTGGCGGGCCGCGCCGAACGACGGACGTCGTGCTGTACCACATCTATCGTGAGGCCTGGCAGAAGTTCGAGGTCGGCATGGCCAGCGCGATGTCGTACGTGCTGTTCGCCATGATCCTGCTGGTGGCGCTGGTGCAGTTCCGCATCATGCGGCGGAGCATGCAGGAAGGAGCGGCGGCATGAACAGGCCCTGGCGGACCGCCCTGGTCTACGCAGCGCTCGTAATCATCGCCGTCACCACGGTCATCCCGCTGGTGTGGATGGTGTTCACCTCGCTGCACCCGCCGATGGCGCAGATCCCGACGATGCGAAACCTCTTCACGCCGGACGGCTGGCACTTTGAGAATTATCGCTATGTACTCACCTTCGGTGAATTGCCGATCGCCCGGTTTGCCCTCAACAGCTTCATCGTCACGACCGGCGTGGTCGTCTTCCAATTGACGCTGTGCTCGCTCGCGGCGTTCGCCTTTTCGCGGCTCAACTGGCGGGGCCGCGACACGTTGTTCTTCGTATTCCTGCTGACCATGATGATCCCCGGCCAGGTGCTGGTGGTGCCGCTGTTCACCTTCGTGCAGAAGCTGGGTTGGCTCGACACCTATTGGGGCCTGATCGTGCCGTACGCGTATCTCAGCACGGCCTTCGGGACGTTCCTCCTGCGGCAATTCTTCAACAGCATCCCGCGCAGCCTGGACGAGGCGGCCAGGCTGGACGGCTGCTCCGACTGGGGGATCTTCTGGCATGTGATCCTCCCGTCCAGCAAGCCCGCCCTGGCGACCCTGGCTGCCTTCGGCTTCATCTGGACCTGGACGGACTTCTACTGGGCAATGCTGGCCACCAGCTCGACGGAAATGCGGACTCTGGAGGTGGGACTCAGCGTCTTCAAGGACGCCTACGGCGGCATGAGGTGGCCCCTCCAGATGACCGCCGCCGTGATCGTCCTGACGCCCGTATTGATCGTCTTTCTCGCCATGCAGCGGTTCTTCGTGCGGGGGATGGTGCTGAGCGGGCTGAAGGGATAATCATCCGATTGTCAGCGTCCGAAAACGGTCGGCAAATCCCCCGAAATACCGGTATTTCTTAGATTGTTATCGTTGACATAGCCGGCCCACCGAGGTAGAATTTGTTGCGTCCAAGGGAAGGAAGCCCGCATTCCTGTGGGGAGTTTACCGACTTTCCTCGTTCCGTGGCGACCTTTCCAAGATCAACCGATGCGAAGATCCCGGTCGCGCGGCCGGGTGGTTTCAGCGTGCGGCCAGTCAGGTTGCGCAAGCAGTCATTCTGAAGGAGGTAGTTATGAAGAAAGCCATCGGTTTGGTGGTGGTCCTGGCGTGTGCCAGTCTCGCCAGCGCGGACTTGATCGTGCTGCGAGACCTGACGCCGGACACCGATCTGTCCCCGCGAGCGGGCGTCACGTATGACGGACGCGACGCGACCGGCTCGCTCTACACGGGCGTCAACAACGGCTACAACGTCGTGGACGCCAACATCATGCACGACGGCAACTTCCTGGATATCAGCGGCGACACGATCCAGGTCACGCTGCGGTATTCCAGTGAGCTCCCGGGCGATGCGGGCTTCTGGGTCCGGTTTTACAGCGGCACATGGAATGGTTCCGCCTACTCCTATGTCGGTTGGGCCAACGTGGCCTTCACCGTCCCCAACGACGGCCAGTGGCACACCTTCCAGGCGAACGTTGCCGACTTCAACGAACCGTTTGCCAACCCGGATCTGTATCAGTTCATCTACAAGTACCGTGTGGACGCCGTGGTCTGGGGCGCCAGCCCGGAAGCACCGGCGCATTTCGGCGTCGGCAGCACTCCGGAACCGGCGACACTGGCCCTGCTGGCCCTTGGCGCGCTCTGCCTGTATCGCCGCCGCTAAGCTCCCGCCGTGTCCGCCCCTCGGGCGAGCACCATGAGTTCTTCTGAGATCAGGCCCGCGGCTTCGGTCGCGGGCCTGGTCGCATCTCCATCCCACCCACCGGGCATTCCCCTTACACTGACGCCCATGACGAAGCGCGGCCCAGCTTCGAGCGCCGCCGAACATTGACCGGAAAGGTTCAAACGATGATCTCCATGATCGGTCTGGCGGGCCTGCCTCGCCTTCGCGACTACCGCAGCAAACGAGAGAGCAGCTTCGACCGCACGGGTGGCAATCGCGACTGGTTCGATGTCGAGCCGGGCGAGACCAAGGTCCTGGCCCGGCTGCAAGGCCCCGGCTGCATTCGGCACATCTGGATGACCATGGGCTTTCCGCATGACGACTATCTCCGCCGCGTCATCCTGCGGTTCTACTGGGACGACTGCCCGGAGCCGAGCGTGGAGTGCCCCATCGGCGATTTCTTCGGCCTCGGCCACGCCAAGCGCAAGAACTTCGTCACCGCCGTCCTCCAGATGAGCCCGGAGGACGGGCGGGCCTTCAACAGCTACTGGCCGATGCCGTTCCGCCGCTCCGCGCGGATTGAGGTGGTCAACCAGGGCGACGCCCGCTACCCGCATTACTTCTACATCGACTACGAGCAATACGACAGCGAGGCCATGCTGGATGGGCAGGGCTACTTCCACGTTCAGTGGCGGCGCGAGAACCCGACCCAGGGCTGGGGCGATGAATACAATCACCTGGTCGCGCCCGGCGGGCCGCTGAACGCGGGCAGCAAGTTTTATGACCCGCGTCCCCAAGAGTGGTTCGACCAATGCTGGTACGGCAAGGATCCGCGAAGCCTGAACACGACCGGCCGAGACAATTACGTGATGCTCGAGACCGCCGGCGACGGCATCTACTGCGGAGCGCATCTGGACGTCGATGTCTTCGCCCGACAGAAGAACGACTGGTTCGGCGAAGGCGACGACATGGTCTTCATCGACGGCGAAACGTGGCCGCCGTCATTGCACGGCACCGGCACGGAGGACTGGTACAACTGCGCCTTTTGCCCGACGCAGGAGTACCACGGGCCGTATCACGGCGTGTTGCTCTACAACGGCACGGACACCTGGAAGTGGAAGGGCAAGCAGTCGGTGTATCGTTACCACGTCGAGGATCCGATCCGCTTTCGCAAGTCGATCGTCGTGAGCATCGAGCACGGGCACGCCAACAAGTTATCCAACGACTACAGCAGCACCGCCTACTACTACCTCTCCCGCCCGCAACGGGGCGGCCCGCCGCTGCCACCCGCGGCATTGCGGCTGCCGCGGCCGGACCTGCCGTGATCCCTGTGCAACGGCGTCTGCATCGTGCGGTTCCAGACCGTCCGCCGCCCGCTATCCGGTGTAGATGAATTCGATCGCCGCGCAGGTCACGCAGTTTTCCAGTTCCGGCGTGACGGCCTGGTGGTAGCCGAGCAGACGGGCCGTGGCGCGGCCTTTCATCACTTGCGCCAGGACGTACAGGCAGCCCGCGCTGCAAATGTGCGTGGGATTGCCGGCCTCGGCCAGCCGGTCCCGCATGCCCTCCGGATCGAGCCGCAGCAGGTCGTCGAGCACGCGGCGATCGGATGATTCGATCGCGTGCAACGTGTCCGCGTCGAGTTCCCGGTCGTCGTGGAAGTAGCGGCCGACGTGGCTGAGATCGGCGGCGGCAATCACGCAGGTCGGCACGGGGTCGGCCGCCAGTTCGGCCCGCAGCGCCTCCGCGAAGATCCGAAGATCAATGCCTCGACCGTTCGCCGGGCCCGTGCCGCTCGGCCCGCAGATGTCGGGACACAGGAACGGAACGATGGTGAACGCTCGGTCGGGCAGCAGGTGCTTCAATATCTGCACCTGCAACTCGATGGAATGCTCGCGCACATGGTCGTACTCGTGCTCGCACAGGTCGCCGCCGCAACGATCCTCCAACCGTCCGAGAAACGCCCCGTCGACGGGAACGACCCCGAAGGAGGTCTCGAAGTTTTGCCGCGTACCGACCGCGCCCGAGCCGCGGCCGAAGTGGTTCGTGCCGAGCAGCACGAACCGGGTGGCCTGCGTTCGCCCGGCCAGGCCGCGATAGGCGGCGGCGTAGCAGGGCCGGCCTCGCTCGTAGTCCAGATGAGGCGCCACGAGGCCGAGCAGCTCGGCCCCGCTGGACTCGGCCGGCGAGGACTCACCAAACAGCCCTGCCAGAAAGTCCGCAAGCCGCCGTGGTTCGGTCGCCGCATCGCCCCACAGCGGCCGGCAGGAGGCCGCGCGGTACTGGCGGGTCAGTTCCGCCAGATGAGCCTCGAAGAAAGGGCCTTCGAGGAACAGCGACTTCTCCAACTGCTCGATCATGCGGTCGAGGTCGTCGGAAAACAGCATGTTTCCGTGCCGGCGCATGAATTCGGCCTGGATATCGACCCGGCGACGGCGACCGTCCATCTGCATCACCGCGGACAACGCGGCTGGGGAGAGGCTCAGCCCGTGAGGAGCAATGCCGGAGGGGTCGGTCAGGTCGTAGTGGCCGGGCCGCTCTGCGGAGGGACGGACCTCGACGGGGCGAAGCCTGGGGAATTCGTTGGGGATCATGGGCAAACCGGCCTGCTCCAGAGTTCGACGAAGAAAAAGAACCTACTGCGCTCGCCCTGTCGGTGACGAGGGCCGAGACCGCGTTCCGCGCCGGCGGTCAACGCTCCCCGGCGGCGGAGCAGTCGCCGATCAGTCTCGGTGCTGCTCGATCACTCGGCAGATGGCGTCCAGATCGTCCGGCACGCGGATTGGGCGGTTGGCATGCCGGCCCCAGGGATCCCGGCGGACCGGCGGGCCGCTGGGCGGCTCCAGGCCGGTGTGATACCGCACCGTCGCGTCCGGATCCTTCAGCGCGTGGCCGGTCAGGATGCACACCACGCGGGCGTCGCGGTCCACGATGCCTTGGGCCAGACATTGCCGCAGGCCCGCCAGGCTGGCGGCACTGGCCGGCTCGCAGCCGTAGCCGTACTTGCCGATCAGGGCCTTCTCTTCCAGGATCTCCTCGTCCGTGACTTGCACGACGATGCCGTTCATGGCGTCGAGCGTCCGCAATTCCTTGGACAGGTTGACCGGGCGAGCGATCTCGATCGCGGAGGCGATGGTCTTGGCCTTCTGGCCGGCGGCGTCCATCTCGGCGTACTTGGCGTCCGCGGTCGGCTTGTTCCAGTCGCCGTGATTCCAGCGCAGGCCGCGGCGGTTGTACAGATCCCAGAGGGTGTTGGCCCCCGCGGCGTTGACGACGCAGATGCGGGGCACCCGCTGCACCAGGCCCAGCTCCTTCAGCTCGATGTACGCCTTGCCGAAGGCGCTGCTGTTGCCCAGGTTTCCACCGGGAACGAAGATCCAGTCCGGCGGTTCCCAGCCCAGCCCCTCCAGCACGCGATACATGATGGTCTTCTGGCCTTCGAGGCGGAACGGGTTGACGGAGTTCATCAGGTAGAGGCCGAGGCGGTCGGTGGCCTCGCGGATCCGCTTCATGCAGGCGTCGAAGTCGCCGGCGATTTGCAGCGTGAGCGCTCCGTAGTCCAGGGCCTGGGCCAGCTTGCCGTAAGCGATCTTGCCCTCGCCGATGAACACGATCGCCTGCATCAGGCGGCCATCGGCCAACCGCGTCTTGGCGGCGTACAGCGCCATGCTCGCGCTGGTGTTGCCGGTGGACGCACACCCGACCCGCCGCGAACCCAGCTTTCGGGCCATGGTGAAGGCGGCGGCCATGCCGTTGTCCTTGAAGCTGCCCGAAGGGTTCATGCCCTCATACTGCAAATGCAGCCGGCCGGGCTTCAAGGGGATACCCAGCGGCTCGACCTCCACGGGCTGTAGCAGTGTCTGGCCCTCGCGGACGGTGACCAACTCCTCCGGTGCCGCGAACGGCAGCAGCTCGCGAAACCGCCAGATGCCGGAGTGATCGATGGCCCGGTCGCGCGTCGCCCAGCGCTGCTGGAAGAAACTCAGGCTCCTGGGCGGCTGGAGGCGGTCCCAGTCGTAGGCAACATCGAGCAAATTCCCACATTTTTCGCATTCGTAAATCGGCGCGCTCAACTCATAGGTAGCGCCACAGGCAGGACGGATGCATCGAAGGAAAGCAGTGTCGTTCATGGCACCCATCGTAAACGTCGCCGATCGAATCCGTCAAAAACGGCAGAAACAAGCCGCGGCGGTTGCCCCGGACGACGGCATATCCTAGAATGAGACGGTAACAATTGCGGACAAAGGGTGCGAACGGAGTGCGTTCGCAGGCATCATCGGCTGGTCGGGCCGCCATCCGTCAACACCAGCAGGCGGCGCCGCCGGATCCTTGATCCGAGCGGCTTCGAATCCTGCGCCGGAGGTGCGTATGAACCAAGTCGAGCTGCCCGTCATCACCGGAGACGCCAGCGCCGGACGTCGTGTCAAATACATCCGCGACATCCGCAAGGTCGTGGAGATCCCCGTCGAAGTCCGAGAAAAACTTGCTGCGGTCAGCCGAAAGTACGCCTTTCGGGCGAATGACTACTACTTGAGTCTGATCGACTGGAATGACCCCGACGACCCCATCCGGCGGATCGTGGTGCCGGTCGAGGAGGAACTGACCGAATGGGGGCGGCTGGACGCCAGTAACGAGCAGGCGGTCACCGTCGCGCCCGGCATCCAGCACAAGTACCCGCACACGGTGCTGCTGTTGTGCAACGAGGTCTGCGGGGCCTATTGCCGCTACTGTTTCCGCAAACGACTGTTCATGGACGACAGCGACGAGGTGGTGAACGACGTTTCAGAGGGCATCCGCTACATCGCCGGCAATCCCAAAGTGACCAATGTGCTCCTGACCGGCGGCGACCCGCTGCTGATGAGCACGCGACGCTTGACGGAGATCCTCGCCGCCCTGCGGGCCATCCCGCACGTGCAAATCATTCGCATCGGTTCGAAGATGCCCGCGTTCGACCCCTGGCGGCTGCTGAACGACGAAGCGCTCCAGCAAGCTCTGAGCAAGTACTCCACGCCGCACCGCCGCATCTACCTGATCGCCCACTTCGACCACCCGCGCGAACTGACCGACGCGGCGGTCCAAGGAATCGACTGCTTCATCCGAAACGGCGTGATCTGCGCCAACCAGTGCCCCCTGTTGAAAGGCATCAACGACGACCCGCGGACGCTCTCCGACCTGTTCCGCAGATTGTCGTGGATCGGATGCCCGCCGTATTACCTTTTCCAGGGCCGCCCGACCGCGGGAAACCAGCCGTACGCGGTGCCGATCGTGCGCGGCTGGGAGATCTTCCGCGAGGCCCTGCGGATCGGCTCGGGGCTGGCGCGGCGGGCGCGCTTCGTGATGTCCCACGAGACCGGAAAAGTGGAGATCCTCGGCGTAGACCAGAGCCACATCTATCTGCGGTATCACCGAGCCAAGGACGCCAACCTCCGCGGGCGGTTCATGGTCTATCGCCGGAACGACGAAGCCTACTGGCTGGACGATCTGGAGCCGGTGGATCGCGGGGAGACGCCGACATTTCCGCGATCGTCGCTGCTGGATGTCGAGGACGGCCCGGAATGATCCGGCATGGTGCGGACCTGAATCAGTGAGCTGCTCAACGACACGCGGCCGGCGGGACAGAATCCCTGCCGGCCGCGCGGATGTTCCGGGTTGGAGAGATCGAGACTCAGCCGACGCGGCGGCGGAGCAGGGCCAGGCCGCCGAGCAGAAGCAGGGCGGCAGTGCCCGGTTCGGGAACGATGGTGGCATCGACCACCTTGGCGATGACCTGGAAGCGGACTTCCTCATCCCCGGAGGCCACGGCGTCGCGCTGGCCGCCGATGGTCCCGGTGAGTTCCCAGTCGTAGAGGGCCAGGTTCACGTCGGCGACGAGGTGCTGGATGTTGAAGCCCAGCGGGTCGCCGGGGCCGCCGACCAGCGGCGTAACGGTGCCGGAACTGAACGCGCCGTCCGCGATGGTCAGCGCGGGAGCGAAGAAGGACAGATTGCTGAAAGACATCGAGGAGCCGCTCCGCGTCGCCCGCGCCTCGACCTTCAAGGCGTTGAAGTAGTCGCCGGGGGCGAAGCCGTTCAGCAGGGCGGCGTTCGTACCGGGCGGCGTAACCGTGAAGGTGCCCCACGAAAGGGTCGTGGTGGTGTTGTCGGCGGTGTTGGTCATGCTGAAAATGAAGCCTTCGTCCGCGATGTGCTTGAACGAGAAGTCGTAAGTCCGCGCGGATAAGGCGGTATTGTTGCCCAGGTTCAGCGAGATGAAATTGCCGGGCAGCGTGCCGGTGCCGCGGTCCAGCGACTGGTCGAAGTTGGCGTGCGACAGTCGGTACTTGCCGCCGCCGACGGCGCCGGTCTCGCCGTGGACGGTCACCAGCGGCGATTCGATGTAGACCAGGTCGGCCAAGGCCGGTGCGGCCGCCAAAAGAGCCAGGGACAGTGCTGTAAATGTGGCATTCTTCTTCATTATGGTTTACCCTCCCAGTTCAATTTCTCAGTGTACGTTATGCTTGAAGGCTGGAGCCCCCGTCAGGCCAGATTGTAGCGCAGCGGACCGCTACGGCCGGAGAATCCGGGAAAAAACCGCGAAGATTGATTATGTGGACGGGACGGGACTGAAGATCATGTGCTCGCGTGGTCTGCAATGCGGCGTGGCCCGGTTACTCAGATGCCGACCCACCTCTTGGTTTCCCGCACATCGGCCCGCTGGGCGTCGGCAGCCGCGCACCATCAACTCGGAGCCTATGCCGTTCCCGTCAGGTCGTGATCGCCGCCCGGCAGCTCCGCTGATTTGCGGACCCGACCCCCGGGCCGCTCCGCGGCGACCATCCGACCGGAATCAAACCCGCCGTTCCCCGGCAGGGCGGGCGGCGTGCCAGGACTCGTGACCGCAACATCCATCCGCCCTATCCTTCAGTCTCATGAACCTCGCATCTGTCGGCTCTGCCCCACCTCCGCCGCCTCCCGGCGGCCCGCTCGACCGACTGGCCCGCTTTCTCGGGCTCCGTCGCAGCATCGTCGGCCTGCTGGTGATGGTCCTCCTGCTCGGCCTGGGCGAGCGGATGGCCGAGCGGTTCCTGCCGCTCTACCTCCTGGCCCTGGGCGGTGGGGCACTGACCATCAGCCTCTTCCAAGGCATGAACGTCTTGCTGGGGGCGGTGTACTCCTATCCCAGCGGTTACCTGGCGGACCGCCTCGGAGCCAAGCGGGCCTTGCTGGTGTTCAACCTGCTGGCCATGGCCGGCTACCTGATCGTCATCGCGGTTCCCTCGTGGCCGGCGGTCTTCATCGGGGCGGCCCTCTTCCTCGGCTGGACCGCCGTGTCCATGCCCGCGACGATGAAACTGATCGTTCGCGTCCTGCCGGCCCGCCAGCGCACGATGGGCGTCAGCATCAACTCGCTGATCCGCCGTCTGCCCATGGCCCTCGGGCCGGTTGTCGGCGGGTGGTTCATCTACCACTGGGGAGAGCATGCGGGCATTCGGCTGGCTTTTCTGGCGGCGGCGGTGCTGGCGGGCGTGGCCATCCTCGTGCAGCAGCGGCTGATCGAAGAGGAACCGGCGGGCACGGCGACCAGTGGCGACGCCGGCCGTTTTCGTCCGGTGCGCCTGCTGCGCGAGATGAGCGGGCCATTGCGCATGTTGCTGCTGTCCGACATTCTGATCCGCTTCTGTGAGCAGATTCCTTACGCCTTCGTGGTCGTCTGGTGTACGAAGCTGATCGCCGACCCGGTGTCCGCGGTGGCCTTCGGGGCGCTGACCGCGATCGAGATGACCACCGCCGTGCTGGTCTATATTCCAGTCGCCTACTACGCCGACCGCCTGGGCAAGAAGCCGTTCGTGCTGATCACGTTCGTGTTCTTCGCCCTCTTCCCGCTGACGCTGCTTTTCTGCCATTCGTTCTGGCCGCTGGTGGCGGCGTTCGTGCTCCGGGGCCTGAAGGAATTCGGCGAACCGACCCGCAAGGCCCTGATCGTGGACCTCTGCCCGGCCGACCGCAAAGCGACCATGTTCGGCTTCTACTACCTCATCCGCGATCTGATCGTGGCCTTTGCCGCGGCGGCGGGCGGGCTGCTCTGGAAGATCGGCCCCTCGGCCAATCTGTTGACGGCCTTCGCGGTCGGCGTGTTCGGAACGCTGCTGTTTGCCCGCTATGGATGGGACGTGACCTCCGCCGACTCAACGGACCATCAGCCGGTCCGGCCTTGACCCGAGGCCGCCCGTCCGCGTGCTCTGAGCGGGCATCCTCAGTCAAGTCGGCCGCATCGTGGGAAGGGCGATTGAGCTGCTCGTCGGCTGCCGGCTTGCGTTCCGCTGCCTGTGGTTTCGACTTCTGCTCGCGGCGGTTATCCTCGTCGACCGCCAGCGGCCGGACCGCCGCGAGGAGATCACCCCATGTCCGCTGCCTTCTGCCTGCTACCTGTCTGCCTGGCCCTGGGTCAGGCCGCACCGATTTCTGCCGACACCTATCACCCGGGGCGGCTGGTGATCGTCGCGCCCGCCGGGGCCGACTGGTACGAACAACTCGCCGCCACGCAGCTTCGCCGCTATGCGTGGCTACGGACCGGTGAACTGCCAACCCTGGCCGAGACCGCCCCGGACGACCGCCCCGCTGTCCTGCTGCGGACCGAACCGTCCGACCGGCTGCCGAGCGGTGGGGCCGACCCGTCGCAGAATCACGCCGTTTACGTCGAGTCGCCCTCGCCGCTGCGAATCGTGGTGCACGGGGCCACGCCCGTCGCTACGCTCTGGGCGGCGTACGCGCTGGTCGAAAGCTGGGGCGTCGGGTTCTATCTCGGCGGCGACGCCCTGCCGCCGCCGGACCCCAACCTCGCCGTCACGCCGATCGAGCGGCAGTACGCCCCGGCTTTGGCCATCCGCGGCAACCTCCCGTGGTTCAATTTCCTCAACAGCCCGACCACGTGGAATCCCCAGGACTACCTGACCTTCTTCAACCAGGTCTCCAAGCAGAAGGCGAACTTCGTCGGCTTCCATGTGTACGACCACGAGCCGTTCTGCGCGTACAACATCGGCCGGGCCGGGGCGACCATGGGCGGGCCCCTCATGACCACCATCTCCCCGCACCGTTGGTGGTCGCCGGCGGCAATGTGCACCAGCGACTTCCTCTTCGGGACGAACCTGTTCTTCGAGCGCGGTGAGTGGGGCTGCGAAGTCGGGATCGAGGACGCCTGGGCCTACGCCCCCGGGCGGGCGGTGAAGCTTCAGCAGCAGATGATGGCCGAAGCCCTGCACTACGCGCGGCTCTGCGGCCTGAAGACCTGCCTCGGCTTCGAGGCGACCGGCAACCCCGACGACCCCGGAACCCGTGCCGCCTTCAAGGCCCGATTGCGACACACGCTGGCGACGTACCCGCTGGATTACTTCTGGGTCTGGCAGAGCGAAGGCCGCGGCACAGGCGGGCGTGACGAGCAGACCGAGGTCGACGCGGACATCCGGGCGGCGTTCGCCTACCTCGGGCCGGAGCACGACCTGAGTGAGGCGGCACGGATCACCAAGCTTGTGCGGCTGGCGCACGCGACGCTCCAGGAATTCGCGCCGCAGGTGCGCTTGATCGTGAGCGGCTGGGGCGGGGACGAGTGGATGCGGTTCACCACGCTTTACGAGGGGCTGGACCGGGTCGTTCCAGACGACATTATCTTTGCCGCGCTGGACAACATCGACCCGCGGCTGGCGGACCACGTGTCCCAGGTGTACGGCAAGCTGAAGCCGTCGCGGGAGGCGTGGCCGATCCCCTGGTTCGAGTCCGATGGCGGCTACACCCGCTGCGACCAGACCGGCCCGCAAACGAACGTCACGGCGTTCGAGCCGCTCTTGAAGGACATCGTGAAGAAGAAGTGCCGCGGGGCACTCGGCATTCACTGGCGGACGCGGAACGTCGAGGACGTGGCCGGATATCTGTACCGCTTCGCCTGGAACCCGAACCTGACGGCGGAGGAGTTTCTCGCCCAGTACGCCCGCGACCACTACGGCCCGGAGGATGCCGCGCACATGGCCCAGGTGCATCTGCGGCTGGAGGAGTACGGGCCGCAATACACCGGAGCGGTCGGCTGCATCGAGTGCTACACGCCGTTCACCTGGTTCCACGACCCCGGCGACAAACTTGCGGGCCAAACCACGAACGTCGCCGGGCATCTGCCCAGCCCCGAGCGGTTGATCGAACTGGAGAAGCTCGCGGCGGACCTGGGGGCTTCGGCCGCAGACGCCCGGCAGGCCGGGCGAGAGCACGCCGCGCAGCAGTACCACGACCTGGCGGCCACGATCCAATGGCTGGTCGCTCGGTCGCGGGTGGGCCTGGCCATCGCGGCCCCCTCCGCGCCGCTGGAGAAGGCGCTCCGCGAGGCCGAGCGGCAGGCCGCCGCCGGCGACGCCGTCGCAGCCCAGCACGCGGCGGTCTCCGTCCTCAAGGAACTGGCCGCCTGCCGCCTGGCGGACGCTTTCCGCGCGCTGGCCACGACTTGCCGCACCCGTGGGGAGCTGGGCATGCTGGCCACGGCCAACGCCCGCTACGGCCGATCCTATGCTTCCTTCGTGGAGCGGGCCTCGCGGCTGCTGCCCGCGAACGTACAGCGGCCCCGCTTGCGCGAATGGGAAGCCCCCGACGTTCTGATCTGCTATCCGGTGCCCGATTGGGTCCCCGCCGACCGGCTCGTGCGTTTCGACCTCGTCGCCGCCTCGGCGGGCGAGCCGCCGCCCCTCCGCATCCTGGCGAACCGGCTGCCCGAAGAAGGTGGAGGGATCCGCCTGACGCCTCGCCGCCTGACGCGGGGTTGCTACCAGGCGGTTTTGTCCGGCGGCGAGTTGGCCCGCGATGGCGGCGGTTGGGGCGACCTCTTCCGCTGGCGGGTGTACGCATCATGGCCCAGGGAGGCCGCCTCCGCAGCTCCGACGCTGCCGTGGGGGGCCTTCGCCGTCACTCCGCCGATCGGGCCGGGCAGGCCGGCCTATGCGGCTCCGGCGGCGGCAACGCAGCAGGAACCGACACTCGAACTCCGCTTCGAAAAGCCGCTGGACGAGTCGGCCGAGGTCATCGGCGCACCGCGAATCGCGCGCGGCATCCGCGGCAAGGCCCTCGACCTTCGTTCCGGCGGGCTGCTGAAGCTGCCGAGCGACCGAGCCGGCGCCGATTTCGATGGACCGTTCACCATCGCCTTTTTCGCCCGGCCCGAACCGTGGGATCGCGACCGCGAGATGCCCGTGCTCCTCGGCAAAGGCGAGTGGCAGGCCGACGGCTGGTTCATCCAACTCTACCGCGGCAGGCTCCGCGTCAGCCTCGGCGAAAATCGTCTGTTGGATGCGGGCACGCTCGCGCCCGGCCGCTGGACACATGTCGCCGTCGTGTTTGACGGAGACGACGCCCACGTGTATCTCGACGCGAAGGAGATCGGCACGCTGGAAGGAGTCGCCCCGCCCGGCCCAAGCGACCGCCCGTTACTAATCGGCGGATACCGGGAACCCGGCGAGCCGGAGGAGTTCCCCTTCCGGGGCTGTCTGGACGAAATCACTCTGTACCGCCGAGCACTGAGCGAGGCGGAGTTGCGACAGCAGCTCGACAATACGCTGCCCGCGGAAACGAACCCCGACCCCGACGTTGATCCCGTTGTGTACTGATCCGGCCGCATGGAGATGCTCCGCACCAGCCGACGATGGCTTACGACCCGCGCCGTGCGGGCGGCACGCGCCGCCGCACCCTGGCTGCCGGAGCGGTTGATCGGGTTGGCCCAGTGGTGGCTCGAGTTTGCCGGACCGACTCTGCCGGTGCTGTCACGGCTGGTGGCGTCCAACATGCGCGCCGCCGGGGTGTACTCCCAGGCCGCCTTTCGCGAGCACTTCGCCCAACTTGCCCAGCACCTGAGCAACGCCCTGCGGCTCTTTCGCCTCGCGGATCGGCCCGCCGAGGTCGCCGCCCTCGCAGCCGCACAAGTGGACGTGGATGCGTCCGTCGCCCGCCTGCACGAGGCTGCACGACTCGGCCGCGGCGTGGTCGTCGCCCCCGCCCACGTGTGCAACTACCTGCTGACGCTGGCCAGACTCAACCAGGAAACGCCGGTGACGGTGTACCTCCGCTGGTCCGAGGATGAACGCAAGCTCGAGCTGAAACGCGAATGGTGTCGAGCCGCCGGCCTGCGGGTGATCCTCGAGCCCGTCCACGCCGCCGATCCCGCCGCCCGGGCGGCCGCCTGCGTCGAGGCCCTGCGCGCAGGACACGTGCTGGTCATGACGCCGGACATCGCCCAGCGCCGCGACCGCGGAACCGCTGTCCGCCTCCTCGACCGTCAGGCGTACCTGCCGACCGGCCCGGCCTCCCTCGCCATGCTGGCCGAGGCGCCGCTGCTGCCGGTGTTCGGGCGGATCGTCGACGGTCGGCACGTCATCGTAATTCGCCAGCCGGTCTTCATTGAGCCGCTCCCCCGCGCCGCCGGGGGCCGCTCGGAGGCTGTCCGTCGAGCCACCCAGCAATGGGCGGACGAATTCGAATCGTTCCTTCGGGAGTCTCCCGCAACGTGGTTTCTCTGGGCGGACAGTCGCTGGACGCGGGTGTTTCGCGGTGATTCCAGATATTCCGGATCAATAACAGCCGAGGAACCCCCGGCGCTCCCCGCACCTCGGCCTCTCCCTTCCGGCCGTGATCCCAGCCAAGCCCCGTGACAGCGAGGGTATAATGGTAATGGTAATGGTTCCGAGAGACCGCGGTCTGCTCACCGCCGATCGGTACCCTGCCGCGGCCGGTTCGGGCCGGCTTCGCGGCGGTCTTGCGAAGACTGACCGCGGCGTCCCTTCGAAACCTGGAACAGGAGAACCGCAACATGATCCTTGCCAGGATAGCCGCCGCCGCCTTGACGGCCGGGCTGCTCTTCTGTTTGTCCGGTTGCCGCTGGCTGATCGACTTCAAGGCGTATCAGCAGTGCCCGGCGCGACCCGTCCTGGTCGCGCTGGTGAAGGAGCCTGCGGTCTATGTCAGCGACCCCATCACGTTCCGTTCAACTGCGGGGTGTACGATCGTGTTCGATGTGCTGCATCGCTACTACGACGGTGTGACCTCTGAACCTCTCCGCGACCAGGAGTACGAAGTCCGTGTGGAGCCGGTCGAGCCGAACGGCCGGATCATACACGGCACGCTTCCCCCGGACGGGCGGGTGACGGTGCCGACGGAGGTGGGTCACACCGCCGTGACCATCACCGTCTTTCTCCCGGCGGACTACGAAGAGGACGGCATCCAGGAGGATTCGGCAATCGTGTACCTCGATCCCCCGGCGGAATGACGACACGGGACAGCCCTCCCCTGTTCATCCCGAAGGGCAGTCTTCCGCGCGGCTCCAGTCAAAACACGATCCGCCGTGCTCTTCCAGCGGCACGCGACGCTGCATGCAGTGCGGATGGTCGCAGTAGCGGCACGGATAGCCCGCCGGACTGACCAGCTCCGCCGGGCCGACGCCGATCAGGCCGGACACCGACTTGATCGGCACCATGAGGCTCGAGGGCGTCAGCCGCACGTTCACCAGGCGGGCGGGCAGCCCGGCGAACACTGCCGCCTGCTGGCGGACATTGAGTCCGCAGTAGCCGGGGCTGTACCGTGGGGTCACGTCCATCCCCCGCTCGGTCGCCCACGCTCGCACGTCATCCTGACAGGCCTGCGCGACCGCCTCCGCCGCCTCCGAGGCGATCGCGTCGGCGATGGCCCCGTTCATCACCTGCCCGCGCCTCAGCCAGCGGCGGCTCAGCCGTTCGACCGCCGAGCCGATCGTGGCGATGAACGTGGCCACATGCGTGGAATGCTCCAGAAACCGCCCGACGGATCCTTCCAGCACGACGTTCGACTCCAACTCCAGCCGGCGGGCATCCAGCCGCCGAACGGGGTCGAGGCGGTAGACCGCTCGCGGCCGCATCAGCCGCGGCAGAGTCTCCAACAGTTCGTCCAGGGCCTCGAACCAGCGTCGATGTCCGGCGTGTCCGGCGCGGAGGCCCAGCAGGCGGTGAATCTGCTCTCGATCCGGCGTGACCCGGTCGTAGCGGACGACGCGGAACAGCACGGCCTGTTCCGCGGGGAGAATCGCATGGGTGGGTAAGCTGCTCATGGGTTCAGTGTATCGTGCGGATCGCGGGTTGGGTCGGCGTCGTCGGACGATCAGGCTTCACCGGCGGCGTCCAGCATGGCTTGGACCTTGCGTTTGATCAGCTCGTGCTTGCCGGTGACACTCAGCACGTCGCACTCGGTGCCGAGGATGAACGGATGCCCGACCTGCCGCATCTGGCGAACCAGATCCCGGGCCTGCTGGCGGACCTGCTCCTCGGTGATCTCGGTGTCGGAGAAGAACTTCCGACTGGGCAGATTACCGAAGAGCACGGTGGTCTTCGGCACGAATCGGGCGATCTCCCACAATCGCACCGTGCTGCCGAGGCTGAGAATCGCGGGATCCAGCTCTACGAACCGGCGCACGAAATCCGGCGTGATCTCTCCGCAACAGTGGAAGATCAGGTCGGCCCCCGCCTCCGCCAGCAACGCGCGGATCCGCCGGTTGTAGCGCATGACATATCGCTCGAGGATGTCCGCGCCCGCGGCCAATTGCCGCGGGGAGAGGTAGGCCGCGCTGGCCGCCGGCTCGCAGATGAACACGGCCCTGGCCCCGGCGGCGAGTTGAGCCTTCACCGACCACTCGATCACGCGGACGCCCGCTTCCAGGACTCTCTCCACCAGGGCCACCTCCGCCGAGTCGGCGGCGGTTCGGCCGCGACCGGCCAGAAACACCGCCGAAATCGGGTTGGCCACCAGCTTCACCATCAGCGAGAACGGACCGATGGCCATGCCGATCGGCAGCAGGTCCGTCCGCTCGGCGATGTAGCGAACGGCGTCCGCCGTGGCCGCGGCGCGGGCGTTGTGATGGCCGGGCATCCGGGCTTCCACCACCGCAGCCCAGTCATCCGTGCAGGCCGAGGACAGGTGGTGTGTCGGGATCTGCTCCGCCGGAACGCCCAGCATCTCCAGCAGGGCGGTCTTCTCGATCATCAGGTCCATCAGCGGCACGGCCAGCGGCGTGCCGTAGCGGCGGGCGGACTCCTCCACCACGCGGCCCAGCCGCTCGCCGTCCAGAAGAATCGCCTCCGTCTCGGGCTGGTCGTGCAGCACCAGATGAGCGCCGACCGGCATCCGCAAGCCTCGTGCGGCCAGATCGAGGTAGTACTCCCGGGGAATCGCCCGGTCCTTCGCCATGGTCGGTTGTTCAGTCGTGAAGATCGTAGGCCCCTCCGTCAAAAAGTCCGCCGAATCGCGCCTCCGCGTCCGCTGCCAGAGCTTCCGGCGACGAAGGCAATTGATCGAACGCCCGCCGCAACCGGTCGAACCAGCGCAGCTCGCGGACCGGCATCTGCAAACGCCCCTCCTCAACGCAGCGAGCCAGGCAGTCCAGGGCGGTCCGGCCGGCGGCCAGGGTTCGCGCGTAGGGATCCTTCTCGCTGACGATGGCCCGGCCCAGAGTGATGCAGGCCTCGGGAGTCAGCAAAGCCGCTTGGGCGCTCAACCCGGCGTCACCCGCGACGTGCAGATCCCTGAGTTCCAAGGCCGAGCCTCGCCGCGTCGCCGTGTTGAAGAGCCGGCAGTCGTAGGCCAGGGACTCGAGTGAGGCAATGGGCGCCGGCCCGGAAAGCAGCCGCAAGTCCGGCACGGACTCATTACTCCACAGATCCGCCGCCGCGGCGGCGATGTTGCCGATCGGCGACAGATGTGCGCAGGTGGCCGAGCGGCCCTCCATGCTGATCGGGCAGCCGGCAATCGCTTTGATCACCGGGTTCTCGTACCCGCAGTCCTTGAGCGGCCCGACCGCCCCGCGCTCGACCGCCACGAGGCTTCGCACCGTCGACATCGCCCGCACCACTGCCGCCAGCACGTCCGGCAACATCTGCTGCCCCGCCAGTTGCATCGCCGTGTTGGCGAAGCCGCAGGCGGTGTCACCGCCCGCAACAATGCCGTGCCGGGCCGACACCTCCACGAAGCGATCCCACAGCCAGGCCATGTCGCGGGGCGCCAGCACGCCGAGGGCGAAGACGATGCCGGGCACATCCGCGCGGGTCAAGGCGGCATCATGCACCTCTTTGCCGCCCGTGCTCTCGATGGACAGAATGTCTGCACCGGCTGCGGCGCACGCTTCCAACGAAGCCTTCATCTTCTCCCACGCGGAGCCGTGTCGTCGTCGCGGAGGCTTCGTCTCCTCCCGCAAGTCCACGATGGTCACGCGGAGGGCGGATTTCAGGCCGAACTCCTCCCCTGCCTCACGAAGGTGGTCCTTCAGCAGGCGGGTCAGTTCCGCGCCCCATTCGGCCACGGCGGTCATCGGCGGCAGGTGTTCGAACTCAATCACCAGCCCTTCGAGCGACAGCTCCCTGGCCCGCTTGACCGCCGCCTTGATGACGCCCTCGTAGATCGCCCGGACCTTCGCCCATGAGGAGGCTTCGATGGTGATCGGCGGCAAGGTGAAATTCAGCTCGGGGTAGACTGCCCCGGCGCCGATCTCCAGGCTTAGCCCACAGCGGACCGGACGCGGCGCGGTCCCGAAGATCAGTCCGGCCGGGTCGTTAATGGTCAGCCTGTCGAAGACTATCGGCATCGGAATACGGCTCTCTCCCCCAGCGCGGCGGATACCCGCCATCGCGATCTACTGCACGATCGATCTTCCCCCAGCGGCCCGTCACACTGCACAATCAGTTAAGCAACTTTGATTTTAACGTTATCAATGGGGGTATTGCAAGACAATTGTCCGCGAACTTTAATAAGTCTGGTAGTCCTGATACTGCGGTCGGCTCGGTGTTCCGGGTGGTCAGGGAGCCTGCCCAGCGGCCTCATCCTCGACCTCGGTCGCCGCGACTTCGTGCCGGACCTCCACGCCCAACGCGACCACGCGGTCTTCCAGCCACTCCGCCAGACGGCGATGGGCCTCCGCGTTGGCCCCGTCTTGATCCGCAAGCAGACGGTGGAAAGCGGCGAGCTGCGCCAGAATCAGCGGTTCCTCCGGAAACCTGCCGGCCGCCTCCGTCAGCGTGGCCACGGCCTCGTCCAGCCGATCCGCGAAGGCGCGGGTCAAGGCCAGGTTCAACCAAGCGTCGGCGTTCGCCGAATCCAGCTCGACCGCCCGCGCGAAGCAGTCCGCGGCCGCCTCCGGCTCATCGAAGTCCATATGGACGACGCCCAGGTTGAACCACGCCGACGCCACGCCCGGATCCAGAGCGACGAAGGCGGTCCATTCCTCCCGGGCCTCGCGCAGGCGACCCTCCCGCTGCGCCAGCGTCGCCAGGTTGTACCGGGCGCGGGCCAGGGTCGGATCCAGGCGAATGGCCCAGCGGAACTGCTCGGCGGCCTCCGCATAGCGAGACGCTCGATACAGCAGCGTGCCGTAGTTGTAGCGTGCAGCCGCATCATTCGGCGTCCGACGCAGAAGCCGGTCGTAGGTTTCGGCGGCTTCGGCATGGCGCCCCTCGGCCACCAAGGCCATGGCTCGGCCGGACAGGGCCGGAGGATGGTCCTCCTGTTGCCGCAGAGCCTCGTCGAAGTGCCGCAAGGCCTCCGTCGAGCGGCCGGCTTGCAGCGCGGCCCAGCCGCGACCGCAGATCACCGTCTCCGCGCGGTCCAGCTCGACCCGCAGCGGCCCCATCGCGTCATCGAGCCGTTCCGCGAGAGAACCGAGCCGGTCGGCTGCGTCCACCAGGAAATGTGTCGCGACGGTGTCACCAATCCGACCCCCCGGCGATCGGCGGGCCGGGATCGGCTCGGCGCCCGTTGCCGTCGACGGCCGACGGTCAGGCTCTGCATGCTCCGCCGGGACAACGATCGCCGGTCGTCGCCGGAAGTCTTCCTCCCGATTCCCCGCATAGAGGCGGAGCAGCACAACAACCACGAGGAAACCCAGCAGATACTTCAAAATGCCCAGCCGACCGCTCACACCGGTATCGTCGAACCGCCCTGCGCAACTGTCAATGCGGCCTCCGCGGCGGACTCACCGTCGCGCGACCGCAAGAAGCCCGGCGGCTTTTCCCGCCCGCCGTTTATATATAGACTCGCGGGCTGATATGTCCGCTCCTCGAGACAAGTACCTGCAACTCATCGCGGGCCAGGGTCGCGGCCTCCTGCCGGACATGGCGCGAGGTCTGCTCCGGCTGCTGTCTCTGGGATACTATGTGGTCATCGCCTCGCGAAATGCCTGGTATGATTGGGTACGAAGGGCTGCCCGCCGGGTACCCTGCCCGGTCATCAGCGTCGGGAATATCACCGTGGGCGGGACGGGCAAGACCCCGACGGCGGCCCGCATCGCCCATCTTCTGCTCCAGCGAAACCTGAAGGTCGCCGTGCTGCTGCGGGGCTACAGAGGACGCCCCATTCAGTTCGACGAGGAAACGCGCCAGTGGGCCCAGGTCCACTGGCGGCAGGAAGGCGACGAGGCCATGGTGCTCAAACGCCGCTGCCCGCGAGCCATGGTGGTGGTCAATCCCGACCGCGTGGCGGGAGCACGACGCGCCGTGCAGCGGGGCATCCAGGCCATCGTGCTGGACGACGCGTTCCAGCATCGCCGAATCGCCCGCGACCTCGATATCGTCCTGGTCGATGCCACGGCCCCATTCGGGCACGGCCACTTGCTCCCGCGCGGGCTTCTGCGTGAGCCGACCTCCGCTCTGCGGCGAGCGAGCCTGATCATCCTGACCCGAGCCGACCAGGTGGACGCCACGCAACGGACCAACCTCCTGAGGAGACTGGCCAAGCTCTCCGGCGAAAAGCCGGTGCTCACGGCCCGACATCGCGTGATCGGTTTCACCGACGTCAAAGGGGCCGAGGTTGCCGTCGCGGACCCTTCCGCCATGCAAGCGGTGATCTTCGCGGGAATCGCCAATTTCGAGAGTTATCGCAAGACCGTCGAGAAGCTGGGCGTGCGGATCCTGGCCGCCTACGAATACCCCGACCATCACGACTACACGGCGGAGGAGATCGCCGCCCTGGTCGACGTCGCGGTTACGTTGGAGGCCAATGTGCTGCTGACGACCGAGAAGGATGCCGTCAAACTGGTCGGTCGCTGGCCGGAATCGGCCTGTCGGCTGCTGGTCGTCCAGCTCGACATCGAACTCGACGGTGAGGGCGATAAGATACTCGGCCGGGCGATCGACGCGGCTCTGGCCGGGTTCCGCGGGCCGGACGACGAGGCCGCAGCGCGGTTCGCTCCCGGGAGACAAGCATGATCGGTGACTATCAGCCGGTCGATCTCACCCGGCTCAAGACCTACAGCATCCGCCATCGCGCCCACAAGTTCGATGTCGCAGGGCTGGCCGGACTGCCTCCGGCGGGAGCTTCCTTCCGCGAGTGGTGGGACGCCCTGCCACCGCAGCTCGGCGCCGCCTCGCTGAAGGCGGTGGCCCAGGCCGTCGTGTGCGCCCGCCGGGCCGAGCGGCCGGTCGTCCTGGCGATGGGCGCACACCTGGTGAAGGTCGGCTGCTCGCCCATCATCTGCGATCTGATCCGCCGCCGGATCGTGACCGCCGTAGCCATGAACGGCGCCACCGCCATACATGACGTGGAAATCGCCACGATCGGGCAGACCAGCGAGGAAGTCGCCGATACCATCCGCGACGGCAGCTTCGGCATGGTCGAAGAGACGCCCGCGTTCTTCGCGGAAGCCCTGCTCCACGCCCGCTCCGCGGAACTGGGTCTGGGCGCCGCCCTGGGCGATCACCTGTTGGCCACGCGGCCGCCGCAGGTCGAACACAGCATCCTGGCCGCCGCCCGCGAGGCCCGAATCCCCGCCACGGTCCATGTGGCGGTCGGCACGGATACCATCCACATGCATCCGCAGATTGCCGCCGGCGATCTGCCGCGCCGCAGTGCGATCGACTTTCAGTTGATTTGCAGCGTGGTCGCGGACCTGGCCCCCGCCAAGCCCGACGGCCCGGCGGGCGTGTGGTGCAACGTCGGCTCCGCCGTGCTCCTGCCGGAAGTCTTTTTGAAAGCCGTGGCGGTCGCCCGTAACCTGGGCAGCAACCTGGATGAACTGGTGACCGCCAATTTCGACATGATCCGGCACTATCGACCGGGAGAGAACGTCATCGGACGGCCTGTGAAAAAAGGGAACGGGCACCAGATCACCGGCCACCACGAGATCATGCTGCCTCTGTTTCGACAAGCCCTGCTGGAGTTAATGTGACGCCTAGCTGGAGGCGGTGACGCCGCTCGCCGCCGCTTCCTTCCCGGTGATCGCGCCTTTATGAGCACCTCCCACGCCAGACCGGCCGTCTTTGTCGACCGCGACCGGACCTTGATCGAAGATCCCGGCTACCTCGCCGATCCGGCGCAGGTGAAGCTGCTGCCCGGCGCGGCGGAGGCCGTCGCCCTGCTTCGAGCAGCGGGTTACCCCGTTGTCGTCGTCACCAACCAATCGGGCATTGCCCGGGGGCTCATCACCGAGGAGCAGCTCGCCGCCGTTCACCAGCGGCTGCAAGCCTTGTTGCAGCAGCAGGGCACCGGCGTGGACGCCATCTACTACTGCCCCTATCTCGATGGGCCGGAAGCCGTGGTCGATTCCTACCGCCGGGCCAGCAGCCTCCGCAAGCCGCAACCAGGCATGTTGCTGGCCGCGGCCCGTGATTTGAACCTGGACCTGAAGAGCTCGTGGATGGTCGGGGATGCGGTCAGCGATATCGAAGCCGGACGGTCCGCGGGTTGCCGGACGATCCGACTGGGAGAACCGACCGCAGACACCGCCGCGGACCATCACGCGCCAGATTTGTTGTCCGCCGCGCGACGAATCCTCGCCGAGGACGGCATCGCCGCGGAGTCGCTCGCTCCCGCAGCCCCGCCGACGGCTACGCCCGGGATCCGCCGGGCCGATCCGGAAGATCCGCCGCCCGATCTCTCCCGGCAGCGCCCCACGGAGGAGGCGGGACTCTCCGGTTCGGCGGAGTCAACCAGCGACACGCAGTGGTTGTGCCAGATCGTCGAAGAATTGCGGCTGCTCCGCCGCCAGCAGCAGCATGAGGACTTCTCGATCGCCCGATTGGCCGCGGCGGTCGCGCAGGCCGTGGCCCTCTGCACGATCACCTACGGCCTGTACGCCTGGGCGACGGACAACGGACCGGCTGCCACGTACGGTCTGCTGGCGGGCATCGCTTTTCAGCTCATGGCGCTTTCGTTCTTCACCGCCGCCTCCAAACACTGAGGCCCGCTCGCGGCCGGAGCCACGGGCGGGCCTCTCGTCACTGTCTGGAAGGACTGCCTTCGACGACAGCCTTTACGGCGCGGCGGCCGAGGGCTTTTGCTCGCCTTCGGCGGGCGGCGGGGCCGCCTGCTCCACGATCGGCGGATCCACCTCGCCGACGATCTCACCGGCTTCCGTCAGCAGCCGCCGGGCATTCATGATCACGCCCTCCAGCCGGCGGATTTCCGGATCCGAGGCCGGCCGACCTTCCTTCAGCAGCTTGGCCCGTTCGGCGATGGCTTCCTCCATCTTGATGCGAATCTGAGCGTAAATCGCACCGGTCGTCTTCTCCCGCAAATCCTCGTCGGTCTCGCCGGCGGGCTGAGCGGGCGTCGGAGCAGCAGGCTGAGCGGGTGCTTGGGTCACCGGCTTGGCCGGAGCCTCGGCGGCGGGCGGAGTCTGGGCGGTCGCCGGTGGCTTATTCAATTCTGAGGGAGTGGCGGTGGCATTGCCGGGGGTCTTCCAGTCCGAATCCTTCGGCCTGGTCACCTCCACTCGCGTGGCGACCAACTTCTGCTCGAGGCCGGCTTCGCTGCTGCCTTCCTTGTGGCCGAAGACCACGACCTTGTCGCCAGGCCGAACATCCTTGATGTTCTGTGCCTTGCCGTTGATGATCACCTCGGCGGTGGCCAGCACCGACCCAGACAATTCCCGATCGACGCCCTTGTCGTCCTTGAAGGTCATCGTAAAGATGTTCTTCTCGGGGTTGATTTCCTTCGCGATACCTTCAACACGATGCACCTTCCGGCCCTTGTCGCTGTTCTCCGAGCAACCGGCCAGACCGATCGCCAACAGCACCGCGACGCAAGCCACTCCACGCTGAATCATCTTGGAATCTCCAACAGAAACGGGTGAAACACCTCTCGAATCCGGCCGCGAACCTCCGAACGTCGCCCGACCGTCCTACCGAAGCGACGCTGACCCGACTTCCGTCGATCAGACCGGACCTGCGGCGTACTCTATCGACCCACCAAACCGAAATCAACGTCGATCCGAAGCAGTCGGCGAGCCCTTGCAAAACGGCTTGATTCGTGGCCGGGGGGGGTCTATCGTGCTGCGGACCATGACCGAACCGCCGTCAGGACCGGACCGCGCAGATTCTGCGCCAACCAGCGGCTTCATCGCGACCCGGAGGCGACCCGCGCGGTGGCCGCTGGCGGCGGCGACGGCATTGGGGATTGCCGTCCTGCTCGGTTGGCTGTTGGCCCGACTCGTCTGGCTGCCTTTCTACTTCGGACTGTTCTTCTATCTTGTGGCCGGATTGCTCGCCGGCGCTTTGTCGTTCAGGGTCGGACGCCCGGCACGTCCCGTATCCGGAAAATGGTTGCTCGCCGGAGTAGCTGCCGCGGCCGTCGTCGCCTCCGCGGCATTGATTATCTGGGAGTACCGCTACATTGCGGGCACGGCGGGTGCCGACGGCCGCTTTCGCGAGGCCCGAAACGCCGCCGTGGCCGAAGGCCGCTCGCCGCGATCCGTGGAGCCGATCGCGGCCGCCGCATTCCGGAACACGCTTCGGGAACAGTACCCGCCCGGCGGCCCGCTGGGCTACGTCCGCTGGGCCATCGACGGAGAAGGAATGGACCTCATCGTGAATGGTTGCCGGGACCACATCAGCATCAACCAGAACGGGCGGGCCTGGATCGCCCGCACCGTGGCCGGTTGCCTGTTGCTGGCTCTCGGTCTCTGGCTGAGTTTCGAATCGCTCCGGTCCTCGGAGCCGGTTTCTAACATCCTCCGTCCCGGCGAAGAGGCCGAAGAGGCGACGTCCTGAATTCTTCCACCAAGACCATCTTCCACAAAATCACGTCCTAGAATCATGGTGGATGCGGATTTCGACGACCGCCGCCCGGCCATGGGTGAGGCGCGGACGGACATTTCCGGGTTGGTCTGATCTCCGTTTCCGGTCGGTTCGGGAGGAAACCGGCCTTATTCACTACCCGAATCGGGTGTTTTAGCTCAGGTTTGTGCGGGATGAGCCGATCATCCGGACCGGATGGTCTGTGACGGCCGTCGGCCCTGCCGGGTCCACGGCCGAGCCGCAGGCGGGCGCCGCGGCGGCGGCGGACTTCCAAGGCCACCGCCCATGATTGCCCCACGAAGTGCGGCGCGAGTCACGCGGCAGAGAACCGCCCGCGGCCGCAACGTGCAGCGGCTTGTCATCGCCAATGAGGATCGATGCCATGCCACGACCCAAGGATGTCCTCACCACCGGCGAAGTGGCCAGAATCTGCAACGTGGCCCCGCGGACGGTCTCCAAGTGGTTCGACACCGGCAAGCTCCGCGGCTACCGCATACCTGGCAGCAAGGACCGCCGTATTCCGCTCCAGCAGCTCATCCGGTTCATGCGGGCGCACGGCATCCCGCTCGATGGGCTGGACACGGGCGTGACCCGCATTCTGATTGTCGAGGCGGATCCCGATCTGGCTGAGTTGCTGTCCAGCGCGTTGGCCCGCGAGGCCGGCTACGAGATTCGCACGGCAGCCACCGCCTTCGAGGCGGGCGTCGCCGCGGAGAACCTCCGACCGCACGTGGTCTTCATGGATATCGCCGTGCCCGGCCTCAGCGGTCGGGAAATCCTCCGCCGAATTCGTTCACTCCCGGAAATGGCCGAGACCAGACTCGTCGCCGTAACCGGTCTCCTTCAGGAAGGGGACGCCGCCGCATTGCAACAGGATGGCTTCGACGCCGTGCTCTCCAAACCCTTCGAGATCGGACAGGTGGTGAAGGTCGTTGAGGACCTTATGACCCCGGCCTCCTGAGCCTTGCGGCGGCCGCTACGGCTTCACCTCGGGGAATTCATACTTCGGAGAGACTCTCGTGGGGTCTCCCAGGGAATCGGCGACGATTCGCTCGGCCTCCTCCCGACCGAGGCGGATCGCCTGGTCGGCGGCTTCGCGGAGAGACCCGGCGGCCGGCATGGCGGGCGGCGGTTCCGCTTTGGCACGGCTGAGGTGGACGGTCTGCGTGGGGAAAGCGAATTCGACGCGCAACCGGCGGGCCAGGCGAACAATGTCCAGAAGCAAGCGATGCCGCTCGCGCAACTCGGTGTTCCAGTCCGGCGCGGTGAAGAAGCAATTCAGCAGAATGTCGATGGACGACGCCGCGAAGGCGTTCACCCAGACGGCGTAATTGTCCTTGCGCGTCAGCGGGTGGCGACGGATGATCTCCCGGATGCCCTCGCAGAAGGCTTCGAGCTGCTCCGGCGTCGTGGAGTAGAGCACCGAGATGGCACAGTTCATGCGCCGATACTGCCGCCGGCCGAGATTGTCCACCGCGCCCACGGTCAGGTCCGCGTTGGGAATCGTCACCTGCGAGCTATAGAACGTGCGGATTCGCGTGCTCCGCAGACCGACCGACTCGACCGTGCCCTCGATGGCCCCCACCTTGATGTAATCGCCCACTTGAAACGGCCGGTCCAGGATGACGGTGATGGAGCCGAAGAAGTTCTTCAGGCTCTCCTGCGCGGCCAGTGCGAACGCCAGACCGCCCAGCCCCAGACCGGCGAAGAGGCGGTCGATCGTGTACCGCTCCACCCCCAGGGCCTTGAGCACGAAGATACTGCCGATGGCGAGGATGACGATCTTGAGCGTCTTACGGGCCAGGGGCAGCAACACCTCGTCCACCCGGGCGCCGCGGCGCGAGGCTCGGGTCGACACCACGTCGGAGCCGAGGTCGATGAGGCGGTAGGAGGCCCACACGCCCACGACCGTCATGATGAAGTTCAGCGCCGGCCAGACGAAGGTGAGGATCTCCGTGGGGATCAGCAGCAGTTGCAGCCCGCCCCACCAGGTGCCCAGCATGACCAGCATCGCCAGAGGCCGCACGGCGGTGGTGATGCGGCCGGGCAGGAATTCCATCTCCTGTGTACGCCCGAGCGGCCGGGCCAGGGCCGACAGGATCAGCAAGGCCAGGCGGTGCACGATGTAGCCCACCACCAGCAGGATGCCGATGCCGATCCACTGCCACCGCTGCACTCCCAGGAAATCGGTTTGCAGATTCTTGGGAATCGTCTCCAGCAGCCACAGCCGCGGGTTCTTCCAGAAGGACGGCTTGGCCAGTTCGGCCAAGCGGGGCTTGCCCTGCATCTCACGGAACAGGGTCTCGATCGAATTGACCGTGGCCTTGGTGAACAGCCAATGCCCTTGGCGCGGGCCGCTGGTCTGCCGGGCCACCTCGATGCGGCCCTGCTCGCTCATGTACCAGGCGTACGGCGGGCCGTCGGTCTTGTCGGGCAGATCCTGATACACCACCACGGCGATCCGGTCCATGGCGTAGAGCAACTGGTCCGCCAGCTTGGCCCCCATTTCCGCCGCCGTCGCCGCCGGCTGCTCGCTCAAGTCCAGGCAGGCGGCGGCGGCGGACTTGTTGCCCGCGTTCATCGCCTCCAGGAAGGTCCGCATCGTCGCCCGCGGGGTGCGGTAGGCCGGAGGCACCGCGGCGGCCGCTTCATCCTTGGGCGTCTCGCGGATTTCCTCGGTCCGCGTCTGCTTGATGGCCTGTAGGAAAGTGGGCACGGCGGCGAGCGTCTCTTCGCTGAACCGCCACAAGCCCTCCGGATTGCGCGTGATCTGAAGCTGAATGCCGTTGTCGGTCGGCTCCGCCGGGAAGTAGACGACGTCGCCTTCCGGCTCCCGCGGAATCTCATCGCGGGATTTTCCGTAGTTGTTGAGCAGCGCCTCGATGATCTCCTCGAGCTGCCGGGCCACCACGGGACCCTGCTGAGCGACCGCCTCGGGATCGGTCTTGCGCAGTTTGCCGAAGTTCAAACACTTGACGGCGTCCCGCATCCGCTTCGGCGTCTTCTCCGACTCGTTCAAGGCCCGCAGAAATTCGCCCACCATCGTGGCCGGGGATCGCCGCGGGTCGTCGACCAGACTGGGACCCGTGGCCGGCTGGGAACTCGGCAAGACCGCCTCGGCCTCCGGCTGCGTGGTGGGCGCGGCACCGGGCGCCGTGGCCGGCTGAGTGGAGGATTGAGTCGTCGGAATCGATGGCCCGGCTCCCACCTCCGGCGACGAAGCCGGAGCCGAAGTGGGCGTCGCCACCGGAGCTGCTGACTCGGGTTCCGTGTAGATCGGCAGCCGTCGCGGGCCGCTGGGTGCCGCGGCAGGTGGTTCGGCGGGCTGCGTGACCGGCTGCGAGGAGACCTGGGTCGCGACCGATTCGCCCTGGCGGGCCGAATCCGATCGCGACAGGGGGCGGACCTCCAAGGCGCAAGCCCCGAGAATCAGCAATACTGCTCCAAGCAGTCCGCCCGTCCTGGCCAATCGTTCTCGAATCCGATCTCGCATCCGGCCGAAATCCGCAACGCCGGAACCGCCCGCCCCCGAGCCGGCGACCGGCACAGATTAGTCGCAATGACCGCGAGCGGCAATCAACCTGCCTTCCGGAAGGGACGATTAGGGGACCCGGGAGGCCGCGGGTCTTGAACCAGTAGCCTTTTGCTTGATATGAGGTTGAATTAGCCGTAGAGTGATGAATGTCGGCGGTGGCGGCCGTCCCGCGCCGCCCTGGCGAGTCTCCACCCCGTTCAACAGAAGAGCTGCGAATGACCGCATCCCTGGTGACCTTCGGCAAAAAGGGCGTACGCAAGGATTTCGCCATCCCGGAGCGGACCATCGTCATCGGCCGCAAGAGCACCGCCGACCTGCGGATCCCCATGGCCGAAGTCTCTCGGTCCCACTGCGAAATCTTCCTTTCCAACGGGCAGTTGATGCTGCGCGACCTGAACAGCAGCAACGGCACCTTCGTCAATGGGCAGCGGGTCACCAAGGCAGCGCTCAAGGCGGGAGATCGGGTCACGATCGGTCCGGTCGTCTTCACCGTCCAAATCGACGGCAAGCCGGCCAACATCACTGCGGCCCCCTTGCCCGGAGCAGCCCAAGCCCGTCCCACCGCTCCCACACGGCTCCAGCCGCCGGCATCCCCCGCCGCACCACCTGCCGAGTCACCGGCCAAGAAGCCGGCCGCGGATGACGATGATCTCGACCTTGACGACCTCGGCGACCTGGCGATCGAAACCCTCGACGATCTGGATCTCGACGACCTCGACGACTCCGGCGAGACCCTGAGCGAGGAAGACCTCGAGGAAATCGACGAGGCGGACCTCATTCCGGACGACGAGCCGGAGTCGAAACGCAAATAGCGTACGCCTGGGAAGCTCCGTCACCGTCCCCATTCTCGGACGCCGCTGCATTGCTCCCTTCAGCGGCCCGCCTTCCTCAAGCCCCGGCCCGAAGCCTTCGATGTACCTGTGCCGGAGGAGGCCGAAGGAACGGTTGGGGGGCAGCGTTTAGCTGCCAGCCAATCCATGGCCTGGCCGGGCTGATGACGTAGGGAGGCGAGGCATGGCCGAGGACAACAAGGAACCCACCGGCGCCGAAAGCGAGGCCGTTCTCTCCACGTTGCTCGCCGAGTCCCCGCAGCTCTGGAGCGTCGTCGAACTGTTTGTGCGCACCCTGCCGGAGCAGATCGCGGCGATGCAGGAGGCCCTGCGCGCCCAGTCCTTTGAACAACTCCGCACGCTGGCCGAACAACTGCGGCGGCAGGGCGAAGACCACAGCATTCACCCCATCGCCGCTCGCGCCGCCGAACTCGAGCAGGCGGCCCGCGAGCACGTCCTCCAGACGCTCGGCGTGAAGATCAACGAATTGTCGGATCTCATCAACCAGATCCGAACCAGCTTGCAGAACCCGTCCGAATGAAGCGGAAACCCCGCTCATGGCGGGGCCGTTCCATTTCTCCTCGTTCGCTCTAAAATGGGCCTATGCGCAGATGGAAGCAGCCGACTAATTTCCCTCCGGCAGCCCGCCGGGAGGATCCCGGAGAGGAGCCGCCTATCCTTCGCGGCGATCTGGCCGTACTCCATGCCGACGAGCACCTGTTGATCGTCGACAAGCCCGCCGGTATGTGGCTCGGGGATGCGCCCGAGGACGAGCCTTCGGTCGAGGGGCGTCTGGCGACCCTGGGACTGGTCAACCGGGACGGCCCGCCGCCGGCAGCGGTCGTTCCGCTGGACGTGCAGGCCAGCGGCATCTGCGTCCTGGCTTCGCACCCCGATCACACGGCCGCACTCCGCGAGCAGTTGGCCCAGGGAACGATGGAAATCCGCCACCTGGTACTGGTGCGGGGCCGGGCGACCGCTTCGTCGGGAACGATCGAACAACGCTTGGCCGAGCGTGACGGCGGCCAAACCACCCAGGTCGTCACCGAGGATCGAGGCGTGGCCGCGATGACGGTCTGGCGGCTGCGGGACCAGTTCGTGGGATTCGCCCTATTGGAGTGCATCCCCCGGACGGCGGTTCGGCAACAGCTCCGGGCACACCTGGCCGCGGCGGGCATGTCGCCGGCGGTCGATGCCGCTTACGGCGGTGGTGAACGGCTGATGCTCTCGTCGATCAAGGCCAACTACCGTCCGAGTCGTCGCCATCCCGAGCTGCCGTTGATCCGACGTCTGAGCATTCATGCGTCGTCGGTCACGCTGACTCACCCCACGAGTGCCGCGGTCCTGCGGTTCGAGGCCCGCATGCCCAAGGATTTCCGGGCTACGCTGCACCAATTGGACAAATACGGGCGTCTGCCGGCTCCCTGACTCGTTTTGTCGCACAAGCCGCGGTTCGAAGCCCTGTCGCTCATATATGCATATCTACATATGTTACTGGTGGGGGTGCCGTCCTTGAGGCGCTGGGCCTGCCGCATCAGACATCCACGATTTGATGGAGGTCTTTTGATGCCAAAGTCTGGCTTTCCTACTTTCTTTTGCTGTAACATGAGAGGGTGAGCCGCCGCGTCGTCCGCGATGGACACCCGGAGAGCGGGTCATCTCCTCCCCAAGGCAGAGCAGGATGGCTGATAGTCACCCGAGCAACGAAGTCGACGACCCCGAGGTCGGAGACTTCGCCAAGGCGTGAGTCCGCCGATCGGGCCTGAAGCGTGGCGTGCCGGAAGTCGGTGAGCCGAACGAGGTTCAGACGCAGAGCGAGGAGCAACCATGAACAAGACGCCGCGCATTGTACCGACAGGGCCGCTCGCGACGGCCAAGTATCGGGCCTTTACGCTGATCGAGCTGATGGTGGTCATCGCGATCATCACTTTGCTCATCAGCATCCTCCTGCCCACGCTGGGCAAGGCCCGCGAGCGCGGCAAGGTCGTCAAGACCAAGGCCATGCTCAAATCCATCGGCGACGGAGCGGAAATCTACCGCAGCGAAAACGAGAGCGACCAGAACGCCCGCCTGTCGAACGGCTATCCCCCGTCAACCATGGCCCCGGATGACACCTTGTCCAACTCCACCGAGCAGATGGCGGGGGCCAACTGGCTGGTCCGCCATCTGATGGGCAAGGACCTGTACGGCTATGCGCCGCCTCGGAATGTGCCGTCCGGCCTATCCCCCGAACAGTGGTACGACTACGACGCGCAAGGCAAGCCGCTGGTGGACCGCGTGGGGCCGTACCTCGACGGTGAAGCCGTGAAGGTGGCCAAGACCAGCGACCTGCCGCAAGGCCCGACGAACCCGGCCCTCAACAAGACCCAGCAGCAGCACGTCTTCATCGACACGAACGGACACCCCATCCTCTACTACGTCGCCAATCCGGTTCAGGCGGCCAAGCCGCGGGCGGCCATCGCCTCCATGAACGGCTCGACGCCCGGCATCTACACGATGCGCGACAACGGCCTGTTTACCGGGCAGTGCGTCGGCACGATGTGCCAGATCCCCGGTTGGGACCTGGGCGATGGCGACCACCACAACCTGGGGGACTTCGGCCCGGCCAATCCGCCGGACCCCTGCACGATCGGCAGCAACCCGCGGACCTTCCCCGCGCTGATCATGGATTGGAACACCTACAAATCCTCGATGCAGGACAACGACTGCCAGACGGCCACGGTCGTGCCGTACCGCAAGGACAGTTTCCTGCTGTTCGCGCCCGGCAAGGACGGCGTCTTCGGCACGCCGGATGACGTGACCAATTTCCGCTGAGGGCCGCGAGCCGTCGCGAGCGTCTGGGCAGAGAGGACGGAGGAGGGGTGATGGAGCCGGCCGGCAACGCTCGGTCTTGCAGAAGTCATAGGCCCGGATCGAGGGTCCGTTCCGCCCCCGTCAACGTGCCGTCCGCGCCCGCCGCCGGATGCGAAGCTGGTCTGCTTGGGTCATCCGGCGTCGATCTTCCTTTCGGCTGTTTTCATTTCCGCTTATCTGGCAAGGCAAGGAGAGAGCAATGAAGAGAACGCATGTGACCGGGACCATCCTCGTTCTGTTGACGCTCGGGTTGACCCTGGGGCTGGACTCGGGCGGGACGCCCGCCGTGGCCGCCGACCGCGTGGTCGTGCAGGAGCTGTTCACCGCCACCTGGTGCGGGTATTGCCCATACGCCGGACGAGCCGGCAACAACATGGTGAACAACTTCGGCCTCGGTGGAGCCATCAATCCCAACACCCTGGTGTTCCTGGAGGTTCACGGAGACGACGCGTACGCCACGACGTGGGGCAACAACCGCATGAGCTACTACGGCGTCGGCGGGTACCCGGCCACCTGGACCGACGGCGTGATCGAACAGGAAGGCGTCTACACCAACGACGCCCAGCAATACAATTACTATCTCAACCAGTACAATACCCGCCGGGCGACCACCACGGATGTGACCATGCAGATCGGCGGGGCACAGGCCAGCGGGCAGACCTATAATATCAGGGTGTTGGTTGGGCTGGAACCTGCGGGCGCCGCCAAGAGCATGCGAATCCACATTCTCCACGCCCTGGACCACTGGCCGCCGGATTTCAGCTACTACCGCAACACTTTCCGCTACGCCGCAACCCCGAACTACGTGGATGTCACCTTGTTGCCGGGGCAGTTCCAGATGGTCAACGCCAGCGTCACCTTCGACGCCACCAGTTGGGCCAGCCAGAGCAACATCCGCATGATCGCCATCGCCCAGCAGATCAGCGGAGGCTCGACCATCTACCAGGCCGCGCAGATGGGTTGGCCGTTCCCGCCGCCGCCGACGGCGATCGGTGACATGGACGGTTCGATGAGCATCAACCTCGACGACCTGGACGACTTCATCCTGGCCTTGGTGGACCCCGCCGCCTATCAGGCCATGTATCCCAATATCGATCCGAACATCGTCGGAGATATCAACGGCGACGGCCAGTTCAACGGGTTGGACATCCAGCCTTACGTGATCATTCTCCTCGGCGACCAGACCCCGCCGACGCCGAACCCGATGACCTTCTCCACGCTGCCCTACGCCACCACCTCGGCCTCGATCCGCATGACCGCCGCTGAAGCCATCGACGCCGACAGCCCGCCGGTGCAGTACCAGTTCGAGTTCGTCGCCGGCGGCACCGGCGGAGACAGCAGTGGCTGGCAGGCCGGCCGGATGTATCTGGATGCCAACTTGCAGGTGAACACCGTGTACAGTTACAAAGTGCGGGCCCGCGATTCAGCCCCGATCCCCAACGTGACCGAGTACTCCGCGGTGTACTCCGCCGCCACCTTTGCCAATATCCCGCCGGCCCCGGCGGTGAACACCCCGACCGTCAGCACGTTGAACGTGGACGTTGGTCTGGGGAGCAACCCGGCCTACACCGAAATGGCGATCCTCTGCACGACCGCCAACCCCGTCGATCCCAACTGGGCCGGCCTGTACGTCGGTGCCGACGGGCTGCCCTCGGCGACTCCGGTCTGGCAGACCGAAGCAGCCTGGGGCGTGGTCACGGTCAGCGGTTTGCAGCCCGCCACGACCTACGGCTTTGCCGTGAAGGCCCGCAACCTCGATCTGATCGAGACATCGCTGGGCACCGTCGCCAGCGGCACCACTCTGGCAGAGTAACCCCCGCCGCAGACGGAGGCTCGACCAACACACGGCGGCCTGCGGGCTTCGGCTCGCGGGCCGCCGTGTGGTTATGGCCATCCACGCCGGTGGAAGGTATGCTGGGACTGGGCAAGCCGACACCGGAAAGGTCGCCATGATCGCCATGCGAGCTGCTACGATTCTGCTTCTCGTGTCGACGGCAGTCGGGCAGTCTCCGACGCGCTCGCCCGCCACAGCCTCCAAAGCGAAAGTCGGTGAGCCGCACCCCCAGATCGTTCTGCCGGCAGCCGACGGCACCGGACCCATCGCGCTGAGCGGTTTTCGCGGAAAGAAGGTGTTGCTGATCCATTTCGCCTCCTGGTCGGAGGATTGCCGTCGGCGACTGCCGGCCTGGGTCGAACGGACCCGGTCGCTGGTGGAATCCAAGAAGCTCGTGGTGGTGGCGGTGGCACAGGAGCAACACGCGGATCGCGCCCGGCTGCTGGTCCAATGGCTGAATGCCGACTGGATCGTGCTGCATGATCCGCTGAACCTCCTCGGCATCCGCGCGGTGCCGAAGATGATCGCCCTCGACGAGCAGGGCATCGTTCGGGACACGAACCCGCGGCCCGACACCATCGCCGAGTCCTTTGTGCTCAAGGACTTCGCCAAGAGTCCCAGCCCAACTCCCGAACCGGAAACGACCGACCTGCCGGACCCGCGGATCACGCGCCGCATCGCCGGGGAGAGCCGCGTATCCGGGCCGTGGCGCGACCATGGAGACGCCCTGGTGCTGGCTGGGTTGCCCCCGCAGCTCGATGAGGCGATCGCAGCCTACGAAAAAGCCCTCACGCTGAACCACGACGATTTCGCGGCGGCCTTTCGTCTCGGCGTGGCCCGTCGGATCCGCTTCGAACGGCCCGAACGGCACGAAGACGACTTCCAGCAGGCGGTGACCGCCTGGCAGCGCGCGGTCCGGGGCGACCCCCGCCACAGCATCTACCAGGCCCGGGTCAAGCAATACGGCCCTGCCGTGGATCGCGAGCATGGTTTCTACGGGTGGATCAACGAGGCTCGGGCCGCGATCGCGGCCCGAGGGCAAACGCCTGTCAGCCTGGCGGTGGAGCCGTCGCCCGCCGAACAGGCCCGCCCGGCCGGCGAGTTCAAGGTCAGCTCCCGGCCGGTCCCGGAACGGGACCGCAAGGCCACGGTGGATGCCGGCAACCTGGTGCGGATTACGCAGGCGGTCGTGCGGGGCACGGAGAAGCGGAACCAATCCATCGCCATGGTCCACCTCGTGCTCACGCTCGACGCCGACCGGCACGCCCGCTGGTGCAACACGAAGGAACCCCTCCGCGTCTGGATCCAGCGGCCGCAGACCGGGCGGCTCGCCGAGGAGTATGTGGAACTGCCGAACCCGCCGGCAGCGGAGTCGACCGAGGAACGCACGGTCAATTTTCAGCTCCGTCTGCCCCCGACCAAGAAGGGCATCCTGACCTTCAAAGCGCAGGTTCTATACTGGGTCCACGAAAGCGGAGAATCCGCAGAACCTCGGCTGCTGCGCCGCGACGTGGATGTTCGCGTCCCGCTGTAGCCCACCCGGTTCCGCGGGGCGGCAGCGTGAGGGAAGGTCAACCACGACAAGAGCGAGCCTGAAGAGAGGATGACGCGATGAGGCCGACAACGTGCGTCCGAGCAATGGGGCTGCTGCTCCTGACGACGGCAACGGTCGCGGCGGATGTCCCGAAGGTCGTCAAGCTGGTCCCCCGCAACGGAGCCACCAAGGTCGATCCCGCCACGACGGAACTCCGCATCAAATTCAACATGGACATGGATCAGAGCGGGCACTCCCTGTGCGGCGGTGGGGAGACATTCCCGACCCTCGTCGGGCGTCCGGAGTGGATCGACCCGCGAACGATGGTCATCAAGGTGAAATTGCAGCCCGGCCGCGACTACGAGTTGTCCATCAACTGCCCTGCGGCCCAGAACTTCCGCAGCGTGAACGGCGACCCCGTCAAGCCGACGCCGTGGAGCTTCAGCACGGCGGGCGTCCGCACGCTCAGCGTTCCGGAACAGGAGGCCCTGAACGAGGAGAGCCTGCGGCAGTTGATGTTGGTGCTCCGCAAGCACTACTCGTACTACAAGCTGCGGAAGATCGACTGGGACGCCCTGGAGGCGAAGCACCGCCGGCGGATCGTCGCCGCGGAGGACACGCGGGAGTGGGTCGCCGCGGCCGCCAGGATGCTGGCCCCGGCGAAGGATCTGCACCTCTGGTTCAAACACCGCGAACGCACCGTGCCGACGTACAAGCGGCCGGTCGAACCGAACTTCGACCTAGCCGGGGTGAAAAAGGTCCTGCCCCGGCTCCGACAGAGGAACGCCTGCGTCCACACCGCTACGACCGACGACCGCCTCGGCTACGTGCTGATCGGCACGCTTTCCGCGGATCGCCGCAAGGAACTGGGCGAGGTCCCCGGCTTTTTGCGCGAGATGAAAGACTGCCGCGGCCTGATCATCGACCTGCGGGTCAACGGCGGAGGCGATGAGACCCTGGCCTGGCCGATCGCGGCCTGGTTCGTTCAGGGAGACGCGATCTACTCGAAGAACCTCATTCGCGACGCCAAGGCCCCCGGCGGCTTCTCCGGCCCGTTCGATCGGGTCATCCGCGGGAATGCGGCGCCAGACCGATATGACGGGCCGGTCGCCGTGCTCATCGGCCCGGCGGTCATGAGCAGCGCGGAGTCCTTCGTGCTGATGCTGAAGCAGGCCGAACAGGCCGTGCTGATCGGCGCCCCCACCCGCGGCAGCAGCGGCAACCCGAAACCTCACGAGCTGCCGAACGGCGTCACGGTGTTCGTGCCGTCCTGGCAGGACATGCTGCCCGACGGCCAGGTGCTCGAGGGCCGCGGCGTCCGACCGGACATGGAGGTCTTCGCCAAGCCCGCCGACTTCAAGGATGGCGATCCGGTCCTGGAGCGGGCCTTGGCGGTCCTCAGGGAGAAGATCAAAGCCACGCGGCCCTGAACCCGGCTGCCGGCCGTCATGCCGGCCTCACCGCTCAGGGGTTCCAGATCAACCGGCCCGTGGCCTCGACGGTCACGATCTGGTTCACGCCGTCGTCCAGCCGAGCGAAGAGCCGATAGGTTCCGCCCGCGATGGCGCCGCCGTTTTCGTCCACCCCGGAAAACGTGAAGGTGCCCGCCTCCAGATCGTCACTGAGGGGAGCGTCGCGGAGCAGGACGATCTCGTTGCCGCTGTCGTGGTTGGAATCCGCGTCCAGCCCCAGCGTCAGCAGGGCCTCCGCGTTGGCGATGCCGTTGTCGGTCCAGGTGATCTCGAACGTGCCCCCGTTGACGGTCTCGTCGGTGGCGCCGGGAGCGGTGAAAGTCAGCGTGGGTTTCGGCAGGGCCGTGGTCACCCGGATCAGCCCGGTCGTTCCGCTGTCGGTGTCCCGAGAAACGGATTGAGCGGTCGTTCCGTCGGGGGCCTCCAGCGTTACCGTGATCACGTAGTCGCCGACCCGCACGCCCGTGATGTCCCACAGATACACATCGTTGTCGCCGTCGGCCAAGGCGTCCCGGCCCGATCCGGGCGTGCCGTCGCCGATCAGGTGGATCGGATCGCCGAGGTTCTCGCCTAGGCTGTCTTGACGCTGGGCCACGACCCGCACCACCGTCCCGGCAGTGGGAGCGATGTCCGCCCACTGAATGACTGTCGTGACGCCCGGCACCGCGTTGACCGTGGCGGCCGGCTGCACCACGGCCACCGCCAGCGTCAGCGCGGAGTCCGATGCGCCGTCATTCAGGAAGGGGCCGAACAGAAGATCCAGGCCGGAACAGGTCGCTCCCGACAGCGGCAGACACGCCGCCAGCAGCAGGACGGACCGAACCGTGATTCCGCGAGTCGCGCGCCAACTCATGATCTGCTCCTGATGGCGGATGACGATGCCGGACCGGCCAGAACCGGGACTGCCGGCGAGGGCGTTCGATGTCGCGAGGAATCAGGTCGTGCCACCGGTGATGGCCGGGCCGAAACCCGCCATCGCCCGTCGCCGTAATTCTTCGCGTGTGGCGGCCCCGAAGTCAAACTGGAGGTTCCCGGCTTGGGTCCGCCACCGATAACCCATCCTATTCATCGACCTGGGTTGCCTGCGGCTGAAGGGCAAGGCACCGAGGTCCAGGACCGATAATGCCGATCACGTCACCCCGTACACCTTCAGTCTGCGGAAGGCAGCCTTGAAACCGCTGTTCTCCGCGTCCTAGACTCGGGTGGGCACCCCGGCGACGGATGCCGCTCGGACAGCCCGCATCCCTCGCACATCACGAACCAGTGTCCGGCACGCCGACATACCAATGTGGGCGCGAGAGCGAAAGCCTCCGCGCCGGGAGCGACTCATGCGACCATACCGCGACTCCGAATCACCACGGATCAGACCACGGCGCATCCTGCTCAGCCTGCTGGTCGTCGTACTCTCTGCCGCCGCGATGAGCGGTTCCACCTGTGCGTGGCTGCCGCCCGCCGACAGCGGCGACGACACCCCGCCGCCGGCCTCGAACGCCATTCGTCGGCCGGTGCTCCTGGATACGGACCATGTGGTGGGCAGCAGCGATGCCCCGCTGCTGGTGGTCATGTACGAAGACTACCAGAATGCGGCGTGCGGACGTTTCGCGCGGGTGGAGTTCGACACGATCAAGACCGAATACATCGACACCGGCCGGGTTCGCTGGGTCTTCCGACACTTCCCCTCGTCGGGGAACACCCGCGCCAAACCGGCGGCCCGCGCCGCCGAATGCGCCCATGATCAGGGTTACTTCTTCGAGTACCGCGACCTGATCTACGCCACGGTGGACGCCGACAACAAGGTGATCCTGACCGACGCCAAATTGAAAGACCACGCCGAAACCCTCGGACTCGACACGACGGCCTTCGCCACCTGTTATGACGAGTCGGACTACAAGGAGTCGCGGATCCAGCAGGATATCAACTCCGGAACCGCTTTGGGCGTGACCAGTACCCCCACCTTCCTGGTCGGCAGCACTCGCGTCACCGACGCCACGACGGCGGCCAAGCTGCGGACCTACCTCGATCGGGCACTGGCGGGCTTGTGACCCGTCGCCTCCGGCCACGCCTTCGGCCGCCGTCCCGCTTTTCGTCCCTGCTCCCGGCGGCCGCGGAGGGACGACCATCGACGACAGCATCCAGGCATGAGGCCGATGCAAAACGGATTGGAAGAGGCCGCCTCCGCCGGTATATTCGCCGTCGGCGTGGCGTGGTCCCGGCCCGTCCAGTCGGCCAGGTGCCGAAGGGCTGCGGTCCGCGAGGGAGATGCCCCATGTTCGATCCGAGTGTCACCTTGGCCGGGCTGTTCAACATGCTGATCGACGTTGTCTTCACCGGCTTGTCGGCACTGTGGCTGCCGATCGCCTGGCTGATCATCTACCCGTTGCAAGCCGTTTTCTCCCTTTTCGTCTGAGCAAACGGCGGATCGAGCCCGCCTCCGGGGAGCAGGGATGGTGTCGCCATGAGTCTAACCTTCAAGGAACTGCGGGATGTGAATGTCCGGCGATGTGAAGAGGTCTTCCACACCCTGGAGAACTGGTCGCTGAGCGACTGGGGTTGTGCCCTCGCCGGTGAAGTCGGCGAGGCGTGCAATCTCATCAAGAAACACCGTCGCGGCGAGGCCGTCGATCTCGATCTCATCGCCGAGGAGGTCGCCGACGCCGTGATCTACGCTGATCTCCTGCTGGCCCGCATGGGGCGGGACCTCGGCGAAGCCGTGCGCGCCAAGTTCAACAAAGTCTCCGAGCGCCGCCACAGCGCCATCCGGCTGTGACACGCCGCCGCCGAACTCGCGGCCGCGAATCCGCCACGGAACCGCAAGCTGGGCCTGTCCCAACCATTGTCCTCCGGCTATAACTCCCCAACGCTGCTGGGAGGAAGCCCGGGCATCGTGCCGGACCGGCGGCATGTCCACTCACCTCATTCCTGAAAGGCAACACTCATGCACCAGAAGGATGCTCTGCGATGGGCGATGGCGGCTCGCCGGCTGGTGGCCGCATTGGCCGCGGCGAGCGTATTCGGTCTCGTCGCCGGCCGGGTCATCTCCCAGGATCCCCCCACGCCGAAAGGCGGCGACCAGCCGGAGGCCAAAACCCAGGAACCCTCCACCAAGCAAGCCGCCTCCGCTGCCGACATCGCCGACATGATGCAAGCATGGCTCGAGCTCGGCACTCCGGGCGAGAGCCACAAGCGGCTTGATCACCTCGTCGGCTCCTGGGATATCGTGGTCAAATCGTGGAACGCGGGACCGGAGAGTCCTCCGACGGAATCCAAGGGGACGGCGAGAACTCGCTGGCTGTACGAGGGACGCTACCTTCTGGAGGAAGTCAAATCCGAGATGGTCATGCCGGACCCGGCTTCCGGCAGGAACCAGACCATCCCCTTTGAGGGCCAGGGCATCACCGGATACGACAATTACAAGAACCTCTACGTCAGCATCTGGATCGACAGCCTCTCCACGCAGATCCAGATCTCCAAGGGTAGCATGGATCCGGAGGGCCGGACGCTGACCATGTACGGAGAAATGGACGAGCCGATGCTGGGCGTCCACGGCCGGACGGTCAAGTTCGTCACTCGCATCGACACCAAGGACAGGCACACCTTCGCGATGTACGACCTCCATGCCGGCGACGATTACAAGGTCATGGAGATCACCTACACCCGCAGGAAGTAGTGTCGGCGGCGGCCCCTCCCACCGGCCGATGAATTGCCAAAAAGACGGGCGGCGGCTACAGTGGGCTGCGGCTCGACGGGAGAATCACGCCATGCCGCTGCCAGATGGGACCGCCACGGTTGAGGAACTGAGTGCCCGCATCAACTCGATTCGGGACTCTCTTTGACTTTCCGAACAAGATCTCCCTGCTGAAACAGAAGGAAGAGCAGATGGCCCGTCCCGGGTTCTGGGACGATCCGTCGGCCCAGACGGTGGTGCAGGAACTCAAAGCCCTCAAGGGCCTGCTCGATCCGGTGGAGGCGGCGGCTCGGCGTCTGGAGGATCTGGCCGTCCTCTACGAGCTCGCCGAGGAGGAGAAGGACGCCGCCGCTTTGGCGGAGGCCGATCGCGAGCGGCTGGCTTTGATGGCCGAAGTGGATCGCGTCTCGCTCATGGCCCTGTTGTCCGGGCCGAACGATGCCCGCGACTGCTATTTCAGCATCCAGGCCGGGGCCGGCGGAACCGAAGCCTGTGACTGGGCGGACATGCTCTTCCGCATGTACCTGCGGTACTTCGAACGCCGCGGCTACAAGGTGGAGGAACTCGGCAAGAAGGACGGCGACGGAGCGGGCATCCAGTCGGTGGACCTCAAGGTCAGCGGCCCGTACGCGTACGGCTATCTCAGCACCGAGGTCGGCGTCCATCGGCTGGTGCGGATCAGCCCCTTCAACGCCCAAGGCAAGCGCCAGACGAGTTTCGCGGCGGTGGACGTGGTGCCCGTTTTCCCCGAGAGCAAGATCGAGCTGCCGGAAAAGGATCTGGAGATCATCACCTTCCGGCGGGCCAGCGGAGCCGGCGGCCAGAACGTGAACAAGGTGGCCACGGCCGTCCGCGTGCGGCACCTGCCCACCGGCCTGGTGGTGGAATGCACCAACGAGCGCAGCCAGGCCCAGAACAAGCAGCAGGCCCTCGGCATCCTGCTGTCCAAGCTCGAGCAAATCGAGCAGGCCAAGCGCGACAGCGAATTGGCCAAGGCTTACAGCGCCAAGGGCGACATCGCCTGGGGCAACCAGATCCGCAACTACGTGCTGGACGACCCCCGAGTGAAGGACCTTCGCACCGGGCTGGAAACCGGCAATCCGCAAAAGGTGCTGGACGGCGACTTACAGCCCTTCATCGACGCCATGCTGCGGTATCGCGCCGAACGCAAGGCCAAACGGAGCAAGTAGGGTCGATTCGGTGACCCCGGGCAAGAAGGTCAGGCCGGCGTGGTTCGTTCATACACCTCGCCCAGCAGCCTTCGGACCACGCCCTTGAGCTGCAAGCCGGTCAGAGCCACGGCTACTTCGGCCGGCGTCAACCCCGCGGTTTCGCACAGCTCCTCGATTGACAGGGAGCCGCCGGCGAGGATCTCGGCGACGCGCGCTTCGTGACGTTCCAGCCGCACTGCGGCCACCGGCGGCGGGTGGCGATCCTCGCCCGTCACCGGCACGGCCAATCCGACGCCGGCTGTGCCGAGCTCCTCGACGATATCCTCGAACCGCGTCACCAGCTTTGCGGAGCTGTGCTTGATGAGGTCGTGACAGCCCTCTGACTGCGGCGTGTCCACCCGCCCGGGCAGGGCGAAGACCTCGCGGTTGTATTCGTTCGCCAGCCGGGCGGAGATCAACGCGCCGCTCCGTTGTCCCGCCTCCACGACCAGCACGCCCAGCGACAGACCGACGATGATCCGGTTACGGGCGGGGAAATTCTTGCTGTCCGGCGGAACGCGCATGGGCAGCTCGCTCAGGAGGGCCCCGCGTTCGACGATCGCGGCGGCGAGGTCGGCGGACTCCGGCGGGTACAGGTGACTCAGGCCGCACCCGATCACGGCGAGCGTGCGGCCCTGGGAAGCCAGCGCGCCGCGATGTGCGGCGGTGTCGATGCCCCTGGCCATGCCGGACACGACGGTCAACCCCGCAGTGGCGGCCAGCGCGGCAAAACGCTCGGCCTGCTCGGCTCCGTAGCGCGAGCAGTGGCGTGATCCCACGATGGCGAGAGCCAGCCCGTCCTCGGGAACCAGCGTGCCGCGGACATACAGGCAGGTCGGCGGATCGGGGATATGACGGAGGATCGCCGGATAGTCGTGGTCGACGAGGCAGAGGATACGGACGCCATGCTCGGCGGCCAACTCCAGCTCGCCGCGGACGTCGGCTTCTTCCCGCCCGCGAACGATATTACCGGCGACCTTCTCTCCGACCAGCCGCACTCCGCATAACTGCCGATGCGTGGCGGACAGGGCGGCGTCGATGCCGCCCAGCTCGCGGAGCAGGTTGGCGACCCGGATCGGACCCACCTCCGGGCACAAATGTAGACGCAGGTATTTTTCCGCGGCGGGTGAGGCCACGGCGGGCGGCGGCATGGGCGATCCTTGCGGCGATGACCCGCCGATGATGCGCGATCAGGCGGCCCGGTCAAGGCGCGGCCGACGCGCCTTCGGCCCGGAGACCATCCCGCGGGAACCTGTGTAATGCCGCCCGGATCCCCCGCGAGCCCACCGAACCCAGGAGGTGGGCGGGCCGCCGGGCCTACGCCGCTCTTGCCGCTAGAGGGCGGACAAGGCCTCGGCCTCGGCGGCGATTTCGGCGACGAAAGCGTCGTCGATCTCGCGGCGATCATGGAAGCCGTCGTCCAGTTCGTGCCAGAACTGAATGCTCTTCTCGCCGTGCCGCCAGCAGAACTCGATCACTCGACCCTGGTACACAGCGCGATAGTCCACGATGCCGCGGTGAAAATCCTTCAGCCGGCAACCGATGGCCGAGATCTCTTCCGACAAGGCCCGCAGCCGGTCGAGCTCCTGGCCGTAGCGATACCGCAACTCCTCGATCTCGTCCTCCTTGCCCCTCGGCACCGGCAGTTGGCACTTGGCCTCCAGGGCACAGATCCGTTTATGACATTTCACGACATCGGCAACGATCCGCCTGACCAGCGGCAGTGTCCGGTGGGCATGCTCCAAGGTGAAAAGTCGGGTACTCCGCCCCGATCCTTGGCGCCGACCGGGTCTCGCTACGCCTTGGACTTCCATGTAGACCTCGCTTGTGCTCCGCCGAGTTTTTGTATTGCAGCCCAAAGGGAAGACATTCGAAACGCGGAAACGAACTTAGCGACGCGCCGTAACCATGTCAACGCGAGCGACCGCAGATCGCCGCGATGCCTTGGAAACGAAACGCGGCTAGCGGACCTGCCTCCGCGCCGACTGCGCGACAAGCCGCGCCCGATCATAATGTTGCGCAGGTACTCCCCATCAAAGCCCGATCACGCTGATCGAAAAATCGATTACCGGACGATGGTGTTTTCTCGCCAGCAAGCGTTCGTACCGGCATCTAGCTCCGCGGCAAGGCGGATAGGCACCTTTGCATGAATCAAGCTGGCTCTGACTCAGGCATCCCGCGGCCGCTACCAGTCCAGAGGGCCGCGCCAGGCAGCCGCCAGCAACGCGAGCGCAACGGACTCCACCACCTTGCCATCATCTCCAACGAAGCGGAACTCGGGCTGGCCCAAGCCCTCGCGAAGATCCCCGATGGGTGCCACCGCGACGCCCGGCAATGCCGCCAACCGTGCCAGAGCGGACGGCAATTTATCCCCCCCCTCTTCCTCTGTTTGCAGGACGTAGCCGCAGGGAATCTCCGCGTCCGGCGGACGCGACGACCCGATCGCCGAGAGGAGAAAATCCACCGCCAGGCCGCCGGCTATGGCCATCTCCGCTACGGCCACGGCGGGGCCTCCCTCGCTACAGTCGTGGGCCGCCACAATGGCTCCCGACCGAATGCCCGCCGCGATGGCGCCATGCAGCGTCGCGGCCGCGGACAGGGAAAACTCCGACCACGTGTCCACCACCAAGCGGCAGAGATACAGACGCGCGGCTCCTCTCGCCAGTCGAGGCGCTGCCGTGATGCAGCGGTGAACATCCGGGATGATCGACACCGCGGAGATCAGCAGCGTGTACGGTATGGCCAGCCGTTGCTTCCCGCCGGGTCCGCCCAACGGGTTCAGCCGGTGGCGACCCGTCAGGCGCCGGACCAGTTCGGCATCCGCGTCGTTCATGGCAAATTCGTTGTTGAGCGAGTCCTTGCCGGAGATGAAAGGGACGCCGTAGGCCAAGGCCGCGTCATGACACCCCTGGCAGGCCCGGACCAACGCGCCCAAGTGGCGTTCGTCATCCACGCGCGGCCAGCAGAAGTTGTCCAATATCGCCGTTTGCCCAGGATCGCCACCCACGCAGACCACGTTGCGGATCGCCTCGTCGATCGCCGCAACCGCCATCCAATAGGGATCCTCGTCACCGAGTTCCGGTCTCAGACCGCACCCCAACGCGATGCCGCGGGTCGAGTCGAGCCTCGGGCGCAGAACTGCCGCATCCGAGGGGCCGTCGGAGGGACCGACCAGCGGTTTCACCACGCTGCCCGCCTGCACCTCGTGGTCATACTGACGGATGATCCAGTGCTTGGACGCGATGTTGGGGTCGGCCAGTCGGCGGCGAAGCTGGTCGACGAGCGACGACCCTCTCGGCGACACGTTGCACGCAGGCTGCGGCGGCATCGCGGACCACGTGGCTCGCTTCTCCGCCTTCGGGCACCCGTGGTGCAACAACTCCATCGGGAGGTCGCCGACCACAACCCCCTGATACCGAACGACCAGGCGGCCGGTATCCGTGAAGCGACCGATGACCGTCGCCTCGACATCCTCCGCGGCGGCGACTCTCAGAAACGTCTCCACGTCCTGCGGCGGAACCGCGAGGACCATTCGCTCCTGCGCCTCGGAGATCCAGATCTCGTCGTAACGCAGCCCAGCGTACTTGAGCGGGGCCTTCTCCAAATCCACCTCAGCCCCGGTCTCCGCTCCCATCTCCCCGATGGCCGAGGAGAGCCCGCCGGCCCCGCAATCCGTGATCGCGGAATAGAGGCAGCGAGGTGGACCGTTGCCGTCACGGTAGTCCCGAGCCTGAATGACGATATCAAGTATCTTCTTTTCCTCGATCGCGTTGCCGATCTGCACGGCGTGAGCGAACTCGTCCACATGGGTCTCGGTCAGCTCCGCACTGCTGAACGTGGCCCCGTGGATCCCGTCGCGCCCGGTCCGGCCGCCGATGACGACGATGGCATCTCCGGGCTTGGCCTGCTTCACGATGCGGTCGCGAGGAATCAGCCCCACACAGCCGCAGTAAACCAGGGGGTTCCCGAGATATCTCGGGTCGAAATAAACCGCCCCATTCACCGTCGGGATGCCCATGCGATTGCCGTAGTCCCGCACGCCAGCCACGATCCCTTTGAGAACCTGCCGAGGGTGGATCACGCCCTTGGGCACCGCGTCAACCGGCCAGTCTGGCGGCGCGACGCAGAACACGTCCGTGTTGGCGATCGGCTTGGCCCCCAGCCCGCAACCCAGAACGTCGCGGATGACTCCACCGATGCCGGTCGCGGCCCCACCGTACGGTTCGATGGCCGACGGGTGATTGTGCGTCTCGACCTTGAACGCAACGCCGTGGGTTTCGTCGAAAGCGATGATTCCGGCGTTGTCCTTGAAGACCGACAGGCAGAGCGGGCCGCGACCCTGACGAATCAATTCTTCCGTGGCCCGGGCGATCGTATCCTTGAGCAGATTGCGATATCGCCGCGAGAACGACCGGCCACCGTTCGCTGGCGGACCCGACGAAGACGGCCACGGATCGCCTTGATACTCGATGGCCGAGGTCAGCGTCTTGTGGACGCAATGCTCCGACCAGGTCTGCGCCAGCGTCTCCAACTCGAGGTCCGTCGGCTCCCGGCCGGCCTCCCGGAAGTGCGTCTGGATCGCCTGCATTTCAGACAAAGACAAGAATAAATGGGCCGTGCGGCTGAGTCGCTCCAGCGCGGTATCGTCCAGTCCCCGGATCGCGACTTGCCGAATCTCGAACTCATATCGTGGCGGTTCCGGAGCCTTGGCCAGAGGTTTGCGCCCGATCACGACCTCCTCCACGCAGTCGTTGCCCAGCAGTCGGGCGATCCGAGTCAACTCATGAGCAGGCGGCGGTGGCGACAGCAGGTATCGGCGAGCGGTACGCACGCTCCGCGCGGAGATGCCCATATCTCGGAGGGCAAGGAGCGTGGAGTTGGCGACGTTATCCATGACGCCGGGTCGGAAATGAACTTCGACCACGACATCCCGCGATGCGGGCGTCGATGAAGCGTCCGCGGAGGCTATTTCGCACTGCTCGACGACCGGATCGGTGAGCAGATCGGTGGCGATTCTCCGCACGGAGACAGCGTCGTAACCTTCTTCAAGGTCAATATTAAAGATTCGATACGTGCGAATCTCGCCGACCCCTTCGATGCCAAAATCCCGCAGCAGGTGTAACGTCTCGCGACTCGCCGGATCAGCGTATTCTGGACGAGCTGAGATCTGGAACTGCCATAGCCCCATAATACGGCCCCAGTACGAAGGAAAGAAGCCTATATCGTTCGTAATATTCTTCTAATAATTAAGTTATGAGGATTAAGCCATACCGGACCAGCCGGAGTGTACTGGTCTTGCGCCCGCCGGTCAATTTCTCCTTGTCCATCGCCGACTATGAAGCTATCTTAACCAAACCTTGCTCTTCGCACCGCGGACCGACCTGCGGTGTTTTCGTTGGAGTCCGCCAGTTGGCGGGCCGGGCATCCAGAGTAACCGCCACCCAGCATGACCGGGGCCGAGGGGGGCGTGCGGCGGAAGGCGGCGCTTCGGATGTCGTCAGGTCGTGGCGATTGTGGGCGGTCGGCCTGCCCCGCAGGACGGCTCGTCGCCCGCCTCCCAGCAGCCACGACTCGACGCGTATTGCAGAGGCTTTCCGAATGACTGGCAGTCCTAACGGTGCGACCGGTTTCAACGGCGGCGATTACCTGGAATTCGAGCGGCCGCTGGCCAAGCTCGAACGTCAGATCGAAGAGCTGGAGGCGAGCCAGGCCGCCAGCGGTCGCGACCACTCCGCGATGATCCGGACCATGCGGGCGGAATTGCTCGCCGCCCGCCGCAAGCTCTACTCCAAGCTCGACGCGTGGGAAACGGTCCAGATGGCCCGGCACCCGCGGCGGCCATTGACTCCGGACTACCTGGGCCTGATGGTTCGCGATTTCTGCGAGCTGCACGGCGACAAAGATTTCCGAGACGACAAAGCGATTATTACGGGTTTCGGACGCATCGGCAGCCACAAGTGCATGTTCATCGGGCACTCGAAGGGCAAGGACACCAAAGAGCGGCTGGAGAACTGCTTCGGCATGGCTCATCCCGAAGGGTACCGCAAGGCCCTCGCCAAGATGAAGCTGGCCGAGAAGTTCGGCGTGCCGATCGTCTGCCTGATCGACACGGCGGGGGCCTACCCAGGCATCGGCGCGGAGGAGCGGGGCATTGCCTACGCGATCGCGGTGAACTTGCTGGAGATGTCACGACTGCGGGTACCGATCGTCTGCGTCGTGATCGGCGAAGGCGGCTCCGGCGGCGCCCTGGGAATCGGCGTCGGAGACCGGGTCGCCATCATGGAGCACGCCTACTATTCGGTGATCTCTCCCGAAGGCTGCGCGGCGATCCTCTGGAAATCGGGAGAGCACGCCCGTACCGCCGCCGCGTCGCTTCGGTTCACCGCCCGGGAGCTGAAGAAGCTCGGCCTGGTGGATGAGATCATCAAGGAACCACTGGGCGGCGCGCACCGCGACCCGGCCGCGGCCGCGGCCAATGTCGAGAAGTTCATCGTCGATTCGCTCCGCGAGTTGAAGCGGGTCCGGCTGGAGACGCTGCTCCGCCGCCGCTACAAGCACTGGCGCCACATCGGCTCCTTCTTCACCAACGCGGGAAAGACGGCCGTGGCCAAGCCGACCGTCCGGCGAGCGAAGCCGAAGACGTCGCGCGTGGCCGAAGTCGCTTCCGTTCCGCTGCTCCCGGCCCCGTCGCCGGTGCCCGAGCCGGCCGCGGTTCCTGCGACCAGTACAGCGGAAGGCTGAGCCGTACCCGACCGCGGATTCTCCCAGACGACGGGCTGACCACCCGGCGGCACCGACCGAGGCAGCACGCGGGGACTGTCTGCACTATTGGCTTGAGGAATGACGCCATCCGCCGTCGTTACGGTTCGGTCTCCGGCTGCATGGTGACGGCGGCCGGAGCATCCAGAATGGTCAGCGTGCCGCGGTGGGCCGCGGTCCATTCCGTCATCCAGCCGTCGTCCGGCGACGACGCGGCCCGCACGATATGTACGGACAGGTTCTCTCCTTTGGCCCAGGCATCAAGCTGGCGAAGATCTTCTCGCCCCAGTTCAGCCCCCGCGAACAGCCAGACGGTCGTGGGCTGGAACCCCGACAAAGCCCGAAGTACCCCGGCAAAATCGCTCGCGGCCGGGCTCAGGCCGCGAACGTAGTCGTAGCCGCGGATTTTCTGCTCGGGCGTGGCCGCCTCGGTTCCCAAACCGCCCGGCCATGCCTCCACCCCATCTTCAGTGGCCGCCAGAATCGCAAAACGGCTCGACGGCGATAGCTGCGAGATCGTTTCCACCATCTGCTCGGCGAGAAGCACCCGATCCGCCGAACGGTGACTGGCCGCGGCGGCTACGAATACCACCCGCTGGGCGTTGAATTCCATGGGGATGGTGACTCGCCGCGACTCACCCGCCGGGGGAACCAGCAGTTCCATCCGCCCGTAATGGGAACCGGCCAGCACCGCCTGAACGACGATCGATCGGCCGGTCTCCGCCGGATCGAAGCGAGCGGTCAGCGGCGTCGGCCCGAGATCGCGCCCGTCCAACAGCACTCGCCCTCCGGGCGGGTCGGTGAGGAGTTCCATCTCGACCATGGTCTTCTTCAAGGCGAGCTGCACGAAGACAGCCTCGCCGGATCCGGCCGGTGGAACCGCCACGACGGCGGCCGCCTCATCGTACCCGGGAGCCGACGCGGCAATCCGTACGTCCCGCCCCCCGAAAGAAGGGGCGAGCTGCACGGTGAGCGGGGTCGTTCCCTGGACCATTCCGTCAGCCGTAACGCGGGCGCCCGGCGGGTCCGTTTCCACCCGGAGCACCGGACCCGCCGCGGCGAGAACCAGACGAAGGGCGAGGCGGTCCCCTTGTGGAGGCGGAACCAGTTCTCGAGTCAGGGGTTCATATCCGCGGCGCTTGACGGTGAGCGAAGCGGGTTCGGTCGGCAGCAGTGAAAGCGTCATCGGACTGAACCCGCGAAGCTGATCGTTGACATACAGCTCAGCCTCGGGCGGGTCCGTCTCGATAGCCACTTCGTAGGGCTTGCGAACCAGCTCCACCAGCACATCGTCAGCACCGCTCAGAACGGAGAGCGGACGGCGGTCCGGGTGATAGCCGTCCGCGGTCACTTCGAGCCAGTGCGCCGATTCATCGCCCGGGATCTCGATGGTGATGCGACCGCCGGCATCGGGCGACCCGACGAGCTGGCCGTCCAACCAAACCTGAGCCCAGGATGGAAGCACCTTGATTCGAAGACTGGTCGAGCGCGCGACGCCCACGGCGGGCTCGCCCGTGAAAGGGGGATCACGCAGCAACAGGAACGCCGTCACGGCCCCGGTCAGCAAGAATCCCGCCACCGTACCGATGGCGAGATCACGAGCACGGCGGCGATAGTGCTGGGAGCTGAGGGACGGCGACGGCCGCCCGCTCACGCTCTGTCGGTCACCCATCGACAGCAAGTCCGGCGGGAGTCGAGCGGAGGTGATCTTGCCGGGCAAGGGATCGAGCTGGTCGCATGTCTCTTCGAACGCCATGCCGGGAAAGTTGTTGGAGTCTTGTTGCGGGTCTGTGGCCACACGGCGGGAGGAGACGGCGTCGGGACCGCCGGGAGATGAAGGCAGCTCTGCCACCCGGCAAGGAGTGCAAATACCCTCGATGATGGAGACCGCGTCGTCGGATTCCAGTTCCGCGCCGCACCGATCACATCGAAAGGGGTCGGCATGAGTCATACTGGGCCTGTTTCTCCTCGCGACGCGACAGGGTCGCATGGCCGCTCCCGCCCGGGTGACGGCCGAATGCGCCGCGGCAGCGGAGACAAAACGGCCGGATCTGAAGGCGAGCGGCTAACTCGTCTATCGGCGTCCGCAGTCCCATAACTGTAACGCAGGACGGGACTTGAATCCAAGAACCTGGTCGCGGCCGGCAAGAGGCTGCATTTTCGGTATTACACAACAGATTGTGGTGGTGTGATCAGCAGAGCCGCCTATGTCCGCGTATCGAAAGGCGATTTGTTCATGTTGCCCACCGCTGAATTATGGTCCCCAGGCCGATAACAGGTCAGATCTGCCGCCACTCCGCAAAAAAAGTCGTAACTTGAGGCTACTCAACATCTAGTGGGCGGATTGGGAAAGGCCTTCAGTTTCTCAGCCGGTGTGCCGATATCAATGTTGGCAGCCGGAAGGTGACCAGCGGAGGGGCCGCTGCGGTGCGACGCAGCACGCGACGGATCGATGAGGGCCAGGTCGAGCCACCTGAGCCAAAGCGGGAAAATTCCCAGAACCATCGAACCGAGCGTATCGTAACACTGAAAGAAACCGGTGAGGACACATCGCCGTCAACCTCACCACAAGGCAATCAAGGAAGATGATGACAGATATCAATCCTATCAGAGGCCCCGCACCCTCGGCGACCCTGCGGGAGTATGCCAATCAGAGCTTGCCGCGAAAACGCGGGGCGGACGGCGACGCCGCGGAGAAAGACCGCGTCGAGCTTTCCGAGCTGGCCGGCTTTCTGAGCCGGCTGTCCGAGTTGCCGGAAGCCAGTGCCAGGAGAATCGTCGAGATCCGGGCGGCGATCGCCGCGGGAACCTACGACACCCCGGAGAAGCTGGACCTGGCGATCGAGCGGATGTTCAGCGAGGTCGAAGCCGAACTCAAGGAAACCCCGGACCGGGAGCCGATGACAACATAGCCTCCGTCCCTCAGAGTTGCAGCGCTGTTTCTCCTGGTGTTGCCAACTCTCCTGCCGAAACGGGTTGTGGCCTCGGCCGACCCGTTTCGGCGTTTTTACTCCACCCCGCATGACGCGACGCGCAATTCCTGCCGATCCGCTCCCTGATTCACCCGGCCGAAGGGTGGCGGTGTTCGTCGAGCACCCGATCAATGAGAACCGACCAGGCCGCCGCCGTGTGATCGGCGTGGAATCTCTCCATGAAGAGCTTGCGGGCCGCGACCGACATCGCGGCGACGGTGGCCGGGGATTCGGCCAACAACCGGATTGCCTGAGCCAATCTCTCCGGCTCGCCCTGATTCACCTGGCGGCCCGCCCCACTGCTCTCCAGCCACTCCGCCGGCTCCGCACGCCGGTCCCCAACGAAGAGACACGGTTTGCCAATCGCCAATAAGGCATAAATCTTGTAAGGCAATGCCTGGTCATACATCGCGGAGTGCTGCGAGATCAGGCCCACGTCCGCGGTGGCCAACACCTGCCCCAGCCGCTCGGCCGGCTGGTATGGTATCCAGGTCGCGTTTTCGGGAAGATTAGCTTGCATCCCCACCCGCTGCGGACCGTCGCCGACGAATTGGAAACCGATGCGGCGATCCGTCGCCAACAGCCGTGCGGCCGCCAGAATCGTGTCGAAGGGATGCGATAGGCCCATGTTGCCCGCGTACTGCACGATGAACCGCCCGTCCGGATTGTGCCGGCGGCGGAACTCGTTCGGTCCGTCGAAGGCCAGTCGGGCCGGATCGAATCCGTCGTGCAACGTGTGTATGCGGCCCGGTGGCAGTCGGCGGGTCTCCCGCACCCGCCGCGTCATCTGCTCGGCGATGCAGACCACGGCTGCCGCCTCGCGCATCGCCCGGGTATCGCGGGCCAGCCACCGCCGGTGCAGGAAGCCGCCGTCCCGCAATCTCCCCAGCGTCACCGCCAGATCGGGATACAGGTCCAGCACCGTGTAGACATACGGGCAGCGGTGCTGCCGAGCAATGCGGCGGGCGATATCCCCGCCCTGCGGCGGCGCGGTGGTGCCGATAACCAGGTCCACCGGTCCCAGCCGCCGGGCCGCCCGGACGGCGCCGCGCTGAAAAGCGGCAAAGCCCAAAGCCCGGCGCCACAGGCTGCGACGCTGGATCGCGGGCCGTTCGATGCGCAGGACCTCGATGCCGCCAAAGTCTTCGCGGGCCGGATAGACCACGCGGGGATCGTCCCAGGCACGATTCCCAGCCAGAACCACCAGGCGGTCCCGCGGCCGGAGACGGGCCAGCCGCGGCAGTCGGTCAGTCAACACGGCCGCGCTGGCGCAGACGTCGGGATGGAAGAACTCGTTGAGGAACAGGATGGTCCGGCCCGAGCTCATGCCGCGGGTTCCAACTGCTCCAACCGCACGGCCAACGTGCGGCCCAGCTCCTCGATGAGCTGCCTCCGCTCCTCGTCGATCGCCCCCGGGTCGGCGACGAAGAACCGCATCACGGCCCCGGCGGCGATCGGCAGCTCCAGCGGCGCGGATTCGGGCACGGGCACGGCACCCGGCGACGGCAGGGCCTCGGCCCACTCGTGGGTCCGGCCGGCCAGGTCGAGCGTCAGCCGGCGGCAGCCGATCTCAGCGGCCAGCGGGGCGAACGCCCGCACCAGCTCAGCGCCGTCGCGGGCCAGTTGCACCTTCAGCCGGGCAAGTTGGGCGGCGGCGTGCAACACACGGGTCTCCTCGCGGCCGGACCAGCGGGCGGCCCAGCCGCCCCACTCCAGGTAGCCGAGCACGCGGGCGCTGAACACCGCCATCAGCAGCACGCCGGCCAGGCCCAGGCCCAGCACGAAGTAATGAGCGGTCATGGCCGCCAGACACAACAGGCAGAGCACGACGCTCACCACGTAGATCTGCATCGCCGCCACCGAGGGCCGGCGGCTCCGGTCGGTCAGGCGATGGTGGATGTGGTCGCGGTCGGAGGCGAACAGCGGCTGCCCGCGGACCACGCGGCGGGCGACGGCCAGCAGCGTATCGAAGATCGGGTAGCCCAGGGCCAGGAGCGGCACGAGGATCAGCACAACGGTGTGGGCCTTCTGGGCGGAATGCAGCGAGGCCAGGGCCAGGAACATCCCCAGAGCCAGCGAGCCGGCGTCGCCGAGGAAAACCCGGGCCGGGTGAAAGTTCCACCGCAGGAAGCCGAGCAAGGCTCCGGCCAGCAGGGCCATCAGGGCGGCCATGTAGTGGTTGCCCAGGTACACGGCCACCACCGCGTTGACCGCCGCGGCCAGCAGACCGATGCCGGCGGCCAGCCCGTCCAGCCCGTCGGTCAGGTTGACGGCGTTGGTGATGCCCACGATCCAGAGCAGCGAGAGGACGGCCCCGGCGAGCGGGGGCAACTCCACCGACCCAAGCCACGGCAGCGTGACGGCGCGAATGGAGAAGTCCAGGGCCACCGCCGCCACGGCGACCACACCCTGCACCAGCAGCTTGACGCGGGGCCGGACCCCGTGACGGTCGTCGATCACGCCCAGCAGAGCCATGCACAGCGTGCAGCCGAGCAGGGCGTAGATCGAACGGCTGTGAGCCCGCAGGATCTCCCCGACCAGATTGTCCAGGCGAAGAGCCACGACGGCCCCGGCAAAGACGGCGGCGAAGACCACCAAGCCGCCCATGGTGGCGGTGGCCCGCTCGTGCCGCTTGCGGCCGAACGGGCGGTCCACCCAGCCCAAGCGGTGGGCGGCGAGGATATAGACCGGAGTAGAAACCGCCGTGGCGACCGCGGCGGCGGCAAATAGCACGAAGTAGGTGTCGAACTGGCGGAAGTAGAGCAGCCACGGGGGCCAGGAGGCGGTCGAGGCGAGTACGGCGGGTTCCACGCGGCAGCCCTTTCACGAAGGCGGCGGCGTATTGTACGACCCGGCCTCCGCGCGGGCGAGCAGCCCTTCTCGTTCCCGCGGCCGGCGGGCCTCTTCATCCTTCAGCATTCAGCCCTTGCCCTTCCTGCCCTGGTCGTCTTCCCGCCCGCTGCCCCCCGTAGCCAGGCGGGCCATATCCGGTTATCCTGCCCCGCCCGCGGACTTGAACGACCCGCCGACCCACACCCCGAGGACGCACCGTGATCCGACATCAACCCACCGGCTGGAACACCTGGGACTTCTCCGGCTTCAACCGCCTGGTCTTCCTCGACCGGGGCCGACCCCGCGTCGTCGTGCAGTACGGCGTCTGGGACGAGGACTACCGCCCGCCCACCGAGGTCAAGAACCGCGGCGGCGTGTACCGAACCTTTCGCTGGTCGGACGTGACCCGCCTCGGCCCGCACGCTCCGCTCGGGCTGCCCGCCCGGCTGGAACTCAACGTCGCCGGCACCCCTTGGCTGGCCGAGGCCGAGGATGAGCAGGGCACGCTGCGTCTGACGCTGCGGCCGCTGGCCGAAACGAAGCAGCGGGTGGTCTTCCTGCTGGTGGAGCCGTACGGGGAGGCCCCGACGATCCGCTCGCCGGTCGGCGGGACGTTTGCCGGCTGCCGAATCGACCTCGACGGGGCCGCCTGGCCGAGCAACTACTTTCTGAACCTGGCCGAACCGTACGCCCTCGGGTCTCCCGGGGCGGCCGCCACCATCCGCGTGCAGGCCCCGCGGGCAGCAACGGCCCGCGTCACCGAACCCGCCGCCGGGACCTTCCCGGCCCTGGAGCGGGAGACGATCGTCGGCGAAGGGGCGCTGGCCGACGCCCCGCAGGCCATGATGCAGGCAGTGACGTGGAATACGCTGTTCGACCTGCGGCGACGGCTGGTGTCTTCGCCGGTCAGCCGCGACTGGTGCTACGACTGGAAGGGAGTGCTGGTCTTCTGCTGGGACACCTTCCTGGTCGGGACGTTCGTCTCGTATGCGGCCCCGCGGCTGGCCCGGTTGAACTTCGAGACGGTCTGTGCGGCCATCGACGAACTAGGCATGGTCCCGAACTACTACATGGCCCACGGGGCCGCCTCGCGCGATCGCTCCATGCCGCCGCTGGGCGCGTACCTGATCTGGAAGACGCAGGCGGCCGACCCCGACGCGGCCTGGCTCAAGGGGTTGTACCCGCGGCTGGCCCGCTGGCACCGCTTCTGGATGAAGCACCGCGACGGCAACGGCGACGGGCTGCTGGAATGGGGGAGTTCGGCCACGCCGGCGTACGACTTTCCGCAACTCGTGCAAGACAACCCCACGCTCCAGCATTCGGCCAAGTCCGCGATGTATGAATCGGGACTGGACAACTCGCCGATGTACGACGACGTGCCCTTCAACGCGGAGGCCGGCACCTTCGAGCTGGCCGACGTCGCTTTGAACAGCTATTACGCGATGGACTGCGCGGCCCTCGCGGCCCTGGCCGAGCGACTCGGCAAGCGCAAGGATGCCGCCGCCTGGCGCCGGGAGCATGAACGCGTCGCCCGCCGCATCAACGAGCAGCTTTGGGACGAAACCCACGGCCTGTACTGCAATCGCCACTGGGACGGACGGTTCTCCAACCGATGGTCGCCGACCTCCTTCTTCCCGCTGATCGCCGGCGTCGCCCCCCGCGACCGGGCCGAGCGGATGGTCCGCGAGCACCTGCTCAACGAACGGGAATTCTGGGGCCGCTACGTCATCCCTTCCATCGCTCGCAGCGACCCGGCTTACCCCGACAACGATTACTGGCGGGGGCGGATCTGGGGTCCGTTCAACTTTCTGGTGGCCGAGGGCCTGCGGCGGTATCGCTTCGACGACGTGGCCGCGGAGTTCGCCGAAAAAGGCTTGCGGATGTTCATGGAAAACTGGCGGGCCGACGGCGGCGTGTACGAGAACTACAACGCCGACACCGGCCGCGGGGCCGACGTCTGGAACGCCGCCCGGCTCTACCACTGGGGCGGGCTGCTGGTCTTCATCGCTCTCCAGGAACTGATCGACCTCGAGCCGGCGGGCTGGCTGCGGTTCGGCTCGGTCAAGTTTCCCGACGCGGCGGTCCGGCGAGTGCGATTAGGTGGGGACGTGTGGGAGGTCGAACTGGGCCGCGGCGTCCGCGTCCTGCGAAACGGCCGCCCCTATATCGAATGCGACACCCGCGCGGTGATCCGCCTGCCGCTGGCCGCCGGTTCGGCGGACCGGCCCATCGAGATCACCGCTCCGGCGGGCGGACGGCTGGTGCTGCACGACCCGGCTTACGCCGCGTGTCCGGCGACGATCAACGGGGCCCCGCCGGCCTTGCCGGGCGGCACGCCGCCGGTATTCGCCTGGCCGAGCACGACCGCCGGTTGAGCCGCCCCTGACGGTCCGCTACCATACCGCTCCACGGCCGGAGGATGCGGCCGCGGCAAATTCCACCTTCGACAGGGATGTGCGTTCATGGCAGGGGACTCACGCTGCATCGGCGTCTTTGATTCCGGCATCGGCGGCCTCACCGTCGTCCGCGAGCTGCGGCGCCGCCTCCCATGCGAGAATATCGTCTACTTCGGCGACACCGCTCGCGTGCCCTACGGCATCAAGAGTGCCGAGACGGTCACCCGCTTCGCGCGCGAGGATTGCGACTTCCTCCTGCGGTTCGACCCCAAGATGATCGTTGTGGCCTGCAACACCGCCAGCGCCGCCGCCCTCCCGGAGCTGGAGGGCCATCTGCCCGTCCCGATCTGCGGCGTGGTCGAGCCGGGGGCCCGCGAGGCCCTGCTGCTGGCCCGCGGGCACACCATCGGGGTCATCGCCACGGAGGCCACCATCAGCTCCGATGCCTATCGACGGGCGATGAAGCGGCACGACCCGCACGTGCGGGTGGTGCAGCGGCCGTGCCCGTTGTTCGTGCCGCTGGTGGAGGAGGGTCGGCCCTGTGCCGATCCGATCGTGAAGGCCGTGGTGCGGGACTACCTGGAGCCGATCGTGCGGCTGGACCCGAAGGTCATCGTCTTAGGCTGCACGCACTATCCGCTGTTGAAGCCAGCCATTGCCGAGGTGGTCGGGCCGGACATCCGCCTGGTGGATTCCGGCGAGCAGACCGCCCGCGTCGTGGTGGAACGCCTGACCGCCGCCTCCGCCACCGCCGAACGGGCCGAGCCGGGCGACCTGCACTGCTACGTCAGCGATAATCCGCAGCGTTTCCGCGAGTTGGGGCAGCGGTTCCTGGATTACCCGATCGTGAACGTCACCTGGGTGTCACCCGAGCAGTTTTTGGCGGGGCCGGTGTCCCATGTCGCCTGACCTGTCCCGCCGTCGCCGCACAGAAGCCATCGCGGCGTTCCTCATCGCCGCCGTGCTGGCGGGGTGCTCTTCGCACCGCAGCGGAGGCTGGACTGGCGGGCGGCGGACCAGTCAGGACTTCGTCAACATGGCGCTGGAGGCCCAGTGCGCCGACGACCGCCGTGAAGGCGTCAGCAGCCTGGCCCGCACCCGCGACGCCTCGACCGACTGGGCCGTCAAGGTCTTCGAAACGGTCGCCCGCACCGACACCGATGCCCCGGTGCGTTGCGCCGCCGTACGAGCCCTGGAGCGTAGCGCCGGGCCGGACCGGGTGCCGCTCCTGTTGAGCATCCTGGACGGTTCCGCGGGCACCGGCGACAAAACCCGGATGGGTCCGGTCCGCTGGGAGGCGGCCAAGCTCCTCCGGGTCATCCTTCGCGACGGGCTTTACGACGAGACTCAGCGGGCGGCCATCACCCGCGTGCTGCTGGATCGCGCCGCCAGGGAACCGGACCGCAACGCCCGACTGGCTGCCCTGGAGGGACTGGGACACCTGCCCGACCGGCAGGTGTTCTATACGCTGGTGGACCTGTTGGAAGCAGAGGATTTCGCGATCAAACATGCCGCTGAGAAGGCCTTGATCAACCTGACCGGCACCACCCATGACCACGATGCTGCGGCCTGGCGGCGGTGGGCCGAGGAACACCCGGCCGCCTTCGGCTCGCCGGCCAGTCAGCCCTGATTCCGCCCGCATCGGCTTCTTGACCCTCCTCCGCCGGGCGGTTTGAATGCCCCGTCGCATCGGGCCGCCTTTCCGGCGAATGGCCCGCCGACGGGATCATCCGTCCCGGTTCTTCAAAGGGTCCACAACATGGCCGAGGCCACTCAATTCACCGTCCCGCTGGACAACCAAGTCGGTACGCTCGCCAAGCTCTGCGGCGTCCTCAAACGCAACAAGGTCAACATCGAGGCCATCGCCCTGTTGATGGACGGCGAATGCGGCTATGTCCGCTTCGTCGGGACGCCCGTCTCCGCAGCCAAGGCGGCTCTGCACAAGGGAGGATACGTCTTCCACACTCAGCAGATCCTGCGGCTGGAGCTGCCGCATCGATCCGGCGCGCTCCGCGGCGTGGCCACGCGGCTCGCCAAGGCGGGAGTCAACATCAACTACGTCTATGGCAGCACTCCGCAAGGCAGTACTGCTTCCACTCTGCTGCTCAGCGTGAGCGACCTGGAGAAGGCCCGACAGCTTTTCGAGGACTATGAGCGAAACTCCCTGGAGCAGGAGGACTAGCCCGCCCCTCGACTTTCCGGCCGACTGCCGAGAATAGCCATGACGCCCGCCACGAACTCCGTGACCACCACCGCGGGAGCCGGATCAGCTCGCCGATTGGCCGCTGTCGTGGCCCTGGTCGTCGCCGCCGTGCTCGCCGTCGTCATCTGGGCGGCCCAGGACCACTACGCGAAAGTACTCCTTCGCGAAGCCCAAACCGTCGTCGCCAACAAGGCGGCCCCCTATACCCGCAGTGTGGCCCTGGCCGTGGAGCGTTACACCGCCCGACTGGACGGGCTGCACGGCTTCATCCTGACCCAACTCGGATACCATGGTGAAGTCATCGAAGAGGGATTGCAGCACTTCACGGAGTCGCTCCGCAGGGACGAGCCGAGCATTCGCAGGATCGACATCTCGCCGGGTGGGGTCAACCGGTACATCTATCCCCCGGCGGAGCAGGCCGGCACGCTGGGCCGAAATCTGAACACCGACCCGCGACCCTACATCCGCGAGGAAGTGGAATTAGCCCGAAAGTCGCCTTCGGTCGTCGTGTGCGGCCCCCGAGAGCTGCGGATGGGCGGTCGGGGACTGGTGTTTCGCCACGCGGTGTTTTTCGATGGAACGTATTGGGGACTGGTCTCGCTCGTGGTCGATTTGGAGGCCTTCTTGCAAGGCATTGGCTTGCGCCAGACCGACGCCACCATTCAGTTGTGCCTGTGTGACGAAAACGGCGCAACCATCGGGGGCATAGCCCTTTCCCAGGAAGCAAGCCCGCTGACGCTTCCGGTGCACATACCCGGCCGCGTCTGGCATCTGAAAGCAGCCCCCCACACGAGCTGGTCGCAGACGATCCGCCGCCCGCTGCTGCTGTTTCGCGCGGCCGGCCTCACCATCGCGGGGTTGGTCACCGCGCTGGCCTATCTGCTGGTCGGGCGCGAGACCCGCCTGGCGGCGGCGGTAGCCCGCGAAACCGCGGAACGCCGCGAGCAGGAACTCCGCTCTCGGCGCTACAACGAGTTGCTCTCCCGCCTGATACGGCTCGGAGAAACCACCGTCGGCGAGCCGCTGGCGATCCTGCCGCACATCACCGAAGGTGCCGCGCCCGTCATCGGCACGGAACGGGTCAGCGTCTGGTTCTACAATGAGGACCATTCGCAGATCCGCTGTCACGACCTATACGAACAGAGCAAGAGGCAACACAGCTCCGGCGAGGTGTTGCAGAGTTCTGAGTTTCCCGAATACACCCGCAGCCATCGTGTGGGCCAGGTCATCGCCGCCGAAAACGTGCTTACCGACCCGCGAACCTGCCAGATTCCCGCCGCCTACTGGCAATCCTCCGGGGTAACGGCCCTGCTGGATGCTCCCGTGTGGGTCAAAGGCCGCCTGACCGCTCTGCTCAGCTTCGAGCACGTGGGCGGCCCGCGCCGCTGGCTGCCCGACGAGGAGCACCTGGCGTTGACCCTGGCGGCGCATATCTCCGCCGGCATCGAGGCCGCCGAGCGCCGCCGCGTCGAAACCGCCTTGCAGCGGCAGGTCATCGCCCTGACGCAGCCTTTGGACGACGCCTCGGCGGTGTCCTTTGCGACGTTGTTCAACGTGGAAGAGATCCAGCGCATCCAGGACGCCTTCGCGGAGGCCACCGGCGTGGCTTCCATCATCACCCACCCGGACGGCACGCCGATCACTCGGCCCAGCCGCTTCTGCCGCCTGTGCATCGACGTGATCCGCAAGACCGAAAAAGGGCTGTCCAACTGCTATTGCTCCGACGCCGTCATCGGCCGCCACAACCCGACCGGCCCGATCGTCCAGCCCTGCCTCAGCGGCGGACTGTGGGATGCCGGGGCCAGCATCTCCGTCGGCGGCAAGCACATCGCCAACTGGTTGATCGGACAGGTCAAAAACAACGAACTCGATCTGGACCGAATGCGGCGCTATGCCTCTGAAATCGGCGCGGACCCGGCCGAGTTCGAAGCCGCCCTGGCCGAAGTGCCGGTGATGTCCCGCGAGCAGTTCGAGAAGATCGCCCGTGCCTTGTTCATTCTGGCCAACGAGTTGTCGCTGAAGGCCTACCAGAACGTCCAGCAGGCCCGTTTCATCGCTGAGCGGCAGAAGATCGAAGCCGAACTCCGCCGGCATCGCGAGAACCTGGAGGAATTGGTGGCCGAGCGGACCCGCACCCTGCGGGAGACCCAGGACGCCCTGCGAGCTAAGGAAAGACTGGCCGCCGTAGGCCAGTTGGTGGCCACCGTCAGCCATGAGATCCGCAATCCGCTGGCCACCATCCGCAGTTCATTCTTCACGGTGCGGCACCTGGCGCAGGAGCGGGCTCTGGACCTCGCCAAGCCGCTCGAGCGCATCGAGCGCAACATCAGCCGTTGCGACGCCATCATCGCGGAACTGTTGGATTACACCCGCGTCCGCCCGCTGGAGCGAGTCCGGACCTCGATCGACGATTGGCTGGCGGAAATACTTGACGAGGAACACGTGCCCTCGTGGGTTGGCGTCTCCCGCCGTCTGCACGCCGGAATCGACGTGTGGTTCGACCCGGATCGTCTGCGGCGGTGCGTGCTCAACATTCTCAGCAACGCCGTGCACGCCATCGAGCAGGCCCGACCCGAACAGCCGCAGTTGCGGATCGAAACGAGTACCACGGAAGATCGGGTCGAACTGGTCTTCTCGGACAATGGCGGCGGTATCTCCACCGCAGACCTGGCACGCGTCGGCGAGCCGTTCTTCAGTACCAAGAGCTTCGGCGTCGGGCTGGGCCTGGCCGTGGTTCGACAGATCGCCGAGCAACACGGCGGGGGGGTCTCCATCGACAGCCGCGCAGGCCATGGCGCCACGGTGACGCTGTGGCTCCCGCGCAACGAGAACGACACGCCCGCCGCCCCATCGCCAGGCACCGATCGGTGAACAGCCCGGGCCAGCCGCGATCGACGCGGCCGATTGCAGAAGCGGCGGCCGACTCCGCGACCGCCGCCGTTTGATAGCGCATTGGATTCGCGCCGCAGGCCCAGACCGATCGGCCCAACCTCGGCTTACCGCGACACCACGCTCAACTGCCTATGTGTCTGCCCCGCCGGCCTCCCTGCCGATGGGTCCGCCTGGACTCAGGTCGGCAGGCCGAACGCGGTCGCGATCAGCGTCCAGAGCGGCGAGAGGAAGATGTTGAACCATCCGTTGAACATGGTGGTCAGGAACGCGCCGAAGCTATCGATCAGCGTGCTGACAAAGTCCTTGAGGGGTGACATGCGCTCGACTCCTTTGGCTTCCAGATTAACGAAGGCTTAACCAGTTACCGCCCGCATCCGTACGGGCCGCTACCCTCTATCCAAGCCCTTTCTGCCCATCTACTGATGCGGCAACCAGGCCGCGGGGCCGTCACGCCCCGGACACGGGCCTTCGGATCACTTCACCGCACTCCACCGGTCGCCTGGGGTCCGGTATCCATAAGATGTTGTCGGCCAAAAACAAGGCCCACTTGAGCCTCGAACACCGACCCGGCGCGATCGGAGGAGCGGGTTTCGCCAGTTCACCGCAACAACGATATCACGACATCATTTATAACGCTCTCGCCGATCTCCGGTCCGTCAGGCCGCCGGCCGATGAAATCGGGTTGCCTCGCGAGGAACGCGGCGCAACCGCGAAAGCCGGCCATCCTCGCCGGGAGGCCGCTTCGCCGTATTCCTTGAATGAAGGACCAAAAGGTGTTAAAGTAAACAGACCACCTGAGGCGAGAGTGGCGATCGAGGGGATCCAAGAGCCGAATGATCATTCCGAAGATCGAGTGTGGCCGGGCCATGCCAAGTTCCGCTCGGCCATTGCCCACCCTGATCAGCATCCCCACCCAAGGGCGATTTCCCTCGCACCACCAGGATGCTCACTCCGGTTGTCCTCGACATTCGGGCGGTGAAAACCAGGACTATTCGGAACTTGGTCCGGTGACGGTCGCCGCCGCTGATCACGAGGACGAGGATCGGGATAGCGATGATTGCGAGGATTGTGCTTAGGCTGCCAAGGGGCCGGTGACCTCGGCCCCAGTCGTTTTACGTTCGCTCATCTTTGTCAAAGGAGTAAGAACCCATGAAGTCGGCCAAACTGTGGATCACTGCCGTTTCAGCGGCCTTGTCCGTTGTGTTGTGGACGACCGCTGCCGGCGGCCAGGTGTCGGTGGTCACCGCCGCCGGTGCTGCCCAGGCCCCGGAAGTCCGCATCTCGATCTCCACGCCTACCGTTCTGCAACTGACGGTCGAAACGCCCCAGTTGAGCGCGGTCGCCACCAAGACCGCGGGCGGCGAGTTCTTTGATCTGGGCTGGGCCGACGCCGGCTTCGTCGGCGAGTTCGGAACACCCAGGCTGCCTGTCGTAAGGCGGCTCTTCATCGCTCCTGCGGGCGCCACGGTCCAGTGCTCCGCGGTGGGCGGCGATCAGACCCAAATCACCACCGCTTCGCTTGGAATGAACATCCCGCTGCGGCCAATGCCCGCTCAACCGCCGGTCGAAAAGATTCCGGGCGCCCTCGAAAACGCCCCATTCGTCTTCGACTCGGCCGCTTATGCGGTGGACGCAACCCTGCCGTCCGAACGAGCCTCGATTGAGGAGCTGGGCCTGATTCGCGGACAGCGTGTCTTCCTGCTGACCGTCTATCCGGTGGCCTGCAACCCGGCCCAGCAGACGCTCACCGTGTATCAGAGCATCAACGTCACGATCACCTTCACCGATGCCTCCGGCGCGACCCCGGACATCTCCCCCATGCCGGGCCTGCGGCGGCTGGTCCTGAACCCGGAGCTGATGCCCGTCACGCCGCGAGAGCGGGGCACGGGCAACTATCTGATCGTCGTGGCCAGCGGACTTCAGTCCAACATCGCCTCCTTCGCCGCGGCCAAGACCGCGCAGGGATTCACGGTCTCGACCTATGTGCCGCCCTCCGCCAGTAACACGGTCATCCGCGACTACATCCTCACGCAATACAACAACCCCTCGACCACCCCGGATTACGTCCTGTTGGTCGGCGACACCGACACGATTCCGCACTGGACCGGCGGCGGCGAAGGCACGCCGGCCACGGACCTCAACTACGTCTGCATGGACGGCGACGCCAACACCGCCTGGCAAACCCCCGACATCGCCATCGGCCGCTTCCCCGCCCGCACGGCGGACCAACTGTCGGCGATGGTCAACAAGACCCTCTACTGGGAGAACGGCCCCCTGGCCGACCCCGATTATGTCAAGCGGGCTGTGTTTATGGCCTCTGAGGACAACTACACGGTCAGCGAAGGCACTCACAACTGGGTCATCGCCAACTACATGATCCCTAATGAGATTACCTACGACCGCCTCTATTGCCACACCTACAGCGCCACCACCCAGCAAGTTCGCGATGCCTTCAACGCCGGCCGCTACTACGGCATCTACTCCGGCCACGGCGCCAATACCTACTGGGCGGACGGCCCGGCTTTCTATCAGAGCGATGTCCAGGCCCTGACCAATCTCAATATGTATTCTGTCGTCTACAGCTTCGCCTGCGTGACCGGTACCTACACCGACAACGAATGCTTCATGGAAACGTGGGTCCGCGTTCCCAACAAGGGTGCCGCCGTCGCCGTCGGCTCCTCCGTCAACAGCTACTGGACCGAAGACGACGTCCTTGAAAAGCGGCTCTTCGACTCCATCTATGACGAGAACGACGGCGTCGTCGCCGAGGTCGGCCCGGTCTGGAACGACACCCGCGCCCGGTACATCGCTCAAATGGGTACCGGTCAGACCACGCGCCGCTACTTTGAAATGTACAACATCATGGGCGATCCCGCTCTCGGCTATCCCGGCAATTGCTCCGATGCGGGCATTATCCAGTTGAGCGCCACCAAGTACGCATGCACCTCGGCGGTCGGACTCATCGTCTCGGACTGCGGCCTCAACACCAACCCCAACGGCATTGATACCGTCAGTATCACGGTTACGTCCACCTCGGAACCGGCGGGTGAGGCGGTCATCCTCAGCGAGACGAATCCCAACTCCGCCCGTTTCGAAGGCACGCTGAACATCAGCACCACCAACGCCCCCGGCGTGTTGTGGGTGTCGGCGGGGGACACGCTCACGG
>CAZNFM010000001.1:0-303982 GCA_964572385.1 uncultured Planctomycetaceae bacterium | reverse complement strand
GCCCGCTGGGACGGCAGCCAGTGGCAGCCGCTGGGGACGGGGATGAACAGCGGTGTGTCGGCCCTGACAGTCTACAACGGCGAGTTGATCACGGGGAGCGGCTTCACCATCGCCCGCTGGAACGGCGGCCAGTGGCAGCCGCTGGGAACGGAGATGAACAGCAGCATCCAGGCCCTGACGGTCCACAACGGCGAACTGATCGCGGGGGGCTACTTCACCACCGCTGGCAGCGTGGTGTGCAATCGCATCGCCCGGTGGGACGGCAGCCAGTGGCGGCCGCTGGGGACGGGGACCAGCAGTCCTGTTGACGCCTTGGCGGTCTTCAACGACGAATTGATCGCGGGGGGCCGCTTCGCCACCATTGAAGGCGTGACGTGCAACCGCATCGCCCGGTGGAACGGCGGCCAGTGGCAACCGCTGGGGACGGGGATGAACTCCACGGTCGAAGCCCTGACGATCTTCGATGGCGAGCTGATCGCGGGGGGCAGGTTCACCACCGCGGGCGGCGTGGAGTGCAACCGCATCGCCCGCTGGGACGGCAGCCAGTGGCAGCCGCTGGGGACGGGGATGGGCGATGCCTACCCATACGTTTACGCCCTGACGGTCTTCAACGGCGAGTTGATCGCGGGGGGCCAGTTCACAACTGCCGGCGGCGTGGCGTGCAACCGCATCGCCCGCTGGGACGGCAGCCAGTGGCAACCGTTGGGGACGGGCATGGGCGGCGGCACCTACCCGTACGTCTCCGCCCTGACGGTCTTCAACGGCGAGCTGATCGCGGGGGGCGCGTTCACCACCGCCGGCGGCGTGACCTGCAACGGCATCGCCCGCTGGGACGGCAGCACCTGGCAGCCGCTGGGGGCAGGGATGAACGGTACCGTACGGGCCCTGACGGTCTTCAACGGCGAGCTGATCGCGGGTGGCGAATTCACCACCGCCGGCGGCGTGGCGTGCAACTGCATCGCCCGCTGGGACGGCAGCCAGTGGCGGCCGCTGGGGACGGGGACGACCAGCACCGTCTACGCCCTGACGTTCTTCAGCGGCGAGATGATCCTGGGGGGGCGGTTCATCACCGCCGGTGGTGTGGCGTGCAACGGCATCGCCCGCTGGAATGGCAACCACTGGCAGCCGTTGGGGGCGGGGATGGGCCCAGGCACCTACCCGTATCCGACCGTCTACGCCCTGGCGGCCTACAACGGCGAGCTGATCGCGGGGGGCGACTTCACCACCGCCGGTGGGCACGTCTCCGCCTACATCGCCCGCTGGGGCATTCCGCGGGGCGACTTGAACGGCGATGACGCCATCGACGCCGCGGACCTCGAACTGTTCGTCGCCGTCCTGCTCGGCCTGGATACCGACGAGTGCCGCATGACCGCCGCCGACCTGGACCGCTCCGGCACCGCCGACGGCCTCGACATCCAGCCCTTCGTCAACGCCCTGCTCGGCGGGTAAGCTGCCCGATGGGTACACGCCGCGGGAGGAAGTGCCCAAGGACCCGGGTTCGGGCGGGTTCCGGATTGCCCATGCTCCGCACCCCGCAACCGCTGGACGCCCGTGCGCCCCCCTGCCCGGTTCATGCCGCCTCGCCAGCTACGGGGGATTCACGCTGGCACGGACCTGCGGCCGGAATGCCGCGACTTGCGGCCTATGACGGGCGGGCTATACTGGAACTGGGATCGTCAAGGCATCGCCGAAAGCATTTCGGCGAAGCCATGCCGGAACCGAGTCGCCGAAGTGGCGGAATTGGCAGACGCGCGGGATTCAAAATCCCGTACTGGCAACAGTGTGAGGGTTCGAGTCCCTCCTTCGGCAAGTTCAGATCATATATATAGTTGCAGATGTTTCGGTCACGCCGGCGACCGCCCCCGCCACTGAGGCTCTCACCGCCGGAAGATCCGCCGGAACCTACCTGTCCGCAGCGGGCACGCGGGTTCAGCCGACCTTCGCCAGATCGGCCTTGCCGGAGACCGCGCAACGGGCCAAGGCGGCTTCGAGGTCGGCGATGAGGTCGTCGGCACTCTCCACCCCGACCGACAGCCGCACGAGGCCGTCGGAAATATGTGCCCGACGCCGCGCTTCCGGCCCCATCGACGCGTGGGTCATGCTGGCGGGGTGCTGGATGAGGCTTTCGACGCCGCCGAGGCTGACGGCCAGCGTCCATAAGCGAACGCTGTCCATCAACCGTCGCCCGGCATCCAGACCGCCCTTCAACCCGAAAGCGACCACGGCCCCGCCGCCCAGCATCTGCTTCTTCACCACGCGGATGTCGGGGTGTGAAGGCAGCATGGGATAGCGGACCCATTCCACGGCGGGGTGCTGCTCCAACCAGGTGGCGATCCGGAGGGCGTTTTCGCAATGCCGTTGCATCCGCAGCGCCAGGGTCTTGATGCCGCGGTGAACCAGGAAGGACTCCATCGGCGGGAGCACGCCGCCCAGGTGATTCAGCACCTTGCGAAAGGCGGCGTAGCGGGCTTCGTCTTTCACGACGATCATCCCACCGACCACATCGGCGTGACCATTGAGGAACTTGGTGAGGCTGTGGACCACCACGTCAACGCCCCACCGCAGCGGCTGTTGCAGGATGGGGCTGCAAAAGGTGTTATCCACGATCACCAGCGCGCCGTGTTCGTGGGCCAGGCGGGAGACGGCTTCGAGGTCGGTTACGACGAGCGTCGGGTTGCCGGGCGTCTCCAGGTAGATCACCTTGGTATTGGGGCGAATTGCTCGTTCCACGGCGGCAAGGTCCGACGTGTCGACCACGGTCGCCTGAATCCCCGACCGAGGGAGATACGTTTCCACCAGAGTACAGGTCGGACCGTAGACGGCATCACCGCAGATCACGTGGTCGCCAACCTGGAGACACGCGGCGAGGGCGGTGTGGATGGCCGCCATGCCGCTGCCACAGGCCAGCCCGCCGAAACCGCCTTCCAGCGCTGCCACGCAATCCTCCAGCGCTTTGACGGTGGGATTACCCATCCGCGAGTAGATGTAGCCCTGTTGGCGTCCGGCAAAAAGCGAGGCCCCATGCTCGACATTCTGAAACGAAAAGGTCGAGGTCTGGTAAATCGGGGGAACCACCGGGTGTCCGTCGTACTCGCCGATACCGCCATGAACGCACAAGGTCTCGATCGCACTGCCGTTGAGGTGGGTCATGATGCTGGTCCCGTAGGTGGAGTCGTGCCGGCGTGGACGCCGAACTATGGGCAGGATACAGCAATTCCCGGGCCAGCGTCAGTCCGAGCCAGTGGTGTCGTTTATTCAGTGGTGAGAGACGCGTGCCGAGTGCGTTTCGCAACAGAAGGGGCGACGGCCCAAGGTCAAGTGAGGCCCAACCCGTATCCGATGATTCCCGGGAGACCGGTGAAACAGACCGAAAATGTTGAACCCGCGAAAGTTAGAGACGTATAATGCGGCGTGCCCCCGGATGGCAACAAGAACAGCGAAGGTACGTCGGCCACCGCCGGCGCATAAAATAATGACCCGCGGATGACCGAGGACCGGCGTCCTCCGCTGAGGTACCCTGCGGATAGTGCCTCGTCATCGTCCAGGAGGCGACGAGGCCGGGCTTCCGAACGCAAGCGAATCAATCTCCTGACCTGCCTCGCGGGCCAACGGGGAAAACGGAGCAGATATGTCACACATCATGGCAGCGAGTCGTTCCCAGTCCAAACCCGTCGTGATCGCGTTGATCCTCGCCTTGTGGTGTACGGCCGGACTCGCCTGGGCCGACCCTCCCTCGGATCAAGTGGCCTCGGCCAACGCCAGGGAACTGTGGCTCAAAGGTTCCGACCAAGTACTGGCTGGTGATTTCCTCTCCGCCCTGATCACGATCGAGCAGGCCGCGAAGTTGCAGCCGGACAATCCGGACCTGACCAAGGCCCTCTCCTGGTTGCAGGAATTTCGTGACTTGTCGGAAAGCCGCGAACGACTCCGGCAACGCTGCTACGACTACTACGTCGGGAAGGCACGCCAGGCGGCAAAGGAAGCTCGCGAGACTCCGGCAACCCAGCCCGCCGAGAGCGACGCGGAAGACGCCGCCAAGGTCTCCCCGCCGCCGGAGGGCGAAGCCGCGGCAACGACGGAGCACGATTCGTCAGACGAGGAGGATCCCGAATTCGGGACCGTGGACTTCGACGAGAGCAATCCCCTGTTCAAGTGGGGAGCGGCCCTCCGCTATGCGCAGGCCGCCATGCTCAATTCCAAGGACAAGGATGCGTTCCGCGCCGAGCCGTGGCTCCAGGAGATCGTGGAGAACGTCTTGGTGCAGATCGAGCGCCACAAGAAGCTCGACGAATGGCGCAACGCCCTTGTCCTGTACGACATCCTGCGCGACCTGTTTCCCGACAATCAATCCTATCAGGACGGGTACGACTTCTGTCGCAAGCGGGCCCACCTCGGTTTCATCTACGGCCCGAAGAGCACTTGGAAGACCGACCTGCGTGGCGTGTCCGCGTCGGCCCTGAAGGAGATCCTCAACCGGATCGACTCCGACTACGTTGAGCCAGTGGATTTCCGCAAGATCTGCCTCTCCGGCCTGGAGCACCTGGTGCTGCTCGCCCAGGCCACGGAACTGGAGAAGCAGTTCACCACCCTCGGCGACAAGAAACTCGTGGCGCTCTTCGTCGATAAGGTCAACGCGATCATTGACGACATCAACCGTGACGAGACGAAGTTCACGGCCCGCGACCTGCTTCGGGCGTTTGACCGAATCATCAGCATCAACGAGGACAGCATCCGCCTGGACGAGCGGGTGCTGGTGGACGAGTTTGTAGCCGGCCTGCTGGAGCCGCTGGACGAGTTCACCTCGGTCATCTGGCCGGCGGAAGTGGACGAATTCAACAAGCACACCCGCGGGGAATTCGTCGGCGTCGGCATCCAGATCACCAAGCCGGAGGGACAGCCCGTCCGGGTGGAATCGCCTTTGGAAAACACGCCGGCCTTCCGGGCCGGCGTGAAGCCGGGGGATGTGATCACCCACATCGACGGGAAGAGTACCCTGGACATGACCATCATGCAGGCGGTGCGGACCATCACCGGCGAGCCGGGCACCACGGTCACGCTGACCATCAAGGACGGCCTGACCGAGGAGACCCACGACCTGGTGCTGAAACGGGAGATGATCGAGATCCGCACGGTCGCCGGGGCGAAGCGGGACGAGCATAAGCCGACCGGCTGGGATTACCTGCTGGATCCCGAGCAGAAGATCGGGTACGTGCGGGTCAGCGGCTTCATGGACAAGACCGTCGCCGACCTCAAGGACGCGTTGCGGCAGCTTCGCTCGGAGAAGTGTCGCGGTCTGATCCTGGATTTACGTTTTAACCCGGGCGGCCTGCTAACCAGCGCCCGCGACATGTGCGAGCTGTTTCTGGATGCCGACGATCCGATCGTGCAGACCAAGGGCCGCAACCGCGCTCAGAACGCCACGATTCGCACGCGGCCCCACGAAATCCTTGCCGACATGCCCATCATCGTCCTGGTGAACGAGTATAGCGCCAGTGCCAGCGAGATCGTCGCCGGCGCCCTGGCCGGCAAACGCGGGGCCTGCGTGGTCGGGGAGCGGACCTTCGGCAAGGGCAGCGTCCAGAACCTCATCCCCATCTCGGACAACAAGGCGTATCTCAAGCTGACCACCGCCTACTACTATCTCTACGACATGGACCTTCCCGGCGACGATGCCTGGTTCTGCATGCACAAGAAGCCCGGCGCGAAGAGCTGGGGGGTTGATCCGCACGTGTCCATCCCGGTCATTCCGCAGGAGTTGAACAAGATCCTGCGTCTGCGGCGGGAGCGCGACGTCCTCAAGGGCAAGGACCAGCCTGAAGTGCCGCGCGAAGTGCTGGAGCGGACCGCGACCACGCAGCCCAGTCCGCATATCCAGGAGGATGAGAACCCCGACACCGACCCGCAACTGGTCGCCGCGCTGAACCTGATGCGGTTCAAGCTGATCAGCCGACAACCCTGGGCCTTGGCGCCGCGGACCGAACGGATGCTCACCCAAGCGAAGCCTGCGGGCGTCTCCTCGGCCGGCAACACCACCCCGCCGAAGCGGTGAGTCCGCCTCCAACGGACGCCGGGACTCGCCACTCCCGCCATCCTTCGTCCCTCCCACGGCGGGAGGCCGCCGATCCGAGCCGGCCAAGCCCGGTGCCCGTTGCGTTTTCGCACGGTGTTTCCTATCCTGCCCGCGAACCACGGGACCGCCCATGCGCTATACACGAGTTGCCATTGCCTCTTTCGGCTACGAACTGCCGCCCGTCGTGGTTTCATCCGCCGCGTTGGAGGAGAGGCTGGCGCCGTTGTACCGCGATCTCCGCATCCAGCCCGGCCAGCTCGAGGCCCTGACGGGCATCCGGGAGCGGCGGTACTGGGACGCCGGGCAGGCCATGAGCGACGCAGCCGCGCGGGCCGGGCGCAAGGCCCTGGCAACCTCGGGCCTGTCCGCCGGAGACATCGGTTTGCTCATCTACGGCGGGGTGTGCCGCGACCAGCTTGAGCCCGCCACGGCCTGCGCCGTGGCCGACAGCCTGGGTCTCGGACCGAACCTGGAGATTCTCGACATCTCGAACGCCTGTCTGGGAGTCGTCAACGGCATCGTCCACGCGGCCAATGCCATCGAACTGGGGCACATTCGCGCCGCATTGATCGTCTCCTGCGAGTCGGCCCGGGCCATCGTCGACCTGACCATCCAGCAGATGCTGGAACAACGGAAGATGGAGCACTTCCGGGTATCGCTGGCCACATTGACCGGAGGCAGCGGGGCGGTGGGCGTCGTCGTGTGCGAGTCGTCTATAGCCAAGCGAGGCCGACGGCTGCTCGGCGGGGTCATCCGCAGCGACGCCCGACATCACCGGCTGTGCCGTTGGGGCGCGCAAGACGGGGGGCTGATCGGTTCGCCGACGCACCTGGTGACCGATGCCTCCGCCGTGTTGGAACACGGGGTCGCGTTGGGGACGCGAACCTGGCATGCGTTTCTTCAGGAACTCGGCTGGACGGCGGATCAGGTGGACCGCACCATCTGTCATCAGGTCGGCGCGCCGCACCGCGAGACCATCATGCGGTCCATCGGCCTCCCCCTGGAGAAGGACTTCCAGACCTACGAGTTCCTCGGCAATATCGGTACGGTATCCCTGCCGATCACCGCGGCGATTGCCGAGGAACGCGGCGTTCTCCAGCCCAATCACCGCGTGGCCTTCCTCGGCATCGGCAGCGGACTGAACTGCCTGATGCTCGGCCTTCACTGGTGACGAGATGCCGGCACTAACGGACTGGGCCGCCCTGGCGATCAACGGCGACCGGGGGGTGCCGGCGGATCGGGCGCCACGAGAGGCTTCACCACGACCGCGTCGCCCTGCGCCGTGCAGCGCCCGGCGGCGGTATGCTCCTGCGTCACGTTGATGAGCGCGTTGGCCCCGCGGCGGGCGGCGGCGGCCTTGAGTGAGGTGATCGCCTCCGACTGCGACCGCAGGCCCTCGACGAACACGGCTTCCACCTGCCGAATGATCTCGTAGCCCGCGATGCTGGGCGTGGAGCTGGTGGCGACGATCTTTTCCGCCTCGCGCTGCTCCGCCGCCCAATCCGCCTCCGACCGTCCGCCGTACTTCTGCAATCGGGGATGCAGCGGACCGGCCTTGCGGCGGCGGATCGCCCGCACCGCGCCGCCCAGCAACCGACGGAGGACGACCAGGAACAGCAGGACCGCGACCGCCGCGATGAGCAGCGGCCGATTGTCAATCAGCCATTGCAGCAAGCCTTCCATGTCCGTGATTCTACCCGATCCCCTGATAACCACACGCCACGGGCACGGCCGATAACAGGCCGCGAAATCGAGGCCTCCCGCGGTTCGCCCGGTGGCCCCCGTTCGGCGCATCGGAAGGATTTGATTCATGCACCGTTCGGGCATACAAATAGATAGATTGGTTCGCTGCCACCTGATCAGCCGAACCGGGAGGAGGGGCAAAGCCCGGCCGGCGGGAAGTGCCCGACTTCCAGAATGAGACCCCCCGCAAAGTCGAGTGCCATGCTCGACTTTTGTGCCCCGCTGCGACCGAGCCCCCACTCGGTCGCAACAACGTGGCGCTGCGCACCCCGCCTGATTCGTGCGCGGCGCCATCTTTTTTGCGCAAGAGTCTGGACAGAATGCGACGCCCGACACCGACGCCAAGATCAGATCGGGCCGCCCAGGGCATGACTCCGGTCGAAGATGAGGCCCTGCGGTGGCCGAACCCGCCGTGATGTTAGCAAGAGCGGGAATACGGCGACTCCGGCCGAAGTTTGACACTCAGAGCGCGCCGGGTAACATAGCCCGGAAGCGCACAGGCCCCCATCGTCTAGAGGCCTAGGACACCGGCTTTTCATGCCGGCGACAGGGGTTCGAATCCCCTTGGGGGTGATCTTTCAGGATGAAGCGTTTTCCACACGCCGCGGACCCGCGGCCGAGATTGCAGGCCGAGTAGCGGCAATTCGTTACCGGGGCTTCGCTTTCTCGATCGCCGCCGCGATCCCTCAGGCGTACTCGACGGTCAGCGTCGTTCCGCCCTGCAACTGCACTGGCCGACCGCAGACCGCAACCGACATGTCCAAGATGCCGCGGCCCTGAACCTCCAGGGAAACCTGCCGCTGGCCGATGTCCACGCGAACGGCCCGGCCGCGCAGCGACAACACAAACCGCAGTGCCCGCCACTGTCGCGGCAACTTGGGCGTAATCCGTAATCCCATTTCCGACAGGCTGACTCCGCCGAACCCGAACACGGCGGCCATCCATGTTCCGCCCATGGCCGTGCCGTGCAGACCGGCGAACGTGTCGCGGCGTCCGGTGAGTTCTTCATCCACGTCGGAGCCGGCACAGACGAGGAACTCGCGGTAGGCCCGCTCCAATTCGTCCATTTCCGCCGCCATGATGGCGTTCAGCGCGAAGCTCATCGACGAGAAGTTGAGACTCTTGTCTTTGTAAAACTCCCAGTTGGCCCGCTGCACTTCCCGGCGGAACCGCTCGCGGAACAACACCATCGCCATGACCACGTCCGGTTGGTTCATCGCCTGATAGCGGGCCAACGGCACGAACCAGTCCTTGCGGTTCGTGAGCAGGTCCGGCGGCGGTGGCGGCAGGCGATGAAAGCCGTCGAACTGTTCGTGAACGCCCGTGGTCGGGTCGAACCGCAAGGGCAGCCGCTCGGCCACATGCCGCCAGTGCCGACGTTCGGCCTCGGTCACGCCAAGCTGCTCGAGCAGCGCCGCGGCCTCTTTCTGCCCGGCGAACTGCTCCGCGAAATCCGCGGCCCAGGACAGTGTCCTCGAAACCAGGTAATTCGTGTAGAAGTTGTCCGTGCTTTCGCAGTGACCCTCATCCGGGCCGGAAACGTTGATCAGGTGATACACATCCCCACGAAGGTCATGCGTCGCCCGCGACACGTAAAACCGGGCCGATTCGACCAGCAACTCCAGCCCCCGAACCGCCATGAACGCGTCATCGCCCGTCGCCAGCCAGTACTGGACCAGGCTGTAAGCCACGTCGGCGTTGATATGGATGTTAGTGTGGACGAAGCGATACCACGGACCCAGGCACTCCTCGCCGTACGGCCCCGCCTGCCAGGCCAGCTTGGCCCCGGCATAACCCATTTGGCGGGCAATCTCGCGGCCGCGGGCCAGTCCTTCGCAACGGAAGGCCAGGCAGGTCCGGGCCAGTTCGGGAATTGTGAAGGTGTAAAACGGCACAATGTACAAATCAGTGTCGTAGAACGTATTGCCCTGGTAATACTCGCCGGAGAGCAACTTAACGGGCACGCTCAGCCGGTCCGTGAACCGCGGCGCGGCCGCGAGCAGGTGGTACAAACTGAAGCGCAGATAACGCTGGGCCCGATCATCGCCCTCGATGGTGACGTCCCCGCGGTCCCACAACTGCCGCCAGTGCGTCCGCTGTTCCTCCAGCGCCGCGGCAAAACCCTGCTCGCCAGCCGCCGCCAGCTCCGCATCCGCGTCGACGGCCACGCCGTGCCGCCCGTCCTCCGCGCAACCCACCACGACGGCCCGCTCCAGGATGATCGGCCGACCCCGAGCACCGGCAAACTCAAACGCGACATACGCCGCCTGGTGGGCGATCTCGCCGCGGACTCGCGCGGGAGCGGCCGGTCCGACGGACGTGGTGGCGACCCGCAGTTGCACATCGATCCCGCGGGCCGGCGTGCAGGCGTCCAACAGACACGTTCCGTCGGCCGCCGCGTCGAGCCGAGTCACGCGGAACTGCCGCTCGCGTGTGGTATTGGAGAAGACTGCGGCGGAGATGCCCGCCAGGATGCGGATGGAAGCATCGTGGTCCAGCGGTGTGATCGTGTAGCGCATGAAAACGCGATGGGCGTGGCGGATCGACGCGAAGCGCGTCATCTCGACCCGCGTTGTCCGCCCGGCGGCATCGCGGTAATCAAACCGGTAGGAGTACACGCCGGCGGCAAGGTCCAGCCGTTGTTCGAAGCCCAACACTTCTCCGCGCGAGAGAGTCACCTCCCGATCACCCACGAAAATTCGCGTATGCAATGGATCGGGCAGGTTGGCCACGGCCGGGCTGCGTCCGGCGGTGTCGAAATGGTGCGGATCGAGCCAGCGTCGGTCGTGGTTCGACGCCCGAATCTGTCCGAACATGTCCAGCTCGTCATAGACGCCGTTGATCAGCAGGACGGGCGAGTAGCCGTCGCGGTCTTCCTGCAAGTTGCCCTTGATTCCAAGGTAGCCGTTGGAGATCGCGCAGACGCTGTTGTACTGCCCCAACCGATGCGCATCGCAAACGGTGTTGACGAGGGTCCAGGTGTCGTGGTCGGTCATAACTTCTTTCAACGGTACACGGCGGTCGGCTGTCGCCGGCCCATCAGCCTTTCCTCCGCGAGGTCAGGCCCGCGGCGTCTCCGTCAGCAACAGGTTATGCATGAGGATCAGTTCCGGCAGGCCGCCACGAACGATCATCGTGGCGGCGCGGTAGTCCTGCCGCCGAGTGTCGTGGTTGGGCAGGGCCACGGCACATCCGATGCCCGCCGCCCGGGTGGCGATGACCCCCGGCTCGGTGTCTTCCAGTCCGACGCAGTCGCGATACTCCGCGCGCGGGATGGACATCTGCTGAAGCGCCAGGCTGTACAGGTCGCGATGCGGTTTGAGCCGATGCTCGCAGGCGTCGGAAGCATTCACGAAGCCGTCGAAGACCGCCCGGTAGTCAGCCAGCAGACCGGCGATTCGCTCGCGATGCTCCGCAGCGATCGGCCAGTCCGCCACCCGCTCCGCGGTGATGGCGATGACCTCCTTCATGGAAACGTGTGCCTCGTAGGCGATGGACGCCGTCACCAGGGCAAGCTTCGCCGGCTGCCGGCGGAATCGCTCCGCCAACCCGGCCAGCCGCAGCCGTGCCGCGTCCAACCTCGCCCCGTGCGGGCCGGCCGCGTGTCGCTCGTACTCCGCCCGCAGCAGCTCATACAACCCATCCACTTCCGGGCCGAGCCAGCCCTTGATCAACGGAACGAACACCTCGTAGCCGGGCATTGGTTCGATCAGCCGCCGGCCGCTCTGCCCGAGCAGTTCGCGGCTCAATTCCTGCCCGCGACCGCGCTCGATGGCCCGCAGAATTGCATGGTAACGGTAGTAGTAGATGTCCAGGGCCGCCGGTACCAGCTCGCCCGTGTGGCGGCAACGAAGGGCAGCGCCGTGGCGGACGACGAACGGCCTCACCAGCGTGCCGACGTGGTCCGCCGTGACCGAACCGCCGCTGACCAGTCGCTGGAAATCGGCATCGTCCAACAACGGTGCCAAGCCGCAATTCCGCGCGTTCTGCTGGATGTCTCGACGACGTTGCGGGTCGTCCATGCAGGCCAAGGTCCAGCAGACGGCCTCGAAAAAAGCCTGTCGAAAGGCGGCCTCGTCGAAATGGTCGCGATAACGTTCGACGAGGAACTCCGTGTGGCGGAAATTGCTGTTGCCGATCACATAGGGGTGATCCAGTTTCTCATCCAGACCCGGCCACTCGGCGGGCGACAAACGCCCGGTGAACCGTCGCACCATGTACTCCAGGGCGTGTAGAGCCAGCGGCTCCGTCGTGGTGCTGGTGCCATCCATATCCACGGCGAAGGCAACCACACGCTCGAGCGGCGGCCGGCTGTGCGGCGCCAAGGGATAGACCTCGAACGGAGCGAAGACGTATTCCAGGTTCGGCACGCACACGAATTCCTCGGTGCCTAGCCGCTCACCCAAGCGACGGTATAAGTCGGGAATCTCCGCAGTCGGCACGAAGCTCGTCGGCTTCTTTTCCTGCATATCCGGCACTCGTCCGCAGTAAAATCCTTTGGCCTTCCGGGACGGCTCCTGTCCCGCCGGGCATCTGCCTTCCGGCCTCACCAGGCGGAGTCGTAGCATAACCGCAACGGCCCGTACCGGGGAGTCGCTGCCTGGACGGCAATCGAGCCGAACGACCTTCCGTTGTCCGGTCGGGCTGACCTCACTACCATCCCGCCGGGACACGGCAGCCGCGGGAATCACCCCGCTTGAGTTTATCGGAACCACACTTGCTCCCCACCCGAGAAGCACCTTCGAGCCTCCCCGCGCAGCATTTCTCCCGCGCGTGGCTGCGTTTCTTCGGCTCGATGTGGCTGGCCGCGGTGTTGATGGCCGCCTGGATGTCGGCGTGCGTGGCCGGCACCATCCTGGAAAGCACGCGGGGGGCCGAGTACGCCGCCTGGGTCGTGTACGGTGCGTGGTGGTTCAAACTGATCTTGTGGCTCCTGGCGGTAAATGTTCTCACCGCGCTGGTTGGGCGGTATCCGTACCGAAGGCGGCAGGCGGGTTTTGTCATCGCGCATCTCTCCATCCTCCTGATATTGACTGCGGCGCTGATCACCGATCTGTTCAGTGTCACCGGCCAAATCCGCCTGCCGGAAGGAGGCACGGTCACGCACTTCGCCAACGCCCGCCAAGAGACCCTCACCTTTCTTCGTCCGAATGAAGCCACGGGCCTGGAGATCGAACTACCGCCGGCGGTGTTCGGCGGGCTGGTTGCCGTCCAGCGCCCGATGCCGGAGATCGTCACGGCGGATGGTCTCCGCCTGGAGGTCCTCTGCTACCTGCCGGACAGCATTTGGGAAGAGCAACTACTGAACGACGCGCCGCAGCCGAGTGCCGGTGTGGACATGTTGCTGACCTCGCCGGGAGGGCGGCAGATGCCGGGTCACGCCATCGAAGGAGAAGGGGGGCGAGTCGGGCCGGTTCCCGTCGCCATTCGTCGGGTGACCGACCGAGAGCAACTGAATCAGTTGCTCGGCCTAACGACCGCCGACCGGCCATCCCCTGCGGACCGGGTACGGGTCGAGATCGGCGACCGCCACTACGAAATCTCCGTGGCAGAAGCCCTGCGCGAGGCCGTGCCCATCGGCGAAACACAGTACGCCCTCCGCGTGCTTCGCTACCTGCCTCACGCCGAAGTGGCCGACGACGGCTCCATCCGCAACCTCTCCGACTTGCCCGCCAATCCGTTTGCTGAAGTGGACTTGGCCGGTCCGACCGGCCATGACCGCCGCCTGCTCTTCGCCCGATTTCCGGAGTTCGATGACCCGCCGGAAGGCGAAGTCCGCGTGGAGCGGCCTCGCCTGACGTTGTTGGCCGAAGACCTGGCTCCGCGTGCCATGATCGAGGTGCTGCTGGGGCCTGGCGAACTGGTGCATGTCCGTTTCCTTCGCGACGCCTCTTCATGGATCAGTCACAGGGTCTCCTTGGAAGAAACCCTGCCCTTCACCCTGAAGGGATGGACCTTTACCCTACGCCGCGTGTTCGATCATGCCCGCGTGGAACGCCGGGCCCAGCCGGTGGAGCCGCCCAGAGCCGAACGGACGCCCGCCATCAACCTGCGCATCACGGAGAAGGACAGTCCCCCGCGAGAGATCTGGGTGCAGAAGTACCTATCGGAGCCAATCGAACTGGCGAGCGGCCCGCTGGATGTCGCCTACGCCGACCAGCTTCTGCCATTGGGCTTCAACCTGACCCTGGAGCGGTCTCGTGTCGTCCACTATCCGGGTGAAGACCGCCCCCGCTCTTACGAAAGCCATGTCCTGGTGTCCGATTCCAGCGGCCAACCCGGTGAACCGCACGTCATCAGCATGAACCGCCCCTTGAACCGTGGCGCTTGGTCCATCTTTCAGCTCGGTTCGACGATGGACGAGCAGGGAGCGGCCTCCGCAACGCTGGGCGTGTCCCGCGATCCGGGGCGGCTGCCGGCGTTCGCCGGGTACATCGGTCTGCTCTTCGGCATGATTCTCGCCATCGCCGACCGCCTGGTCCGCCGCCGCGAGGAAAAAAGTACCGCGGCCCGCCCGCAATTGTCATTCGGCTGGTTATGATGCGGCCATGTCGCCCATCGCCCGACTGCTAGAAAGCCTGCCTCGGCCGGCCGCGCGCTGGAGCCGCCGTTTCCTCCTTGGCAGTGTCGTTGGCGTTCTCGGCGGCTTGTCGGCGTCGGCCATGGACTGGGGGCTGCATCACGGCATCAGCCTGCTGGTGGGGCGTTTCGCTCATCTCTCCGGCACCGGCGTACTTCAGCCGCAGTGGGCGGTACTTCTGCTGCCCGCGGCCGGTTGCCTGTTGTCGGGCCTCATCGTGCGGTTGTTCTGTCCCGACGCCCCTGCGGGCCATGGCACGAATCTGCTTGTACGGTCTTTCCACCGACAGCTTGGAGAAATGCCCCTCCGCGGGCCGTTGGTCAAAGCCGCCGCCGCCGTCGGGGTGATCTCCTGCGGCGGCTCGGCCGGTCCGGAAGGCCCAATCGCCGCCGCCGGTGCCGCGATCGGCTCCTCCGTGGGCAAAAGGTTCGGTCTGCGGCCCCGCGAACGGCGGATGTTGCTGGTGGCCGGCTGCGCCGCCGGTGTCGGCGCCATCTTCCGCTGCCCGCTCGGCGGGGCGCTTTTCGCCACCAGCGTGCTCTATCGCGAGGAGGAATTTGAAGCCGACGCCATAGTACCGGCCTTCGTGGCCTCCGTGCTGGGCTACTCGACCTTCATGACCGTGCTCGGCGGGCTGGGCGAGCAGGTGTACCTGCTGCGCGGTGCGACGGACCTGGGCTTCCGCAGCGCGATCGAGCTGCTGCCCTATGCCTTGCTCGGCCCGCTCTGCGGCCTGGTCAGCATCTTTTTCAGTTTCTGCCTGCACTGGGTGGAGCGCCTGACCACCGCGTCGCAGCAGTGGTTGCCGCGCTGGTTCACCCCCCTCCTCGGCGGTCTGGCCACCGGTGGGATCGCCTGCCTCCTGCCGCAGGTCATGGATAGCCGCTACCAGTTCATCCAGAACGCCCTGTCCGGATTTGGCGAGGCCGGGCCGACGGCCTGGGCAGCCGTGGCCCTCTTCGGCGGCGTCGTGCTGGCCAAGTGCATGGCCACGGCTCTGACCATCGGCAGCGGGGCTTCCGGTGGGGTACTCGGCCCCAGCGTCTTCATCGGCGGCGTGGCTGGGGCGCTGCTCGGGGCCGTTCTGCGGGTCGTCGCCCCGTCGTTGATCGAAGCCAACCCCGAACTGCCCGACGCGCTGATCCCCGTCGGCATGGGCGGTGTCCTGGCCGCGGCCATGCGGATCCCGCTGGCCTCGATTGTCATGGTCTGTGAAATGACCGGCGGCTATGGGTTGATCGTCCCATTGATGCTGGTGTGCATCAGCTCCTACGTCGTCGGGCGCCGCTGGGGGCTGAATCCCGAGCAGGTGCCGACTGCCGCGGAGTCTCCCGCCCACGCCGGCGACGCCGTGGTTCACCTGCTGGAATCGTGGAAGGTCGAGCAACTCATGCAGCGGGATTGGAGTGAAACCGTCGCCCCGGAGACTCCGATGCGAGAACTGGTCGCGCGCCTTCAGCCCGGCACACAGCCGACCTTTGCCGTGGTCCGCGAAAACCGCCTGCTGGGTCTGATCTCCGTATCGAGCTTCCGTCGCGTCACGCGGTTGCCGGGCTTCGCGGAACTGGTCAACGCCGCAGATCTCATGACCGAACGCTTCCCCAGCGTCCGCCCGGATGACGACGCCTATCACGCCCTGGAGGTGCTGCGGCGGGGTGGGCACGAGGTCGTCCCAGTCCTGACCCGGCCGGCAAGCGGCAGTGAGCCCGTGTGGCTGGGGATGTTGACGCGGGCACGGATTTTCGAACATCTGCACCGCAGCATCTTGGAAACGCAACAACTCGTGCTGCGCGAGCATGAGGGTCTCGCCGCCCTGGCCCGCGAGGGGCAGATCCAGCAATTGGTGATGGGCGTCTCCCCGCGCGACCGAGATCTGATCCAACGGCTGCTGGTACCGATGGACGTGGTCGGCCAGTCGCTCCGCCAGGCGGATTTTCGCCGGCGCTACAACGCCCAGGTCATCGCCATCGAACAACCGGATGGTTCGCTTGAGTGCCCGCCCAACCTCGACGCGGCACTCACGAGCGGACAGCGGCTCCTGGCGGTGGTGTGGCGAAAGGATGAGTCGGGCACATAACCATTTGGGAGACAGGGGGTTGCGGGTCGGCTTGCGATGGCCGGCCGTCTTGGGGGCCGGCCGGTCGGGGGTCACGAGGGCCAAGGCGAGACAGAATCTTGAGGAAAGCCCTTGACTGCCATGTCGTTTATGGTAATATTGCCATATGACAATGAAACGCGACCGCCGACAATACGAGGCTCGGGCCCGAATCGCCAAGGCCCTCGCCCATCCCAGCCGCTTGATACTGCTGGAAGCCTTGCAGGAAGGCGAGCTGTGCGTCTGTGAACTGACCGAGCTGCTTGGTGTCGACCAGTCCACCGTTTCGAAGCATCTGGCCATTCTGCGCGGAGTGGGCTTGATCGACCTCCGCCGCGATGGGCAGATGAGCTACTACCGACTCACCTGCAAGTGTCTCGAAGGATTCCTGACCTGCATCGAGAACGTTCTTCGGCAGCACTTGAAAGCCCAACAGGCGGCAGTGGGGGCGTGACCGCCGGACATTCTGGGAAACTTTATGAGTCAATGGAAAATCTTCGCTGCTTTCCTCGCCGTGTTCCTGGTGGCGTACTACCTGCCGCTCTCCGACCCCAAGGTGGAGGGCGCCATCGTGGAGGCGTTCAAGCTTCTCCAGTGGTATGCCCGCAACCACACGCTGGCCTGCGTGGTCCCCGCCTTGTTCATCGCCGGCGGGATCATTACGTTTCTGTCGCAGGCCGCGGTGATGAGATACCTCGGGCCCAAGTCCAGCAAGCCGCTGGCGTATGCCGTGGCCTCGGTGGCGGGCACGGTCCTGGCGGTCTGCTCTTGCAGCGTGCTGCCGATGTTCGCCGGCATCTACCAGCTTGGGGCGGGACTCGGCCCGGCCTCGGCGTTCCTGTACTCCGGCCCGGCCATCAACGTCCTGGCCATTTTCCTCTCGGCCCGAGTTTTGGGGCTGGATCTCGGTCTGTGGCGAGCGATCGGTGCCGTGTTGTTCGCCTTCCTCATCGGCCTCGGCATGGCGGCGATCTTCCACCGCGAGGAACAGAAAAAGGCCGAAGCGGCCATGCACCTGCCGGACCCGCCGGCGGGCCGCCGCCGCGGCTGGCAGAGCGCGCTACTGCTGTTGTTCATGATCGGCTTCCTGGTTTTCAGCGACTGGTTCAACCCCGGTGACGCGGTCGTCCGGCGAACCGACGGGACCGCCGTCCGCGGCGTCGTGCTCCAGGAGATGCGGGACGAGGTGATGATCCAGGTGCAGGAGAGCTATGGCAAGGTGCGGGCGGGCGAGCGACTCACGTTGGCCAAATCCGACATCGTGGAGATCGAGGAGAAGGACAGTTGGGTGATGGACGTCCATCACGTTCGGTGGTACATCGCCGGGGTCTTCTTCCTCGGCCTCGTGCTGATGACCCGGAGCTGGGTGGATCGCGACGAGTTCCGGACCTGGATGCACAACACCTGGGACTTCGCCAAGCTGCTGATCCCCCTGTTGTTCGGCGGCGTCTTCATCGTCGGTTTCATCTCCGCGCTTCTGCCGACCGAGGTGATCGGCCGGCTGGTGGGAGACGGGAGTCTGCGCTCCAACCTCATCGCCTCGATGGTCGGCGCGTTGTTCTACTTCGCCACACTGACGGAGGTGCCGATCACCCAGGCCCTGATGGAGCACGGCATGGCCAAAGGCCCCGCCCTGGCCCTGCTGCTGGCGGGTCCGGCGCTCTCGCTGCCCAACATGATCGTGTTGTGGCGCGTGATGGGCGGAAAGAAGACCCTGGCGTTTTCGCTGCTGATCGTGGTCGTCGCGACGGCCACCGGGTTGCTGTTTGGGGCGTTGATGCCTGCAAAGTGAACGCGGCCTCCAGGTCCCCGGAATGCGGGGCCGCCGCGGTCGAATTGTATAAGGGAGGATTGATCGTGTCTTCCTGCTGCTCACCGAGCCATCAAGAAGTCCTTATCTTTACCTGCGCCGGTGCCGCCTACAGCGGGCAGGTGGCCAACCGCGCCGGCGTCCAGCTCATGGAGCAGGGTTGCGGATCGCTTTTCTGCATCGCCGCCGTAGCGGCGGAGATTCCCGATAAGCTCGATCGGGCCCGTCGGGCGGCGACGCGGGTGGCCCTCGACGGATGTGAAGACCGCTGCGTGCTGAAGACGCTACAAAAAGCGGGGTTGCCCGCTGACGTCCACGTCGTGTTGACCGATCTGGGCATCGAGAAAAAACCCGCGGAACCCAATATGATCATTCATGGTCGCAAGGTCGTGGATACGGTCAAAGCCAAACTGGGACAGGGTCCGGTGAGGCCCTGCTGTGGCGGATAGCGACTGATGGCGGCCGAACGGGCCGCGCGAATAGCCAAAAGAGGTGACAGCCATGAAGATAGCGATTCTCGGAACCGGGTGCGCCAAGTGTAACATGCTGGAAGCCGCGACTCGCAAGGCGGCGGACGCCTTGGGAATGCCCTACGAACTGGAGCACATCAAGGACATCAACAAGATCGCGTCTTACGGCGTCATGTTCACGCCCGCTCTCGCCGTGGATGGCAAGGTCCTGGTCTCCGGCAAGGTGCCGAGCGATGCCGAGATCACGTCAATGCTGAAAGCAGCGAAGGCCGGCTGAGGAAATGGGAGGGCGCCGATGATGATCCTGGTGAACTGGCGAATCCACCGAGCGGCAGCCTGGTCTCTCCTGGGCCTGATCCTGTTGATCGGCTGCGAGCGGCAACCGCCGCCTCCGCCGACACCGACGACCAGTGCCCCGGCTCCGCCGGCGGTCGCAGCCTCCGGCTCAGATCAAGCCGTGCCCGATGCACCGGCCGCGACGGGGAAAGTCTCCAGCAGCGAGACCGCCCCCGCGGAGACTGCCACCGCGCCGGCTCCCCGCGTCATCGCCTACTACTTCCACCGCACCCTCCGCTGTCCGACCTGTCTGGCCATCGAGCAGCGAGCCAAGGAAGCTTTGGAAATCGCCTACGCCGACGCCCTGACGGCGGGGCGTCTGCAATGGCGACCCGTGAACATCGAAACCCCCGGACAAGAGCACTTCCAGCAGGACTTCGCCCTGGAGACCTCCACGCTGGTTCTCGTCCAGCAGGACGGACCGCAGCGGGTCCAGTGGAAGAAACTGGAGCAGGTCTGGCAGTTGATCGAGGATCCGACCAAATTCCAGAACTACATCTGGACCGAGATGGAGCCGTATCTCGGTGAGTAGCCGCCGGTCCACAGATGGCGAGCCGCCGTGCCTGCGTAAGGAAATCAACATGTCCAAGCAGCAGATCATCAACCTGGCGATTATTGGCATGGTCGTCGTCCTGGTAGCCGGGGTAGCCTGGTATCGGACGCAGGCGGGGGGCGACGGAAACACCGCTCACCGCGGCGAGCCGAGTCCTGGACAGCCCACCGTCGGCGACGGCACGGGACAAGTTGCCCTGACGCAGGCGGCCTTGCCCCGCGTCGTGGACCTCGGTGCGGACAAGTGCAAGGCCTGTAAGGAGCTCGCCCCGATTCTGGAGGAACTGAAGCGAGAATATGCCGGGCGGGTCGTGATCGAGTTCATCGACGTCTGGAAGAACCCCGACGCATCGAAACCCTACAACATCCGCCTGATCCCGACGCAAGTCTTCTTTGACAAGGATGGTAAGGAAGTCTGGCGACACGAGGGGTTCCTGCCCAAGGCCGACTTCGTCAAGAAATTCGGCGAGCTGGGGGTGAATCCTTCCTGATGCCCTCGACTCAGATGACGCCTGATGTGAATTCGCTTCCCGGTCCGCCGCCTTGGGGCCGCCGGCTGGGTCTCGTTCTGAAGATCGGCATCCCCAGCGCGGTGGTCGCGGCCGTCGTCTACTACGCGCGGTTTGCGCCGATCCCGGTCGCAGTCCACGCGGTGGCCGAGGGGCCGGTCGTCGTGGAAGTCCTGGGCACCGGGACGCTGGAAGCGAAGATCCAGGCCACCATCAGCCCGAAGATCTCCGGCCGCATCGTGGAGGTGCGGGCAGACCAGGGCGATCGCGTGGAGGCCGGGCAGACTTTGGTTGTGCTGGACGACAGCGATCTGCGGCGACAAGTGGAAGTGGCGGAAAGCGGAGTCGCCGCGGCTCGCGCAGCGGTGGAGCGTCAGGCTGCCGATCGCGAGCGGTCGGCGGCGATTCTGCACCAGGCTCGGATCGACTACGACCGCACTCGGGAACTTATCCAACAGGGCAACGCCTCCAGCTTGGAGATGGACAAGGCCACCGAGGGGCTCCGCGTCGCCGAAGCCGACCTCGGCCGTGCCGACGCGGCATTGAATGAGGCCCGAATGCTGGTGACCTCAGCCGAACGCACGCTCGACTATCACCAGGCTCGGCTCGCGGATGCGACCATCACCGCGCCCTATTCCGGCTTGATCGTCCGCCGCGACCGCGACCCCGGCGCGGTCGTCGTGCCAGGCACCAGCATCATGCAGTTGTTGTCCACGGACGTGCTCTGGATTCGCGCCTGGGTCGATGAAACCGAGATGAGCCATCTTCAGCCTGGACAGCCGGCCCGGGTGGTATTCCGGGCGGAGCCGGAACGAAGCTACCCCGGCCAAGTCGCCCGACTCGGCCGGGAAACCGACCGCGAAACACGGGAGTTTGTGGTTGATGTCCAAGTCGCCACATTGCCGACTCATTGGGCCGCCGGTCAGCGCGCGGAAGTCTACATCGAGACCGCGCGCGAGGCCGACGCTTTGCGGATCCCGGCTCGGTTTCTTAACTGGCGAAACGAGGTTCCCGGCGTCTGGGTCGAGGATCGGGGACGAGCTCGGTGGCGGAACGTGCAGGTGGGGCTTCGCGGCCGCGAATTCGTGGCCATTCGCGAGGGCCTGCGGAAAGGCGAGCGGCTGATCCTCCCTATCGGCGCCAAGGCCGACGCCTTGCGAGACGGACAGCGGGTGGTGTCGCCATGAATCTCGCCAGCCGTGATATCCGGCACAACGCGGGCCGATTCGTCCTGACCACGCTTGGTCTCGGCACGCTGCTCATGATCGTCATGGGCATGGGCGGCATCTACCGTGGCCTCATCTTCGAGGCGACCTTGCTGGTTGATACCGTCGGAGCAGATCTCTGGGTCGTGCAACGGGCCACGCGGGGGCCGTTTGCCGAGGTATCCCGCGTGCCGCGGACTCTGGTCGATCGGGTGGCGGTCGTCCCGGGAGTCGCCCAGGCCCGGCCTTTTGTTTATCACACGGTGCAACGAGAGCGCGACGGCCGACCTCTCCGCATCGCCGTGCTGGGCCTGGACTGGCCAGCCGATCGCGGGGAATGGCTGCCGCTGACCGCAGGGCGGGCGCTGGCTCAGAACCACTACGAAATGATCGCCGATCGCTCCCTGGGACTACAGCTCGGCGAACGTCTGCGGCTGGCAAAGGACACCTACACGGTGGTGGGCTTGACCCAGGGCATGACTGATACCAGCGGCAACGGATTCGCTTTCCTGACGGTGCCGGATGCGCAGGCGGTGCAATTCGACCGCCCAGGAGAAGCCTTGCGGCTGGAACGCGGCGCTCGCCAGGCCCGCGTCCAGCAGGTCGATCTCGGTCGGAGTCAGCCCGCCTTGCTGGATCGCGCCGGCGGGCCGGCCGGCGGCATTCCGGTGCTCCCGCCGGCGGAGATCAGCGCCGTGATCGCCCGGCTCGCGCCGGGAGCCAACCAAACCACCGTACGCGACACGCTCCGCGGCTGGGCCGATGTCACCGTCCACACCCGCGGAGACCAGACCAACCTCCTCCTGCTCGGCGTCGTGGAAAAAGCTCGCCGGCAGCTCGGTTTGTTTCGCATCCTGCTGACCATCGTCTCGGCGGTCATCATGGCCCTGATCCTGTATACGCTGACCCTGGACAAGATCCACGACATTGCCCTGCTCAAACTCATCGGCGCCGCGAATCGCACGATTCTGTCGCTGATCTTGCAGCAGGGCCTGGTCATGGGAGCCTTGGGCTTCGGCATCGCCTACCTTCTCGGTCTCCGGCTCTTTCCGTTCTTTCCGCGGCGCGTGGTGCTCACCCCGGACGATCTTCTTCAGCTCGCGGGTGTCGTGCTGGCCATCTCGGTACTGGCGAGCCTGCTGGGAATCTGGAAAGCGCTGCGCGTGGAGACGAACGCCGCCCTGATGGGATGACCCGACCATGCCGACTCCTCCGGCCATCGAGACGCGGGCCCTGACCAAGGTCTATGGCCACGGCCATACCGCGGTGGCGGCCATGCGCGACGCGACCTTGCAAGTCGCCGCCGGGCAATGCGCCGCGCTGATCGGTCCCAGCGGGGCGGGCAAATCCACGTTTCTCACGGCGGTCGGGCTCATCACCCAGCCGACCTCCGGCCAGATTCTCATCAACGGAAAACTGGTGGTGGACGGCCCGCATACCCTGACCGATCCGCGACGATTCCGACGGCAGAACATCGGATACGTCACTCAGAAAGCCAACCTCATCGGGTTCCTCACTGCCCGGGAGAATGTGGAACTGCCCATGCGGCTGAACGGCGCGGCCGCAGGTCCGGCCCGACGCCGCGCCCTGGAACTGCTTGAGTACTTGGGCGTCCGCGAGCGAGCCGGCGGCTATCCGCCCGAACTGTCCGGCGGCGAGCAGCAGCGCGTGGCCATTGCCCGCGCTCTGGCCAACCACCCCCGGCTGGTGCTGGCGGATGAGCCGACCGCCGCGCTCGACGGCCGACGCGGCCGGCAGGTGATGGAACTGTTCGCCCAGGTCGCTCACGACCAGGGTGCCGGCATCATTGTGGTAACCCATGACCAACGAGCACTGGATGTGTTCGATGTGATCCACGAAATGGAGGACGGCGTCATCCGCAGGCCGGACGCCGCGGCGACCGCATCGGCGGCGGCGACCGGCCGCCTGGGGCCGAGCTAGGACGCAGGGCAAACCGGACCAGGGCCGCACGGCGAGCCAGGAGAGAACGGACAATGCTTGATGCAATCATGCAGACTCTGACGGAGGTCATGAAAAGCAACCTGTGGCTGGCGCCGCTGGCCGCGTTCGTCGGCGGGTCGTTGACCGCCGCCAATCCCTGCGTGATCGCCGCCATCCCGCTGATGATGGCCTACCTCGCCGGACAAGAAACCGGCGAACGGAAGGTACTGCGGTCGTTTCTGCTCTCCCTGACCTTCGCCCTGGGCCTCACCATCATGTTCGCGGTCATGTACCTGGGAGTGGTCGCGGCCAGTTCCGTCGTTGGCGGGTACTGGAACTACGTGGCCGTTGTGGTCTGCCTCGTCATGGGCCTGCACCTGATGGGCGTTGTCCACTTCACGATTCCGGCACCGGCCGGCGTCAAACCGAGCCAGAGAGGCTTCGTCGGTGCCTTGCTGCTGGGCCTGTTGTTCGGTTTGATTTCCATGCCCTGCGCCGGTCCGATCCTGCTGGTGCTGCTCTCGTTGATTCCCATGCATGGCAAGGCCTATGGCGCCTTGCTGTTGGTCGGCTACAGCCTCGGACACTCCCTGCTCATCATCCTCGGCGGCATGTCCATGGGCCTGGTCCAGAAAATGATTACTTCCGGCAGCGTGCAGTCGGCCACTCTCTGGCTCAAGCGATTTGCCGGGCTGGCCGCCATCGCCGTCGGGCTGTATCTGTTGCTGGTCGGAGGTTGATTCCGGGTCCTCGGCGGGTAGCCGGTATGCCCACCCCGGACCATCATTAGACCGGAACCCTCGGCCGGTTCCAAGGAGCAAGAAACATGCATCGTAGTCTGATATTTTTGTTGTTGGGCCTTGCCGGAGGTTTCTTCAGCGCGAGTTGCACTACCGGAGAAAGAAACATGTCCTCGTCGCCAACATCCTCGGAGAAGAAGCGCGTCATCATCCTCTGCACCGGGAACTCCTGCCGCTCCCAGATGGCCGAGGCCTTCTGGAAGAAATACGGCGGCGACCGCTGGGAGGTGGTCAGCGCCGGCACCAAACCCAGCGGGCGGGTCTCCCCGCTGGCGATCCAGGCCATGCGGGAGGTTGGTATCGACCTGTCCGGCCATCAGAGCAAGTCGCTCCAGCCGTTCTTGAGCCAATCGTTCGACTTGGTCATCACCGTGTGCGACGGCGCGGAAAGCGAATGCCCCGTTTTCAGTAACGCCCGCCAGAAGTTGCATTGGCCGTTCCAGGATCCGGTCAGCGCCCCCGGCGACGACGAGGCCAAGATGCAGGTCGCCCGCCGCGTGCGGGACGAGATCAAGGCGAAGATCCGCGGGTATCTATCCGCGAAAGAGGGGTGAGCCGCACCCCTTGGAGGAAACGCCATGAAGAAGATCACCGAGGCCGTGCGGGACCAGTACGCCGCCGTGGCCGCCAAGGGTCTTTCCAGCAGACACTTGGGCGTTCGTGAAGTGGCCGAGGCCTTCGGCTACACCCCGGAGGAACTGGCCGCCGTCCCCGCCGAAGCCAACATGGGCCTCTCCTGCGGCAATCCCACGGCCATGGCCGGCCTCCGACCGGGCGAAGTCGTCGTCGACCTGGGCTGCGGCGGGGGGCTGGATGTCTTTCTGGCTGCGGCAAAGGTCGCCCCCACCGGGCGGGCCATCGGCATCGACATGACCCCGGAAATGCTGGCTCTGGCCCGGCGCAACGCTGACGCAGCCATCGCCAAGGGTCTGCCCCCGGTGGTCGAGTTTCACCAGGCGTTCATTGACCGGCTGCCGCTGGCCGACGCGTCGGTGGATTGCGTCATCAGCAATTGCGTCATCAATCTCGCGCCCGACAAGCCGGCGGTCTTTAGGGAAATCGCCCGGGTGCTGAAGCCCGGCGGCCGACTGGCCGTCAGCGACATCGCCCTTAAGAAGCCGCTACCGCCGGAGATCGCCAGCGACGTCATGGCCTATGTCGGCTGCATCGCCGGGGCGATTCTCATTGCCGACTATGAGCAAGGCCTCAAGAACGCGGGGTTCGCCCACGTTCAGATCGTCGACAGCGGAGCCGACCTCAACGCGTACGCGAAGGTCGAGACCGGTTCGTGCTGTTCCCCTGGATCGACCTGCTGCGGCGGGGGCTCGGACCCGACGCCTTCGAAAGACGACCTGCACGCCCGCATGACCGAGGTCCTGAGTCGTCACAACGTGAACGAATACGCAGCCAGCGTGAAGATATACGCGGTCAAGGCCCCGGTCTGATCCTGTCCCGGGCCCCGATCTCCGGACGGAGTCGCACTCATGACATGCTCACTCACGATAATCCGGTTATCTACTCTCGTCATCGGGCTGTCCGCCGTGCTTGCTCAGACGGCAGGAGGAGAGTCTCCAAACGAAGCCTCGGCAAGGACGCCTGCGGTGAAGCCGGAGGCCGCTTCACCAGGGGTTTGCCCGCCGTTCTTCCTCCGCGACGAGACCGGCAAGATCATCAATCCCGTCACCGGCGAAAACGCCGGGGAACCCTATTCCCCCAAGCAAACCTGCGGTGCGGCCGGTTGTCACGATTACGCTCTGATCACTCAAGGCTTCCATTTCCAGCAGGGGGCCGGGGAGAAGCCGACCGCCGAGCAGGCGGCCCGTTGCCAGTGGGCGAGTACGCCGGGTCTGTATGGCGGCACCTGGTGTTCGCCGGCCCCGCTGTACCGATCGCTGGCGCCGAAGCGGAATGCGTCTGCCCGCACCATTGACATGACTTCGTTCGGGCTCATCACCGCTGGGTGCGCGAAGTGCCACCCCGGAGGCGGGCCGTTGGAGTACGACCGCGACGGTCACCGCTACGACGAGCGAATGCGGGACCCCGCCGCGGGCCTGACGCCCGACGGGGACAACCAGTTCGATGGGGACTACTATCGAGCACGCTGGTCGGAGACCGGCGTATTGGAAGCGGACTGCCTGTTGTGCCATCTGCCGGGATACAGTTTCGCGGCACGAGGCCAGCAGCTTGACGCGCTCAACTTCCGTTGGGCGCCGACCGCCGGCGCGGGCCTGGCCCAAGTGACCGGTGCCGTCGCGAAAAACGAGGCCGTCGCCGTGGCCTACGACGCGAGCAAGTTCAACCCGGACGGCACGTTCTCGCCAAACATGGTGGTCTCTCCGCGAAATGAAACCTGCCTGAGCTGTCATGCACAGCCTGGCTGGAAGAAACGCGGCGCGAACTTCCGCGCGCGGACGGACGTGCATCTCCGCGCCGGGTTGCGGTGCGTGGATTGTCATCCCGGAGGGTCGCGGGCCATCGACCCGCGGGTCCGAGGCCGCGAGATCCACCAGTTTGGCAAAGGCGACGACCCCGGCGGCCAGGTTCGCAACGACCTGGACAACACCGTCCGCGATTGCGAGGACTGCCATGCGAGCGGGCACCTGGGAGCGCCCATCGCCGAACACCGCGGCCTGCCGCCGCTGCATCTGGAGCGCATCGCCTGCCAGACCTGCCACATTCCCGAGCGGGTGGTCATGCCGATTCAAGTGCAGGCCAGCGACGTGTTCAATCCCGCGCCACGAGTCGCCGTCGGCGGGAAACAGCTCTGGACTTTCTACGGCGTGGACGGGAACTACCGCAACCACTACGGCTACCTGGAGATGATGGGCTATGAAGACAAGCCCACGGAGCCGTTCCGGCCGGCCCTCGCCCTGTACCAGAACAAGATCTACCCCGTCAACCGTGTGCATTCAGCCTGGCCCGGCATCGAAGAAAGCAACAGGCCGGGCCTGGCGCAACCGCTCATGAGCGATGTCCGCAAGATGTGGACGACCCACCTCGCCGACCCCGCCAAATATCCACGGCTCGCCGCGATCACCGACGACAACGACGACGGCATACCGGAGGTGAATCGGCCCGAGGAAATCGACGCCCTGATCGCGTCGGTTACCGAGTTGCTGCGCGAGACGAACTGGCCCCTGGAGGGCAAGCGGGTCGTATGGGTCATGAATGATCGGGTTTATCGATCCGGCCGGGAGTATCGGCAGATCGCCAAACATGAGTGGGAAGCATCGCCCTACGGTAACATGCACAAGTACAGCCATGACGTCTACCCGGCCGACGCGGCGCTGGGCGTCCACGGCTGCACCGACTGCCACCGAGCCGACTCACCCTTCTTCGATCAACCGGTGCTGGCCCAGCCTTTTCAGGCTGCGGACGGCCGGCCCCTTTGGGTGCCGAACCACGCCATCCTCGGCATCAGCCCGACATGGGTTCGCCTCGGAGCCTGGAGAGAGGAGACACTGAAGCCATTGACGTACCTCCTCTTGGGGGTGTTGGTCGTGGTTTGGCTGGCGAACGTGCTGCGCGACGCGGCCGTTCGCAGCGGGATGATGACCTCAGCTCCCGCCCGGCGGGCGGCGTGGGCGGCGGTAGCACTGGTCGCTCTTGGTGTGGTGGTGGCGTTGCGCACGCCCGATCTGTTGACCTATATGCTGGTTCCTCGCTCGACCCTCGACGCCCTGCACTTCTGGGTGGCGGTCGGGATCCTCGCGTTTGCGGTTGGCGCCGCGGTACACGCGTCGCGGGCTCGGTCGGCCGCGTGGCGAAGGCTTGGTCGCCCGCTCGGGGTGGTCCTGGTCTGGACCGGCTTCTGTGGGTGCTGCATGCTGTTGCAACTCAAAGCGTTGCCGACGCTGACGCGCTTGGCCTGCACCGGCTTCGATGCCGGATTGGCCCTGACCCTCCTTGTGACAATCGTGTTACAGACGGAACGTCTGGTGAGCAGTCCCTCACGGCCAAGCCCCACCGCTGAACCGCAACCGTCCGCCTGACCCTGTCGCCGCCCAGCCGTCGGCCTAATCCGTCCGCCGGCGTGGGCGGATATGGATCGTCGCGGACTACCCGGACTCGGCGGATCGGCCGGCCTGCTCTCGCAAGATGCGGAAGGAACATATGGGAGTGGCTTGACTGGGCTGGTTCTTTCGACTATCATATTCGTTTGAGTGAATATGAGCAGGCTCCTTCCTACCACACACGTCCTCTTCCGAGCCTTCGCCGACGAGACCCGCCTGCGGGTGCTGAACCTGCTGCTGGAGGGAGAACTGTGCGTATGCGACCTCTGCGACGTGCTGAAAACGGCCCAACCGAAGGTGTCACGCCACTTGGCTTACCTGCGGCGGGCGGGGTTGGTGCAGGTGCGGCAGTCGGGCAAATGGAAGTTCTATGCACTCGCTCACCGGCCGACCGGCCTTCGTCGAGGTTTGCTCGATTGCGTCCGCGACTGCCTGAGAGAGATTGACCTTCTGCGTCACGACCTGCGGCGGCTGGCCGGGGTCCGCCGCACTTCCCGCTGCTGCAATGGCAACGGAGTCGTCTCGTGTTCCAAGAGCCAACGGGAAAGAAGCCGGCTGCGAAAGTAGATCGCGGCCCATTATCCTGGAGAAGAACCATGGTGAAGTCGTTTGTCTCAATCGGAATCGTGGCATTGCTCGCTGTTCTGATCTGCGCTTCGTCGGCTTCGGCCCAGCAGGGTCCGGCGACGGGGACCGGAACGCAGGTCGCCCCCCCGGCCGCCCCGGCGCTGACCGGCCCTGGTGCGGAGGCCATGAAGGCGGCCGCGGCGGCCCACAAGTACCTGTTCATCTTCTTCTATCGCACCGACGATCATCAGATGCGATCTTTGCGCGAGGTTTTTGAAGGCGCCATGCGGAAAGTCGCCGATCGGGCGGACTCGCTGGTAATTCGAGTGGACGACCCCGCTGAGCAATCCCTCGTCACCCACTTGAAGGCCGATCGGGCGCCCATGCCCTTGGCGATGGCGATCGCCCCCAACGGGGCGATTACCGGCGGCTTCCCTCTGAAGTTTGAAGAGAAGCAACTCATGTCCGCGTTCTGTAGCGAAAGCACCGAGCGGGTGCTGAAAGCCCTACAGGACAAGAAGCTGGTCCTGCTTTGCGTTCAGAACAACTCCAGCAAGTTTGCCGCGGAGGCCCTGCGTGCCGCGGAAGGCGTCAAAGCCGACCCCAAGTACGGCGCGATGACCGAGATCGTGATGATGGATCCTGCGGACCCCAAGGAGGCCGACTCCGTCAAGCGGCTGTCACTGGACGCCCAGGGGACCGAAGCCGTCACCATCCTGTTGGCCCCGCCCGGATCGATTATCAGTCGCCTCGTCGGGGCCACCAAGACAGACGCCCTGCTTGCCGAAGTGCAGAAAGCCGCCGCGCCCAAGGCGGCCTGCTGCCCCGGCGGCAAGTGCGGCCCACGGCCCCCCGCTCCGGCCACGCCGCCGCCGAACAAACCTGCCGGACAAAACTAGCCGTTCCCAAGAGGAGACAGCAATCATGAAGCTCCGCACTCTCGTCTGGCGGGAGATGTTTGAGCGGAAGAACCAGCTCGCCACGAGCTTTCTGGCCATCCTGCTCGGCATCGCCGTAGTGGTTTCCATTCGCAACATCACCTACTTCTCAAACAAGGCGGTCGCCCGCGAATTGGACGCCCTCGGGGCCAACATCCTCGTGCTGCCCAAGTCCGCCTCGATCCAGGACTACTACAGCGCCGATTTGCAGACCGACGCCTTTCCGGAGGAGTACGTCGATCGTCTGACCTTCTCCGATCTGGCCGGGCTGGACAACCTATCACCCAAGCTCTCCGTCCCCGTGCAGATCCAGGGCCGCAACTTCACCCTCACCGGCATCCTGCCCAAGAGCGAGTTTCAGGCCAAGGCCATGTGGTCGGGAGCCGGCATCTTCTCCCGACCGGCTGAGGGCTGCGGCACCGTCGCCGACATCCCCGGCGCTTTCAAACCTCCGGCCCAGGAGACGCTCGTGCGGCAGCGGGTCGTCGAAGACCTGACCGCCGAGGAAGCCCTCGTCGGCGCTGATGTGGCCGCGTTGCTGAGCCTCAAGGAGGGCGGCTCACTGGAGGTGGCTGGGCGGAGATTCAGCATTACCGCCGTGCTGCCGCAGACCGGCACCGTCGATGACTCCCGCATCTTCGCCCATCTTCACACCGTCCAGGAAGTGGCGGGCAAGGGTCCGGTGATCAACGCCATCGAGATTGTCGGCTGTTGCAACGAGATCTCGGCCGGTCTGGTGGACAAGATCAACAAACTCCTGCCCGAGGCCAAGGTCGTGACCATCAGCCAGGTCGTCCAGACGCAGGTCAACACCAACCAGATGATGTCCCGGCTGTCGATGGTCTTCATCGGCATCATCGTCCTGGTCGGCGGCGCGAGCATCGCCAACTACATGTACGCCAACGTGTACGAGCGCCGCCGCGAGATCGGCACCTTGATGGCCCTGGGGGCCGGCTCCTCTGTCATCCTCCGGATGTTCCTCCTGAAGGCGTTGCTTCTGGGGGCCGCGGGCGGCATCGGCGGCTATCTCCTGGGGACGCTCCTGGCCGTCGTGCTCGGCCCCCGTCTGGCCGGGATCCCCATCCTGCCGATGCCGGTGCTGCTGGCCTGGGCGATGGGCCTGTCGCTGTTGATTGCCATCGCCGCCAGCTATCTGCCGGCCCGGCGAGCGGCCCGGCTCGATCCGTGTGCCACGCTACAGGAGGTATGACTTCCCATGCGACTTGAAGGCGTCTCCAAGAGCTATCAGCACCGCGGGCAGCTCGTCACCGCCCTCGACAATGCCTCGCTTCAGATCACCCCCGGAGACTATATCGCCGTGGTCGGCCCCAGCGGCAGCGGCAAGAGCACGCTGCTCCTCGTGCTGGGAGGAATGTTGGCGCCCTCCAGCGGCCGGGCCTTCCTGAACGGACAGTCCCTCTACGACCTGTCTCCCGACGAGCGAGCGGCCGTGCGACGCCGCAAGGTCGGGTTTGTGTTCCAGACGTTCAACCTGGTGCCCTACCTGACGGCGCTGGAGAACGTGCAAATCCCCTTGTATCTGGCGGGGCTGGACCCGACCGCGCAGCGGGAACGGGCCCTTGCCCTGCTGCACCGCGTTGGTCTCGGAGACCGCGTCGATCACAAGCCCAGCGAGTTGAGCATCGGCCAGCAGCAGCGGGTAGCCTTGGCCCGCGTGCTGGCCAACGATCCCGAGTTGATCTTGGCCGACGAACCGACCGGCAATCTTGATCCCGAGACCGGCGTGCAGATATTGGATTTGTTCGACGCTCTGAACGACGAGGGCCGCACCATCGTCATGGTGACGCACGATCCCCGCGCCGCCATGCGGGCCAAGCGGGTCCTCCGATTGATGAGCGGGCGGATTCTGGCGGACGCGGATGCGGCGGTTCCCGCCGTCCCTGATTGATTCACTCCCCGCTTGACCACCTCGGGACCGGAAGGCTATACCAACCTGTGTTCGCCCACTCCGGTCGGTTGGCGAACCCCGCAGTCGCAGTGACCGCCATGAACTTGAAGTATCTTATTCTTCTTCACCCGGCGGAGGATGCGGCCAAGATGGCGGCTTGGCCGGTGCCGCGACGCCTGGACCGGCAAGCGGGCTTGGGCGACCGGCGGCGGCACGCCGGCATGGATCGGAGCAACTTGCGATGAAAACGGAATGCCCTCACCGGCTCTCGTTCCTCGATCGTTTCCTGACCCTGTGGATCTTCCTGGCCATGGCCGCCGGCGTGTTCGGCGGCTGGCTGTGGCCGGGCGTCGAGGGGTTCCTCGACCGTTTTCAGTCGGGCACGACCAACATCCCGATCGCCGTCGGGCTGATCCTGATGATGTACCCACCGCTGGCCAAGGTGAAGTACGAGGAACTCGGCGACGTCTTTCGCAACACGCGGGTGCTGGGCCTGTCGCTGGTGCAGAACTGGGTGATCGGGCCGATCCTGATGTTCGCCCTGGCGGTGCTATTCCTACGCGGCTACCCCGATTACATGGTCGGCCTGATCATGATCGGCCTGGCCCGCTGCATTGCCATGGTGATCGTCTGGAACGAGCTGGCCAAGGGTGACAGCGAATACGCCGCGGGCCTGGTGGCCTTCAACAGCGTTTTTCAGGTGCTGTTCTACAGTGTCTATGCGTGGTTCTTCATCAAGGTCGTCCCGCCGCTCATCGGGATTCCCCTCGGCGACGTGGATCTTTCCAAGATCACCCTGGGCAGCATTGCCGAGAGCGTTTTCATCTACCTCGGCATCCCCTTCATCGCCGGCATGATCACCCGCTTCGTCTTGCTCAAAGTCAAGGACCGCACGTGGTACGAGCAGCAGTTCATCCCGAGGATCTCACCCATCACGCTGGTCGCCCTGCTGTTCACCATCGTGGTGATGTTCTCGCTGAAGGGCGAGAAGATCGTGCAGCTTCCCGTGGACGTATTCCGCATCGCGGTGCCATTGTGCCTCTACTTCGTGGTGATGTTCCTGGTCTCGTTCTGGATGGGCCATCAGAGCGGGGCCGATTACTCCAAGACCGCGACCATCGCCTTCACCGCCGCCAGCAACAACTTCGAACTGGCCATCGCCGTGGCCGTCGCCGTCTTCGGCATCCACCACGGCGCCGCCTTCGCCGCCGTCATCGGCCCTCTCGTCGAGGTGCCGGTGCTCATCAGTCTGGTCAACGTCGCCTTCTGGCTGCGAAGACGGTGGTTCGCCGAAACCGCCGCTTGAACGGCGCAAGAAACAAAACGCCGGTCGGGCGCGACGCCGCAGCCCGACCGGCGTGAAATAAGGCGGATGGCCTCGTCAGAGTGCCCGCATGAAGGCGGTGAGATCCGCCTTCTCCTCGGCGGTCAGCTTCAGCTCCAGAACCAGGTTGAAGAACTCCACGGTGTCCTCCAGCGTCAGCAGACGTCCGTCGTGCAGGTACGGCGGCGATTCCTTGACGCCGCGGAGCGGGAAGGTCTTGATCGGGCCGTCAGCGGCGGCGAACCGGCCGTTGATGTCCTGGGGTTTGTAGAACCGTTCCACCCGGAGGTTGTGCATCAGGTTGTCCGTGTAGTAGGGAGCGGCGTGGCACAAGGCACACTGGCCCTTGCCGTTGAACACCGCCTCGCCGCGAATCTCGGCCTCGGTCGCCTTCTTCTGGTCCAGCCGCCCGAGCACGTTCAGCTTCGGGGCCGGGGGGAAGTCCAGCAGCGACTCAAACTCGGCCATGAAGTGGACCTGGCTGCCCCGCTCCAGGATGTTCACGCCCTTCTTCGTGGCAATGACCGGATCCCCGTCGAAATACGCAGCCCGCTGCTCAAACTCGGTGAAGTCCTCGATCGACTTCAACGCCCGCTGCGAGCCGAACAGCCGCTGGATATTCACGCCGCGCAGAGGCGGAGTGTCGAGCCGGTGCCGAAACTCCTGCGGGCGGATGTCGCCGACCAGGTGCGTGGCGGCGTTGGTGTGCCCGTTGACGTGGCAGTCGAAGCAGGTCACCCCGCGGTGCGGGAGGGCCGAGCGACGGTCATCGGTTTGATTGAACTGCTGTTGCGGGAACGGCGTCACCAGCAGCCGCAGACCCTCGAGTTGCTTGGGGTTCAGGATGCCGTTGAACAACTCGAAGTAGTTCATGATCGTCACCACCCGGCCTTGGGAAACGTCCCCCAGGTCGGGTCGCGTGGTGAGAAAGATGGCCGGCGGGTACTCCGGCAGCAGGTGAGCCGGCAGATCGTAGTCCAGGTCGAACCGCGTCAGATCGCGGCCCTCCTGCCGGTTGATCTCGTCGATGTGATGCTTGGGGAAGAGCATGCCGCCCTCGGGATGGTTCGGATGCGGCAACGGCAGGAATCCCTTGGGAAACAGGCCCTTCTCGCGGATCTCCTCCGGCGTCATGGCCGCGAGCTTCTCCCAGGTCATTCCGGCGGGCAGCTTGACGCGAATGCCCTCCTGAACCGCCTTGCCGCGAAACATCGTGACGCCCTGGGCCGGCCGGTCGGCAAGGTCGTACCGTTCGGCCAGCAGGTCCATGTGTTTCTTCATCACGGCCGGCTTGGCGGCCTCCATCTTCCCTTTCACCGCCTTGAAGTCGTCCAGGCCGGTGACTGGGGCGTAGCTGGTGGGCTTCTGATCCGCCCAGGCGGGCAGAAGCACGCCCAGCGCGGCGACGGTCACGGCAGCCGCCGCGACCCAACGAAGTCGTTTGCGATTGATACGCGCGGTGTTCATGGTGTTTTCCTCCTTTTTGGGGGTTTGGCCCTGCGCGGGCGGGACGAAAGAGGCCGGCTCGCGGAACGCCGCGGGCCGGGGCGAGTCGCAGGAGTCTTTCGATCGGGCTTCGCGGCGCATTCGCCGCAAAGACCGCGAAAGTGAACGCAGTAATCGTCGATCACGAAATCATGATGTTTGGCCTTCGGTCGCGGCAGGTGGTCCAGCCGGGAGTCGAGAAAGTCGACGATCTTCTCGCACCGCAGGCACACCAGATGGTGATGGCGCCGCACGACGGGGTCGTAGCGGGCGGCAGCGCCGGGATGACAAGCCTTGGTGATGAGGCCCGCCCGCACGAAGGTCTCCAATACCCGGTACACCGTGGTGCGGGAAACGCCGGGCAAGCGGTGCCGAACCGCGGCATAGACTTGATCCGCGGTGGGGTGATCACGGCGAAGATAGAGGGCCTCGAACACCGCCCGTCGCTGGACGGTCAGGGCCAGCCCATGCCGGCGACACTGTTCCTCGAAATGCAGCATTTGCGGAGCATGCGAATCCGACATGCGGTCACCAATGGAATAATGTATCAAAAGGTACAGATTGTCAATAGAAGAAAAATGCCTCCGTCCCGCAGGTTATTCCGCCTCAAACCCTCAGCCGGTCGGCAAAGGCACGGAGCAGGTCCGCGTCTCGCACCGGCGGGCCGTGGCTGAAGCAGACCACGCTCGGATGCAGGTCCACCAGCTTCAGGATCGACCGCCGGTTCAGCTCCACATTCTCGCTGAAGAACCACGGCGGCTCGCGAAGTCCCGGTTGCAGGGTGAAGACGTTGATGTTGCTGGCCAGGTCGCCGGCGATGGCCAAGCCGTCCGACTCCCGAAAAAAGCAGAGGTGTCCCATCGTGTGGCCGGGCGTCTCGACCACCCGCAGTCCTCCCACCTCGTCGCCCTCGCGCAACACCCGATCCACCGGACACCGCGGACCCGCCAGCAGGTTGCTCAAAAACCGTATCCCCCGAGCGGGTGGGGTCATGGGCGTTCGCCCTTCCACCGCAGCCCGATCGGCCTCATGGCACGCGAGCGGACACTGAAACGCCCGGGTCAGGAAAGCCGCCGCGCCCTGGTGATCCGGATGGCCGTGGGTCAAGGCGACCATCGACGGCCGCACGCCGGCCAACGCACGGCTGATCCGCCGCCCGTCCCAGCGTGTGCCGCAATCGATCAGCACGTCGCCGGCGAGATACACGTTGACGCCTTGATGGGGCGCCAAGGCGATCTGCCAGACCTCGGCCGCGACCCTCTCCTTCATGGGCATGGCCTGCCGTCCCTCCTCCTGGGGGGCGAAGTTAAGACCGCTCGTCGCCCAATTGGGCGATCCGGCGGGCCAGCAGTTCGCCCGCCAATCGCGGATCGGCCTTGCCTTGGGAAAGCTTCATGACTTGTCCTCTCAGAAATCCGAGCGACTTGTCCCGTTTCGGCCCGCCGCGCCGAACCTCTTCGACGGCCGCCGGGTTGCCGCGAATCGCTTCCTCCACCCATGCCGCCATCGCCCCTTCGTCCCGTTCCTGGATCAGACCCAACTCCCGGGCGATCTCAACCGGGCGATTTTTGTCGGTCGCGCGTTCTCGATACAACCGCTCGGCCACTTGTGCCGCCGACGTGGCGCTGAGCGTGCCGTTGGCGGTCAGCACTGCCAATTCAGCCACCACGAGAGGCTGAAGGCCCAATCCGCCGACCGTGGTACCCGTGGCGCTGGCGAGTCGGTTCCAGATGCCGACGAAATGACGGGTGAGAACACCCGGCTCGGCCCCGGCGGATCGGGCCTGTTCGTAGAGTTCGCCCGTGGCCTGGTCGGCCAACACGATCTCGCAATCTTTCTCGGTGAGGCCGTATTGGCGGATGAACCGCCGCCGGCGTACCAGCGGCAATTCGCCGATTTCCGCCCGCAGCCGCGCAAGCCACGCCTCGTCCACCCGCACGGGGACCAGATCGGGATCGGGGAAGTAGCGGTAATCGTGAGACTCCTCCTTGCCGCGTTGAAACTCCGTCACCTCGCGCTGGTCGTCCCAGCCGAAGTTGAGCTTGCCGATATTCTCCAGCGTGTATTCCGGGTCGGCCTGCCATGCCCGGATCTGCCGGTCGATCTCGTACTGAATCGCGGCCCGCACCGCCCGAAAACTGTTGAGGTTCTTGATTTCGCTGATCGGTGTGCGGATCTCGCGTCCGTCGACCGCGATGGCCACGTTCACGTTCGGTTCGAAACGCATGTGCCCCTTCTGCATGCTGGCCTCGGAGATGCCGAGGTACTGCACCAGACGCTGCAACTCGATGCAGAAGGTCGCGGCCTCGTCGGCGTCGGACAGGTCCGGCCGCGTGACGATCTCCAGCAGCGGCGTCCCGGCCCGGTTCAGGTCTACGCGGGTGTGGTCCAAGCCTTCGTGGAGGTTTTTGCCCGCGTCTTCCTCGAGATGGGCGCGAATCAGCCGAACGGCCTTCGTGCCGCCATCCCTGGTCGGAATCTCGAACCAACCCTCGGAGGACAACGGCAGGTCGTACTGGCTGATCTGGTAGTTCTTCGGCATGTCCGGGTAGTAGTAGCTCTTGCGGTCCCACTTCGTGAAGGCGGCGATGCGGCCGTTCAGAGCCAACGCCCCTTTCAACGCCTGCTCGAACGCCGCCCGGTTCATCACCGGCAAAGCCCCCGGCAACCCCAGGCACACCGGACAGACGCGGCTGTTCGGCTCGGCGGCGAATTCCACCGGGCACCCGCAAAAGAGCTTGGTGCGCGTGGCAAGCTGCACATGGACTTCCAGGCCGATGACAGGTCGGGCCGGAAAAGCGGTCATGGGTCGAGTCCTCGAAACCAGCCGACGGTTTTCGGCGAGTCGCCTTCTACCTCCCCAGGAGCGTAAGACGCAAGGCGTTCAACGCCAGCTTGGCGGTGCGATCGCGAATCGCCTCTCGCGACAGCGTTTCGCCCAGGCGAAGCTCCCGCACCTCGCAGCCCTGGTCGGTCGCCAGGCCCAGGTACACCAGGCCCACCGGCTTCTCCGCGGTGCCGCCCGTCGGGCCGGCGATGCCGGTCGTGCTGATGGCGTAGTCGGTTCCCGATCGCCGGCGGCAGTTGACGGCCAAGACCTCGGCGACCTCGCGACTGACCGCGCCGTGGCGGGCGAGCAGCTCCGTCGGCACGTCGAGCAGCCGCGTCTTGGCCTCGTTCGCGTACGTGACGAATCCCTGCACGAAGTAGCCGCTGGAGCCGGAAACGTCGGTGAGCCGTTTGGCCACCAGCCCGCCGGTGCAGGACTCGGCGGTGGAAACGGTCCGCCCGGAGGCCAACAGCAGCCGCCCGACCGCCTCCGCCAGCGTCTCCCCCTGCTCACCGAAGACCGCCCGACCGAGCCGGAGTCGGATCTCCTCGGCGTCTTGGGCGGCCAGCCGGTGGGCCTCGGCGGCGTCGGCCCCCGCCGCGTTGATGCGGATCGAAATGACCAGATCCGCGGCGCTGGTCCCGACGTGGGGGTTGCGGTCGGGCCGCATCAGGTCGGCGATTCGCTCGCCCAGCACGGACTCCGGCAAACCGAACGTGTGCAGGGTGTGCTGCACGATGATCCGACCGCCGGACTCCGCCGCCAGGCGAGGCCGCACCTCGCTTTCAAACATCGCCCGCATCTCGCTCGGCACGCCGGGCATGAAGAACATCTCGGCGCGGCGGTGTCGAGCATGAAGACCGGCGGCGGTGCCGCAGGGGTTGGGCAGGGCCGTGGCGTTGCGCGGAATCATGGCCTGCACTCGGTTGGCCTCCGGCATCTCGCGGCGCCGCGCCACGAAGTAGGCGATCAGCGCCGCCAGGCTGGCCTCATCGATCACCAACTCCGTGCCCAATGCGTCGGCGACCGCGTACCGCGTCAGGTCGTCCCGCGTCGGGCCGAGGCCGCCGGTGGCGATGAGCACATCCGCCTCGTCGGCCGCGGCGGACACGGCGGCCGCGATGGCCTGCTGGTCGTCGCCGACCGTCACGTGCCGCGTACACTCGATGCCCATCTCCGCCAAACGTTGCGCCAGCCACGCGGCGTTGGTGTCCACGGTCTGGCCGATGACGAGTTCCGTGCCGATGCTCAAGAGGTGTGCTTGCATGGGCTATTGCGCGAACAGGTTACAAGCCGTCACTGGACGAATCCGCGTTCGGCACCGCGGCCGTGGCGGTCGATGCAAGCCACTGCCGCGCCGGCTGGAGGTAGCGGTCCTCCCAGCCCGGGCCGAGTCGGGCGGCCAGTTCGTCCAATCGACCCGATACCGCCCGTTCCTGATAGCGTTGGTCCGCCAGACGATGGAGCTGATAGACGCCCAAGCCCGCGAGGCTGTTCACGCACCAGACGACCGTCGCGGCGGCGGCAATGGTTCGCAGCCCCGCCGGCGTGACCAGGCAACCGACCGCCACCAGCAAAGCCGGACACAGTACCAGGGCCGGCCACAGCAGACCCCGCAAGTCAAGCCCGCGACACCAGGTCGTGATGGTCGGCGGCGGGATAGCGGGCAGCAGCAACGCCGCGACGGCCAGTCCGACCGCCACCGTGGCGCGGAGGCTCGTTCCCGGCCCTTCTCGCCGAGCCAGCAGCCCCGCCACCGCCGTTGCCAACACGCCGCCGCCGGCCAGAAGCATGGCGCCCGCCGCGTAGCTCCACATCTCGGAGAATACGTCGAACCGGGCCAGGCCCGCCGTGACCAGCACGATGGGGGTCATGGCCGGCACGAAGGCCAGGGTGGGACCGACATAGAGTGGAACGCGGCGATCGGCTCCACCGCCCCGTCCCAGGGCCGCCGCCACCAGCGCCGCCAGGCCCGCGGCCAAGAAGGTCGCCATACCGCCCAGACCGACCAGCAGCAATCCGCCGGCGGCCACGAGCCGCCGCAAGGCGGAACGATACGCCGGCGGATCCATCGCCCGGCGAAGCACCGAACCCTGGTCGGTCAGATCAGCCGGCGCAGAGTCCGCCGCCTGATGGTAATCCCTCCGCAGGCGAAGGGCGGCCTCGCCAACCGCATCGCCCTCGTCGGGGAAGGCCCTGGCCAAAAGGTCCGCGCAGAGCAGCCGCGTGGCGGCATCCGGTTCGGACTCCACCAGACCCAGCGCCAACTCGACGACCCAGCGGCGGCACGCCTCTGCGGCGGCGGCATCACCATCGGCCCGCAGCGCGGCCTCCAGGACTGCGAGGCGGCGTTGCAAGATGGGCAGGGCGGCGAAATGGTCATACACGGCGTAGTGTGGCGTTGCCACGGCCAGGGCGACGGCCACATCCGGTCGGAGGAAGTGCGGCCGCAGCGTGTCCATCCATACCCGCAGGAACTCCGCGTTATACAACGTGGCCCTTCGCGAAGGCCCGGCTCCGCGCACGATCTCCCGCATGGCGGCGAATCGTTCGCGAGGACTGCGAAGGTCCGGCTCGATGTCGGGATAGTCCGTCACGACCGCCAACGCCAGCCTGGAAGTGAGGTTCTCCCCGTCCAGAGCGGCCAGTTGACGGGCAGTGGCCGCAGCCTCCGGTGGGGAGCGTTCCCCGCGCTCGACCTCCGCCAACACCCTCAACAGCCGGCCCAGGGCGAAATGGGCCTCCTGCACCGGGTGCGCCCGCAGCGCGGAATCTCGCCGCTCGATCAGGTCTTGCCAGGATTCCCCCCGGCGAGAGGCCGTCGCGCCGAAACGGTCCGCCGCCAACAGACGCGACAGTTCCGCCCGCCGCATCGCGCCGAACATGCTGGCCGGGTCGGCCAGTTGCATAACGAAAACGGCGCCGGCCACCAGGGCCAGCGCCGCGTTCAAGGCGATCCACCAACCGGAAATCCGGTACTCCGCGGGCGTCTCAGGCCGGTTTGCCGCTCCGGCGGGGCTGGCGTTGCGGCTCGACTTCTTCTTTGACATCCGGGTGGTGCCTGGGCGGAGTGTAATGGTACGGCGACAGCGCCGCCTTGCGACACGCCAGGATGATACGTTGGACCAACGCTTCCTGGTTGTCAATCGTCTCGTGCGTCACCCCTTCGATCAGCTCGTTGAGGTGCTGACCGGCAACCGGCCGGCGATTCCAGTAGTCGTCGTACCAGTAATACGGGTGCTCCAGGGCGATGTTCGAGGCCCGCGAGGAGACCAGATCGCTGCCCCAGCGCCGCGACTCCGGATTCCGCTGGGTGAAGTTCCTCACCTTCAGTGCGTTGTGGCCGATCGGAATCGGCATGGGCGGCTCGTGCGGCTCCCTGACGCCCCGCTCGTGGTCGTTATGCGGCCAATCCTTGTTGAAGGCGTCCAGTGTGAAGACCGCCTCGATGAACTTGGTCTTGTGGTGCTGGGCGTAGTGGCGAACGACCTGCGTGGCCAAGAACGCCCCATGCCCGTGCCCGACCAAAATGACTTCCTCGTCCGGGCGGGCATCGATGTCCACCACGATCTTCAGCCAGTTGTCCGGCCGATAGACGCGGGCATTGATCTCGCGGCGATCCAGTTGGTCGCGGATCGTCTCCAACCCGTCGGATTCCTCGTCCGCCTCCCCGCCGATCAGGTACACTCGCGGTCCGGTGTAGCCCCAGTCTTCCGGCTGGTGACAACCCGGTGTCAGGATCAGGACGGCCGGGACCCAGGCCGACCACATCACAAGGCGCCAGATACAGGCTCGGAACATGCTTCATCCCCCCTGTGGAGCCGAGTCGCTGCCGCGATCCGCCCCTCCCGGCAAGGCCGCGGGCGACTTGCTCTATATGGCTGTGTTTCGGCGATTCCGGGCGGTTGCAGAACCTATGATCGCCAAGAAGCCCGCCCCGCCGGTTATCGGGCGGCGGCCAACGAAATCGTCTTGGCGCGAGTCTCCAGGTGGCGGTAGATCCGGACGTGCTCGGCCACCATGCGGGCAATCGAATGATTAGTCCGGGCGTACGCCTGGGCCGCGGCGGCAAGTCTCCGCGTCAGTTCCCGGTCATCGAGCAGGCGGCAGATCTGGTCGGCCAGACGGGCCTCGTCGTGCTCCGGAAACAACAAGGCGGTCTGCTCGTCCTCCAGCCCGTCATACACGGAGTTATCCACGGCGACGATCGCCAGCCCGACCGCGAGGGCGTGGATGGGAATCTCGGAGAAGGCCGCCCGGGCCCGCGGCAGGCAGAACAGGTCCGCAGATTCGATGACTCGGCGCCAATGATCCAACGGGCCGGCGAAGATGACGTTGGCGTTCATATCCAAGGCCTCCGCCAGACGGCGGAGCCTCGGTTCAGCCGGACCCTGACCGACGATGAAAGCCAGGAGATTGGGGTGGTACTGGAGCACCCGCCGCACCGCCCTTAACAGGGAATCGACCCCGCTGTCGCCCACCAGTTCGCCGGCAAAGATCAGCGAGGGGGCGACCTGCGGCGACGCGAACGCCGCGAAGGAGGAAGCGGCTCCTGCTCCCGGCCGGATCACCTCCGTGGTGACACCCGCCAGCGGGGAGTTGTTGAGGGCGTCCCGGAGCCGCGTTGACGGCACGACGATGGTGGAAATCCGCTCCACGCCCAGCGACGTCGAAATGAGGCGGACATCCGTGAGCGAGGCGACGAAGGTGACCATCTCGGCACCGAGGGCCGGGGCCAGCTCCGCGGCCAGGCCGAAGGACTCGGCATCCAGGCAGTGCACCAGGACCGACCCGCCGGCGATGCGGCCCTCCAGATGAGCCTGCACTTGTCCCAGAAGACGACGTTGGGCGGAGCGGCCGAAAGGCCACCGGCCCCGGGCGTAGGTCAAGAGCGGCGTGGGGCCGCCGACCAGCGTCTCGGCCCGAGGATGCTGCGGAGCAAGCATGAGCGTATCGATGGACTCGTCCAACAGGCCGATCTGAAGATAGCGGACCATGGTGGGGTAGCGGTCCATGGCCTGTTCGCCCGCCACGTAGCAGACCAGTAGACGCGGCGTCGATTCGCTTTTGCCGGGTTCCGTCATATTCGGATTCCGCCACGCCGGAAACGGCCGTCGATCAAATGGAAAGCACCGCGGTCGGACAGACAAGCCGATGGGGCGGGCAATGCCGGCGGCCGACCAAATGCTGCCGGGGAGTATAAGCCGGAGCTGGAAGCCTGTCCACGATTTGGCGTCATTGACAGCCCCGGCGAGTGCGACGCTAATGCCGGTTTCCTCGGTTCTGACCAGGAGGACAAATGTCTACCCGAACTGCGAAGTCCACTCGGCCCCGAAGCATAGTCCGGACTGCGAATCGCAGCGGCGGCATCGCCGGCCTGATCGACCACACGCTGTTGAAGGCCGACGCCACGGAGAAACAGATTCGCCAGTTGTGCCGCGAGGCGGTCCGGCACGGGTTCGCGTCAGTCTGCGTCAATCCCGTGTGGGTCTCGCTCGCGGCTCGGCTGGTCCGGCGTACCACCGTGCGGGTCTGCACCGTGGTCAGCTTCCCGCTGGGCGCCGCCACTTTCGATGCCAAGGGCTACGAGACCGTCGCGGCGCTCTCCGACGGGGCCGCGGAGATCGACATGGTGATCAACATCGGGGCGCTGAAGGCCGGCGACGACGAGACCGTGCTGGCCGAAATCAGCCTCGTGGCGGAGATCTGCCGTCGCAGCCAGGCCCTCTCCAAGGTCATCATCGAGTGCGCCCTGCTCACCCAAGCCGAGAAGGTCCGCGCCTGCCGGCTGGCCGCCCGGGCCGGGGCCGATTTTGTCAAGACCAGCACCGGCTTCGCCTCCGGTGGAGCCACCGTGGAGGACGTGGCCCTGATGAGCCGCACCGTCCGGAAGTGGAAGCTGGGCGTCAAGGCCGCGGGCGGAATCCGCACGCTGGCCGACGCCCGCCGGATGGTCGCCGCCGGGGCCACCCGGATCGGCACCAGCGCCGGCGTGCAGATCGTCCAGGAGGAACAATCCCTGGGCGGCTGATCCGGCGGGGCCCTTGCCGCCCCGGGCGATCGGTCCTTGCATCCGGACATCGTCTTTGCTACCGTCGGGTGATCTTTGACGCGGTCGCGTCGCCCGATCACATCAGGAGGCGTTGGTGGTGTCACGCGAACACTGGGGTTCACGGGTCGGCATGATCCTGGCGGTGGCCGGCTCGGCCGTGGGGCTGGGGAATTTCCTGCGTTTTCCGGGGCAGGCCGCGTCCAACGGCGGCGGGGCCTTCATGATTCCGTACTTCTGCGCCCTGATCTTCCTCGGCATCCCGATCTGCTGGGCGGAATGGACCATGGGCAAGTACGGTGGTCGGTTCGGGTTCAATTCCTGCCCGGCCATCTTCGGCGTGCTCGGCCGCCGCTCGATCTGGCGATACCTTGGCGTGCTCGGCCTGCTCGTTCCGATCGTCATCTACATGTACTACGTGCTGATCGAGTCCTGGTGCCTCGGCTACGCCTTCAGCTTCCTCAGCGGGCGCATCAACCTGGGAACCGACCCGAACCTGTACGCGGCGGAGAGCGCCAGGTACTTCGACGCGTTCGTCGGCTCCGAACAGGACGGCCTCATGCTCGACGGCCGCATCCACATCAGCGTCGTCTTCTGGCTGATCGTCTTCTCCGTCAATTTCCTGCTGATCTACCGCGGCGTGGCCAAGGGCATCGAGTTCTTCTGCAAGTATGCCATGCCCGTGATGGCCTTCTGCGCCTTCGCCGTATTGATTCGCGTGCTGACGCTGGGCACGCCCAACCCCGACCATCCCGAGCTGAACGTCCTGAGCGGGCTCGGCTTCATGTGGAATCCACACGGGCTGAAGGAGGGGGAGGCTTGGTATACCGCGTTGCTGTCGCCCCAGACCTGGCTGGCGGCGGCGGGGCAGATCTTCTTCAGTCTCAGCGTCGGCTTCGGCGTGATCATCAACTACGCCAGTTACCTGCGCCGCAAGGACGACGTCGTGCTCTCCGGCCTGACAGCCACCTCCACCAACGAGTTCTTCGAGGTCTGTCTGGGCGGGCTGATTACGATCCCAGCCGCATTCATCTTCCTGGGCGCTGCCGGGGCGTCGAAGAGCGGCACGTTTGATCTCGGTTTCAAGACCCTGCCGGTGGTGTTCGAGTACATGCCCGGCGGACAGGTCTTCGGCTTCCTTTGGTTCTTCATGCTCTTCCTGGCAGCGATCACCAGCTCGTTGTCCATGCTGCAACCGGCCGTGGCCTTCCTGGAGGAAGGCCTGAACCTGGGCCGTAAGGCCGCGGTCGCCATTCTCGGCCTGATCACCGCCCTGGGCTCGTTCTTTGTCATCTTCTTCAGCCGCAACCTCACCGCGCTGAACACCATGGATGATTGGATCGGCACCGTGGCCATCGTGCTTCTGGCCACCGTGCAGGTCATCCTCTTCGCCTGGGTCTTCGGGGTGGACCGCGGCTACGCGGCGGCGATGGAGGGCGCCGAGTTGCGCCTGCCTAAGCTCTTCAAGTTCATGATCAAATACGTCGCGCCGCTCTACTTGCTCTTTGTGCTGACCATGTGGTGTCGGCATGATCTGCCCGCCAAGATCGAAACCCTGCGCAAAAGCAACGTGGCCATGCTGACCATCGGCGTCATTCTGGTTCTGACCGTGTTCCTGCTGCTGCTGATCAACATCGCCGGTCGGCGATGGCAGGCGGAGACTCGCGACCCGCGTGCCGACGAGGCACCGCCGCGCGTTCCGGCGATTGAAACCTGAGAGGGTCACACGGCATGTTTGCTCACGCTCTGCTATCCGCCGCCTGGTGTCTCGGCCAGACCCCTCCCGTGGTGGAGGCGCCCTCGGGCCTGACCACCGGCGGCTGGATCTTCATGATCGCCTCCATCTGCTTTGTGCTCGCCCTGGCCGGTTTCTGCTATGCTCGCGTCCTACGCCAGCCCGCCGCGGCGGAACACATGCAGGCTCCGTTGGAAATCGATACACACGATCTGGAGTAGCGGCGGCGCTCAACTCGGCGCGCATCGCCGACGAACCGACCCGGGCGTCCCTTGAACAACCCGCCGGTCTTCGGCTCGTTTCTCCCGTTGATTGTCCCCGCTCGCTTCCGTCGATATATTGACATTTCGAAGTTCATCCGCGTGCTCTGTCCCGGAGCCATGTCCATGACTATCTTCGTCGTCTTTTTCGCCTCGCTGGCGGTCCTCTTTCTGGGCGGTCGATTCTACAGTCGCGTCATCTCTCGCGTGCTGGGTGAGGATCCCACCAGGCCGACGCCGGCCGTGACCATCAACGACGGCCGCGATTTCGTGCCGACACCGACGCCGGTGGTGTTCGCGCACCACTACGCCAGCATCGCCGGGGCCGGACCGATCATCGGCCCGCTCCTGGCCATGTGCTTCGGGTGGCTGCCCGCGGTGCTGTGGATCGTTTTCGGCGGCATCCTGATCGGCGGGGTGCATGATTACTGCGCCACGCTGATCGCCATGCGTGAAGGCGGCCGCAGCCTGGCCGTGGTGGCCCGCCGCACGCTGGGCCGTTCCGCCTTCCTCCTCTACATCTTCATCATCATCGCCCTGCTGGCCCTGGTGACCGCGGTATTTCTGCTGATCAGCGCCCAGGCCTTGACCAATGTCGCGACGGCGGCCGAACTGGGCCTGTCCGCCGATCAACACGTGCTCGACCGGCACGGCTTTGTCAATGAGCAGGGCCAGTCCGCCGTCCGCATCGGGGGCATCGCCAGCACCAGCGTCATCGTCATCACGCTTTGTGCTCCGCTGGTCGGCTGGCTGTATCTGAAACGCAACCTCAGCGTATGGATCTGCTCGTTGATCGCCGTGGCGATCTGCTGCGTCAGCGTCGCCATCGGCATCCGCTGGCCGGTGCGGGCCGATCTCAACCTGTGGATGTGGGGAATCGGCCTCTATACGCTGTTCGCCGCCGGGCTGCCGGTCTGGCTGTTTCTGCAATCACGCGACTTCATCAACGTCCACCTGCTCTACGCGGGGTTGCTGGTGCTGGTCCTGGCCGTCGGCGGGGCCGCTCTGCATGGAGCCCAAGCCCAGTTCGCCGGCTACACGATCGCCGACGGTATGCGGATCTCCAAACAGTGGCTTTGGCCCGCCTTGTTCATCACCATCGCCTGCGGGGCGTGCAGCGGGTTCCACAGCCTCTGCGCCGGCGGCACCACCTGCAAGCAACTCAAAAGGAATCCGGCGCCCGCTATGTCGGTTACTGGGGCATGATTTTGGAGAGCTTCCTGGCCCTCTGCGTGGTCTGCGCCGTGGCCATCGGGCTATCTCCGGGCCGCTATCTGGAAATCTGCTTCCCGGCCGTCGGCATGGCCAACCCCAATCTGGGCTTCTCCCTGGCGATGGGCAACACCATTCACCTCGGTCTCGGCGTGCCCGCGGTGTGGGGCACGATCTTCGGCATGTTGCTGCTGGAAGGCTTCGTCATCACCACGCTGGATACTGCGGTTCGATTGAACCGCTATTTGTTCGAGGAGGTCTGGGCTACCTTGTTCGCCCGCTACGATGTCTTCGCCGAGACGCCGGATCGCGCGTCGCCCACCACGCTGGTGGCCGCCGGTTCGGGTGGAATCCCAGCGGGCACGGTGGCGGTATCCTACGCGGCGGACGGTCTTGCCGGACGGGAGGTCATTCGCACCAGCGGCCCGATCCGCGTGCTGTTGCAGATCCTTCGCCTGCCCTGGTTCAACACCGCATTGGCGGTGGCCCTGATGCTGGTCATGGCCAAGCAAGGCGGCGTGCGCGCCATCTGGCAGATCTTCGGTTCCGGCAACCAACTGCTCGCCGGAATGGGCCTCGCCGTCGCCTCGATCTGGCTGCTACAGCGCGGGCGGCGAGCCATCTACACCCTGATCCCGGCGGCGTTCATGCTGGTCACGACCTTGACCATGCTGATCAAGCTGCTGATCACGGAGTATCTGCCCAACCGGGAGAAGTACCTGGCCCTGCTGATCACCGACGCGGTCGTCCTAGTGCTGGCGGCTGCCCTGCTCAGTCACGTGCTCCGCGCCCTGCTATCCCGAGGCCGCCGAACGCACGCGGAAACCGTGGCGACGCTGGGAACCGCCCGCTGAGCAGATTCTCACGCTGACCTGCGGCCGTCGCAGGTCAGCTTGGCGCGGGGGTGGATCCTCTGCGCATGGCCGGGCGGGAAGCCTTCGGCCTGGCAGCGGCCACGGTGATCGAAGGCGGGGCGGGCGGCGCCGCTCGTCGTCGCCCCTTCCCGTTGCCCGCTGCCGGGCCGCAGGGAGCCGCCGGAAGCGGCAGCGTGACTTTGACCACCGCCACGACCCGGCGGCGATCAGAGGATTGGCCGTTCCCGTTGCCGTTACCCGCGGCCTTGACCTCACGTGAGTCCGCCGCTTCCACATTCTCCTTGACCGGCGGGACGCGGATGGCTTCGGCAACCGTGGCGTCGACCTGACCGGAGATCAACTCCTCGGTCGTGGCCAGGAAGGCCCCCTTGGCGGACATCTGGCGCAGGGCCAACTCGCCGTCGGCGGGCGACCAGTGCCCGCAGGCGTCGCGGATTACCACGACCCGGTGCCGCCGGCTGATCAAGCCGAGCGTTGCGATCTTGATACAGCGCTCGGTCAGAACACCACAAACGGCGAAGTAAGTTGGGCGGATGATGTTGACCAGACGATCGGCCTTGGGATTGGAGAATAGATCGCGGTCTCGCTTGGTGAAGACCAACTGCTGGTACTTCCTGAATAGTTCCAGCGGGAGGTCGGACGTGTTGTCACCGCAGATCAACATGCGGCTGGCCATCAGCGTAAAAGGCAGCTTGCGCTGTCCCGGCGAGTGATCGACGCAATGCGGCGGCAGGCCGTTTGTCGTCTCGCTGGGCCGATGGGCCTCCAGGCTCGAAATGATGGGAATTCCATTGTTTCGGCCCCAACGCATGATGCGATGGATGTTGGGCAGAACCTCCCCTCGATTGGCCACGGGCACCGCCCCCCTGGGCAGCAGGAAATCGCACTGCGTGTTGACATCGAGGAGAACTCGTGTCACCGGGCCCCGGTGTGATGGGTTGCTCATCCCCAGCCTCCCGACTGCTCGATCGCCCGCTCGACACTTGGTAAAGCGAACGACGTAGCCCTGGCGTGGGAGGAAGCTCGATCCCGGAACAGGATGCTTCTAGAGAGACAGTGGCGCGGAATGCGCCGAGCTTCCTTCCCTTAGTCGTCAATGATCATATTCCCTGGCCAGCCGCAAGGCGAGACCCTTTTCCGCGAAAACCATTCACGGAAGGCCCCGAACTGATCGGAACTCCGCGATCCGGCGAAATTTCCGCACTCTGTGAAACTCGCGCCAAGTCGGCGCTAAGAAGACGAGTCTGTCAGCCTCGGTGGCTACCATCATCGCACGGCGATCCGATGGCAACCCGAGCGATAGCAGTCAACCGCGATGTTAACGTTCACTTCGCGGCTCGCGACCGAGACACCCGCGCCGCGGACACGCCGCAAGCCGAAATCCAGCCCGCCGCCGGGGCGTCCTGTAGGCGGGACCAATACCCCTCAAGGTCCCAATAACGCCACATCGCCCGATAACCGACAAAGTGACATAGGTTTCCCCGCCGCGGCGGCGGATCGCCGAGAGCCGGTTCTGAAGTATGGCGATGCGCGGATACCCCCGCCAACGCGGCCCCATCGTGGCTGCCGCGCTGCTGGGCCGATGCCGGGCCTACCGCGAAGCGAAGGCTCCACAGTGGGTTACACCTGCTTGTCCGCAAGGTTCGCCAGGTGGCGGGGAGGGTTTGCGATTACGCTTGCGCGGCCTGCACCGGAGCCGCGGTGTCTTCGGCGACGGTGTCCTTGGCCAGGTGCGGCTGCGGATCGCCGAAGAAGAGCAGCACCTCGGCGGGGCACTTCTTGAAGAGCTGCTTCATGTCCTCCTCGCCGGAGTACTTGTCGTAGTTCAAGTAGGCGAGGTTGTCCTTGACCTCGAAGAGATCCGCAAACAGCCGCTGGCACATCTTGCAGCCCATGCAGCCGACCGTGCAGACTTCCTTGACGTTCCGCGCCGGCTCCTTGTTGGAGCAGGCCACAACCAGCATCTCCTTCTGCTTGAAAGGGATCCGCTCGATCAGGTTGCGCGGGCAAGCCTTGCTGCACGCCCCGCAGCCGGTGCATTTGTCATAGTCCACGACCGGCAGGCCGTCCACCATCCGCATGGCGTCGAACGTGCAGGATTTCACGCAATCGCCATAGCCCAGGCAGCCGTACACGCAGGCCTGGGTCACGCCGACGATGTGGGCCTCGGCGCAGGTCTCCACGCCTTCATAAGGCACACGACCCAGTTTCTGATGGGCCTTGGCCCCGCAGTGAATCACCGGGCGGAAGGGAAACGTCTCCACCAACTCGATGCCCAGCACCTCCGCGATTTTCGCCGCCGTCGCCGAGCCACCGACCGGGCAGCCGTCGCAGGGAACCCGCTTCTCCACGACGGCCTTCGCGAAGTCCGCGCAACCGGCGAAACCGCAACCGCCGCAGTTGGCCTGCGGCAACACGTCGGATACCTGCCCGATCCGCGGATCTTCCACGACCCGCAGCTTCTCCTTGGCGAGACCCAGCAACAACGCGAAACAGAAGGTCAAGCCGAACAGAACAATCCCGGCCACCAAGACGGTGCCCATGTTCTCATCTCCCAATCTGCGGCCGCCGGCCGCTCCAGCCGGGCAGGCCCGCCGCCGCCCTTCGGCTACTTGCCGATGCCCGCGAAACCCATGAAGGCCAACGCCAGGATGCCCGCCGTCAGCAGCGTGATGCCCGCTCCCTGAAGCGGCTTGGGCACGTCGCTGAAGCGGACGTGCTCCCGGATGCCGGCCATGATCGTGATGGCCAAAGCAAAGCCGAGGCCGCCACCGAAGGCGAAGACCGCCGAGCTGAGTAGGCTATTCTGATAGACCTCGTTCATGTCGATCAGCAGACAAGCGCCGAGGATGGCGCAGTTCGTCGTAATCAGCGGCAGGAACACGCCGAAGGCGGTGTACAGCGAGCGGAAGAACTTCTTCAGGTACATCTCCACCAGTTGCACCATGGAAGCGATGACCATGATGAAGGCGACGTACTTGAGGAAGAAGAGGGCTTCCTTGTCGCCCAGGAGCCAGACTCCGACCGGCGCCAGGATTCCGTGAACGATCAACCAGGTGACCACGCCGGAGACGGTCATGACGAAGGTGACCGCGCAGCCCATGCCGAAGGCCATGTCCACTTTGCGGGACACGCCCAAGAACGGGCAGATGCCGAGGAACTGGGCCAGCACGAAGTTGTTGATCAGCACGGCACCGATGAAGATGCCGACCAGAGCGCCGAAGTCCATCACGCACCTCCCTTCGCCGCGCCGCGCGAGCGCAGGTGGTTGACGACCCCAATCACAACGCCGAGCGTGAGAAACGCCCCCGGCGGCATGATCATGATGACCCAGGCGTGCGGCTCGAAGACCTTGGGATCAATGTGCCAGTGCCAGCCCAAATCGCGGAGGATGGTGATGCCGCCGGTACCCAGCAACTCGCGGATGGCCCCCAGGATGCACAGGGCAATGGTGAAGCCGATCCCGCAGCCGAAGGCGTCGGCCAGCGACCGGCCCAGCCCGCTGCGGCTGGCCACCACCTCGGCCCGGGCGATGATGATGCAGTTGACGATGATCAGCGGCACGAACGGCCCCAGCTTCTTGCTGACCTCGAAGACATACGCCTTCAGAACCGAGTCCGCGATGGTCACGAATGTGGCGATGGTCAGCGTGAAGATCAGGATCCGCACGTGCGGCTGGAGCAGGTTCCGCAGCAGGCTGGTGACGAGGTTGGACATCACCAGCACGAAGATCACCGCCGCCCCCATCACCAGGGCGTTCTCCACGGAGTTGGTCACCGCCAGCGTCGGGCACATCCCCAGAAGCTGAACCAGGGCGGGGTTGTTGGCGACAATGCCGTCGGTGAACTGTCGCAGGTTGGATTGATTGGCTTCCGCCATAAGTGTCTCTCACTCCTGTCCGCGGGGAACCTTCCTTATCGAAGCCTGGCCAGTTCCGGCCGCACCTTCCGCAACGCCTCGTTGGCGATCCTGGTCACGGCCTTGCTGGAGATGGTCGCCCCGGTGATCGCCTGGATTTCGTTTTCGCCCAGTTTCGGCGGGCGTTTCTGCACCTTGATCTCGCGGCCGGTGTCCAAGTCTCTGTACTGTCCGGCCCACTCGGCGTCGGCGATCTTGTTGCCGAGACCCGGCGTCTCCACGTTCTCGATCACCTTCAAACCCGTGATCTTCTTCGCGTCGGCAGCCACGCCCACGACCAGGTGGATCTTGTCGGCAAAGCCGATGCCCTGGGCATCGATCGCGAAGCCGACCAGCTCTCCACCCTGTCCCAGGCACCGGTACACCTTGCGGTCGTATCCCTCGATCTTCAGTTCTTCCGAACGATCCGTGCCGGGCACCACCTCCCGGATGGCCTCGCTCAACGCCTTGGCCTGATTGACGGCGATCGTCGGGGCCAAGGACGTCTGCACGCCCGCCAGCAACACGGCGAACACCGCGCCCATCACCAGGATCAGCCAGGATTCCTCGATGAACTTCTGCACCGTTGCACCTTCCTGCCGTTGGAACCGAAACGTCCGCTCTCTCGGGCCGGGCGGGCCGGCCACTCGCCCTCTTTGCCGCACGCCGCCGTGCCTATGCCGCCACCTTGCCGCCGAACGGCTTCGGCGCGGTCCAACGCTCGATCAGCGGCGTCAAGGCGTTCATGATCAGGATCGCGTACATCACCCCTTCGGGATATCCGCCGAACACGCGGATCACCATCACCAGCACGCCGGCACCGATGCCGAAGACCAGCCGCCCGCGTGGCGTCACGGGCGCCCCGACGTAATCCGTGGCGATGAAGAACGCCCCAAACATGAGCGCTCCGCTGTTCAGGTGGTAGAGCGGGCTGGCGCACTTGTTCGGCAGGAAGTAATGGGCGATGGCCGCGAACAGCATCGCCGCGCCCAACATGCCTACCGGCTGCCGCCAGTCCGCCACCCGCCGGAACACCAGGTACAGCCCGCCGACCAGCGCCGCCAACGCGCTGGTTTCGCCGACGCAGCCGCCCACCTTGCCGAGGAAGAGATCCTTCATCGCCGCCAGCTCGCCGGAGTGGAACTTCGCTGCGGCCAGCGGCGTCGCCATCGTCACGGCGTCCACGCCGATGGTGTGGCCGCTCATCGGCTCCACCCAGGTCGTCAACGCCACCGGGAAACAAACCATCAGAAAGGCCCGGCCGACCATCGCCGGGTTGAACAAGTTCTGGCCCAGGCCGCCGAAAACCATCTTGGCCAGACCGATGGCCACCACGCCGCCGATGAATGCCTGGTAAGGCCGCAGGCCCGGCGGCAGCGAGAAGGCCAGGATCATGCCGGTCACGATCGCCGAGCCGTCGCCCAAAGACGCCAACCCGCGGCCGCGAATGCGGTTGGCGACCATCTCCGTCAGCAGGCAGCCCGCCACCGTCACGACGGTGAGCACGACCGCACTGCCCCGGAACAGCCAGATCGACACCGCGAACATCGGCAGCATCGCCAGCACGACCTGGAACATGATCCAGCGCGTGGTCACGTTGTCGGAGAGGTGCGGCGCCGAGCTGACCAGAAACTCCAGGCCGGCATCCGGCCTGTCCTTCACGGCGGCTCCGCTGTCGGGGGTATTCACTGCGTCGCTCATTGCATCCGATGCTCCGAAGACCCTGCGGTATCCGGGCCGGCCGACAGGCGCTCACGCCCGCGGCGGGGCCGATCGGCTCACTTCGCCGCGGCGGCCTTCTGCTGGGCCTGTTGCAGGATTCTCCACTGGTTCTTGCCCGAGCGGATGTACTGCGGCAAGGGGATCTGCGCCGGGCAGACGTACGCACAACAGCCGCACTCGCAGCAGGCGTTCATGTCGTAGGTGTTCGCCGCCGTCTCCACGTCCTTGTGCTTGACCGCGTGGGCGATCTTGGTCGGTGAGAGGAACAGCGGGCAGTTGTCGATGCACCGGCCGCAGCGGATGCAAGGCGTTTCCTGCCGCCGAGCGGTTTCCTCGTCGCGCATCACGGTGAAGCCGCCGGTACCCTTGACGACCGGCACGTTCAGATGCGGCAGGGTCGGACCCATCATCGGGCCGCCGGCCAGCACCTTCACCGCCTCCTCGGTCACGCCGCCGCAGGCGTCGTCGATGAGGTCCTTCAGCATCGTGCCGATCGGGACCAGCCAGTTGCCCGGCCTGGTCACGCCGAGGCCGGTGACGCTGACGACGCGATGCGTGAAGGCCGCGCCGCGGGCCACCGCGCGAGCGATGGTGTGGGCTGTGGCCACATTGATCACCACGGCGCCGACGTCCAGCGGCAAGCCCTTTGGGGCACTCGGAACCACCCGGCCCAGCACGGCGGGAATAAGCTGCCGCTCGCCGCCCATCGGATACTTGGAGGCACACACGACCACCTCCATGTTGGGCCGTTCCCGGGCCAGCTTCCGCATGACCTCGATCGCATCGGGCTTGTTCGATTCGATGCAGATCAGGGCCTTCTGCGCGCCGCAGGCGTACATCGCCAGGTGCAGGCCCGTGACGACGCCCTCCGGGCACTCGAGCATCAGGCGATGATCCGCGGTAAGGTACGGCTCGCACTCGGCCCCGTTCAGCAGAATCGTATCCACCGGACGTTGCGGGTTGCGCTTCAGCTTGACGTACGTTGGGAAGGTGGCCCCGCCCATGCCGACCAGCCCCGCCTCGCGGATCTGGCGGCACATCTCGTCCGGATCGTGCCGGGTCGGCTCCACGTCGCCGTAATTACGGTCCAGAAAAGTCTTCAAGAAGTCCGGCGGCACCATCGGCCCTTCCGCCGGAGGCTTGATCGGAATGGCCGGTACCCGCCGCCCGGCGGGGAGCAGGACGATGCCGCCCGGCCCGATCACGCCATTCACCGAAGAATGAATCGGCGCGGCGATGAAGGCCTCGACGTCGGCGATCTTCTCGCCCAACTTGACCTCTTGCTTCGGCTTGACGATCGGGTTGCAGGCCGCGCCGATGTGCTGGGCCATCGGCATCATCAGGTCCTTCGTCGGGACGAACAACTGGATGGGCTGGGCTTCCGTATATTTACGATGCGGCGGGTGAATTCCCCGTGGGAAGCTCTTGACCCCGGAACGGACGCGAATCGTCGCGGTACTCATTCACCACCTCTGCCTGCATTCGTCATGGCCTTGCCGACAGAAAAAAGCAGCAGCTTAGCGAGACCCACCCCGGCCGCCAAGCCTATCAGCAGCCCCGTCGCCTGTCGCCAATCGACGACTTCGGCACTACCGGTGTGCCCCCAGCGGCCCGCCAGCCAGGCACCCAGAATCCCGCACCCCAGGGGAAAGATGAACACGACCAGAGCGGTCAGGGCCACCGGTAGCCGGGCGATTCCTTCCCGTGCACCGCCCTCGGCTTGTTCCCACTCCGTGACAATGGGGCAAGGCTGCTCGCCCTTGCAGTGCCCGCAGCCGGTCCAAAAGCGTTCAAGCATTTTCACGGCGAGACATCCTCAATCGCCAACCGCACACCAACTCCGGTTTAGGCAAAGTTTTAGCAAATAGCGTGCCAGGAACTTGCGCGCAGATCAAGGGACGGGGTCCGGCGAACATATTGGCGGTCGACAGGCAGGCGCGAGGATTCCCCAGGCCCTTCGCCTGCCTCGCAGCGATTCTCCCCACGTCAGACCATCGCTACCGCGACAATGGCCTCGCGGTTCACCTCAACCTGCCGCAATTGCACCCGCAGGCACCGCCGGGCCGCGTCGTATTCGATCCGGGCACGGCCGCGGCCGCCGTTGGTCTTCACGCTCAACGGCTCTTCGGTGAACCACACCTCCAGCCGCACGTCCCGCCGGACCGGCATCCCGGCGAACTCGCCACGCATCGGCAACAGCCGCAGCGTCCGCGTGTCCCCCTCTTCCTCCCAGCGGATCGGCCATCGCGAATATGCCTCGCGGCGGTAGGCCGGCGAGAACCCGTCGTCCTCGTACAAGTCCAAGGCGTCTTGACCACCGGGATAGACCGCCAGCACCAGCGGATTCGGCAACCGCGTCCCGACGTGAGTGGACACCTCCTGCTGCGGAATGATCGACCCGGCCCGCACGAACAGCGGAATCTCCTCCAGTTGATACTCGCGGTCGATCGTGACCGGCCCGCGGACCAGGCTTCCAGTGGTCAAGTCCCAGTAGGCTCCCGCCGGCAGGTACACCTTGCGACGTCCTCCCGGCACGGCCACCGGCGCGGCCAGCATTCGTTCTCCGATGAAGTACTCGTCATCGACAGCGTAGGAGGCGTCGTCCTCCGGATGCAGGAAGTACAGCGGCCGGTGGATCGGCAGCCCGCACTCGTACGCCTCGCGGGCCAGGTGATACAAGTATGGCACCAGCCGCACATGCAGATGATACGCCTGGCGCACGACCTCCAGCACCCGCGGGCCGTACTTCCACGGCTCCCGCGTGCCGTGATTACTGTGCACCCGCATGACCGGAGACAACGCCCCCATCTGCATCCAGCGGGCGTACAACTCCGGATCCACCTGCTCGATCGGCGGGCCGCTCAGGTGGCCGACGAATCCGCCGAGGTCGTGCGAGAAGTAGTTCATGCCGACCTGGCCGGCGCGGAGGTTGGCCTCCAACTCGGTATCCAGCACTTCCCAGTGAGAGAAGGTGTCGCCGGAGAAGTAGGCGGGGTAGCGATGCGACCCGATACCGGAATAGCGGCCGAGGATCAGCGGCCGAAGTCCGTACTCCGTCTCCATGTGCTCGCTGACCAGGTGATTCACCCACAGTACGCTGTTGTAGCCCTTCTGAAGCCCCTGCCAGAGATCGAGCCACCAGAAGTCCACGCCCCGCCGCTCGTTGGGTCGGTGGCACACGTCACGGACCGCCTCCCAGGTCGCCCGATCCGTGTAGTCCAGCAGCCAGGACTTGGGGTGGCAGAGGAAATCCAGATGGGCCGGATTCTCCGCTTTCAGCGGGTCGCCGGCCTTCAGGCGGCGGGCGATCCCGCGCGCGTGCTTGTCCCGACGGTTGATGGTCTCGCTGTGCAGGTTCAAGGCGATGTGGATTTCCGCCTGCCTCGCCCACTCGAAGAAGCCCTCCAGGTCCGGGTATAACCGGCGGTTCCATTCCCATCCGTCCCACTCGTTGATGTGCCAGTCCATGTCGACGATCAGCACATCGAGCGGAATACCCGCATCGGCGAAACCCTTCACGATAGCCCGGTGGTCGGCGACGCTGTACGCCTGAAAACAGGAGTACCACGGTCCGAAGGCCCAGCGCGGAATCAGTGGGACCGGCCCGCACAAATCGGTGAACTGCCGCATTCCACGGGCGTAGTCGTGGCCGTAAGCGAAGAAGAAGATGTTCTGATAGTCGGGCCGGACGGCGCGGTCGATCCAACGGGTCCGCGGGTCGTAGAAGGCCATGCCGGTCTCGTCCAGCACCGTATATCCGGCACGGCTGACCATGCCGGGCGGAAACTTGCGAAAATCCTCCAGCTCGCTGCGGTACGGCTCAGGATAAAGGTCCGCATCGCCGCCCAGCCACTTCCACGCCTCCTTGCCGCCGGGTACGGAGGCGGGATCCTGCTCCTGCGCAAACTGGACCTTCACGCCGATCCGCCCCAGATTCTTCTCCCCGATCCGATCGTTGCCGGGGATCCCGGCGGGATGGATGCCGCGCGGGACGAGCGAACGCCGCACGTGGTCCAGCGTGGGAATGCCGCCGAGATTCAGGTGATCCACGTCGCCCGGCGACCACTGGCCGCGAAGCCCGCCCGCTTCCCAGCGCACCACCAGGTTGTCGTGGCGGAAGGCCTCCGGCCCGCGGTAGCGGATCTCCACGCCCGGCGCGGTCAACACGTGTTCGCCGTTCTGCACGCTCACGGCGAGAAACGGCCGAGGCGAGGGCATGGTGATGGCCCGAAAGGTCGGACGATCATCGAAGACGCCGTCCGGCGCATATTCCAGCCGCAGGAGGCCGGGGCCAAGAAGGGTAAACCGAGCATTTCCAAACACCACCGTGCTCATGGACCGGAATCCTTGCGAAAGGAAGGCCGGCGGTCCGCCCTGGCGCTGCGGCTCGAGCCTCCGAGGTCCGGCCGCAGTCGGCATCCTGGCGAAAACGTCGCCGGTTGGGCGCGACGCGGCCCCTACCGGGACTGCGGAGTGCCGATTTTCACCATCACCGCGCCATGCCGCGGAACCACCGCGGAGAAAGACTCATCAAAGACGCCTTCGTCGCGCCGCTGCCAGAGATTCCGCACCGTCTGCGGGCCGCTCAGTCGCAGATCCGACCAACTCGCGGTCACCCTGGCCTCCGCCCGACCGCGATTGAACAACCCGACGGCCACGGTGCCGTCCAGCAGCGGACGCATCCAGACCTCCGTCGAGCCGACTATGGCCACGCGTGCCGCCTGTCGGCCGAGAGGATCTTGATTCACCTCCAACACCTCAGGGTTGGTCAGGACCGCCAGGGTGAATTCGTCCATCTGGGAAAGGTCGCAACCGATCAGTAGCGGCGCGGCCAGCAAGGACCAGAGCGTGATGTGCGTCACCTGCTCATTGGGCGTCAGCCGGGTGTCGCGAATCGTCGGCCCCCAGCCGACCTTGCCGACCACAAGCATGTCGGGATCGTTCCAATGTCCCGGCCCGGCGTAGGCCTCCAGCCCGCTCTGGCCAAAGCCGATGCCGACCAGGCTGGCCCAGGTATCGACGATGTCGCCGGTGGTCCGCCAGTAGTTGCCGCCGACCTTCGCCCCCCACTCCGAAACGCGGCCCATGCCGTACTGGCAGAGGCTGTACACGATGTCCCGCCCGCAGGCGTCGAGGGCGTCGCGCATGATGCGGTAGGGCTTCTGCAACTCCTCCAGGCTGTCGTCCTTGGCGATCTGCCCATAAGAGCACCAGTCGTACTTCACCAGATCGATGCCCCATTCCGCCCAGGTCTGGGCGTCGATCAGCTCGTGCTGGTAGCTGCCCTCATACCCCGCGCAGGTCTTCGGTCCGGGCGAAGAGTAGATGCCCAACTTCAATCCCTGGCTATGAACGTAGTCGGCCAGGGCCTTCATGTCGGGGAACTTCTCATTGGGCTGGAGGCGACCCTGCGCGTCGCGCTCGCCTTCCCACGCGTCGTCGATGTTGATGTATTGATAACCGTGGGCGGCCAGCCCACTCCGAACCATCCAGTCCGCGGCGGCGCGGACTTTGGCATCGTCCACCGACGTACCCCAGACGTTCCAGGAATTCCAGCCCATCGGCGGCGTCAAGGCCAAGGATTTCGGCGCGGCGACGATCGTCAGTTTGGACGCGGCCCGTCCCCGCGGGCTTTCCACGGCGACATCCACGACGCTGACCCGCTCATCCACCAGGACCCCGCTGATGATGCCGGTTTCGGCGTCCAGCTTCAGGCCCAACGGCAGGTCGGAGGTGCTGAACCGCAGCGGCGGCTCCCCCGTCGCCGGAATCCGGAACAGAAAGGCTCGGCCCGGCGTCCCCCCCACCACCCGCGGCGCGTGAATCGCCGGCTCCGGCGCCGTCCCCCGGGCTATCGCCGGCGGAGGCTCCGGTGAAACGTGAATGGGGACGGCCTCCGGGCGGGCCACGGCGTCCGTGGCCAGAACCAGCATGGCGTCGGCCCAGTCGGCGTGGTCGTAGTCGATCCCGTCGCCGCCGTCCTCCACCGTCAAGACCAACTGCCGGGCGCCGATGAGGTCCACTTCCAGCGGAACCGGCTCGTCGCCGCTCTTCATCACGCCGGTTCGGTGTACCTCCTTGCCGTCCACCGTCACCACGAAGACGATCGACGCCCGACCGACCTCCACTTCATCATCCACACCCACCACGGCCCGGAAGGTGCGGGCGGCGCGTTTCAGGTCGATCACCCATTCGCTGTTGGAGTGCGTGCCGATCCCGTGCTCGAAGGTTCGGCCGCTGATCCGCAGCGGGTTGTTGTCCACGCTGCGGCCAGCCCTGGGCGATCCCCAGTCCTGCACCATCAGCCCGAGGTCGAGGGTCTCCAGCCACATTCCACCGGGCGGCGGTTCACCGGCCGTGCGGCCGGCGGCCCCGGCACAGGGTTTCCCGCCGCCGGCGGCCGGACCGCTGCCGGCCGTCTGCACTTGCCGATCGGCCGGTACGCAGGCACCCGAACCGACGACCCAGATGAGCGTGCAGGGCAAGAACGGATGATACAGAATCCGATGCGAGGATAGGGACGGGCACATCTCCACGCCTTTCAGGAACTCAGGATCCATGACGGATAACCAAACCCGACCGCCGGCCATGTGGCGCCGGTTTCGTCCGAATGCGGCTCGCCGGAGACGGCCGGTCGGCCGTCTCGCGACGAAGAATACGCGATCGTCTCACTCCGTGCCACAACCTGAATCAGCGAACCCGCCGAATCGCGTACTACAATCGCCCGCCAGTGTCTCGGGCGTGTGCGCACCAGCCCCGCACGAACATGGATTCTAGAACGCATCGACCCCTGCCCGCGAGCCGATAGAATGTCGTCGCCCTCGGGCGCACGGAGAATCTTAACAATGAAACTGGACCGCCGACCTCTGCTACTCGTCGTCCGCGACGGATGGGGCCACAACCCCGACGCCCGGTTCAACGCCTCCAATGCCATTCACCTGGCACGAACGCCCAACGACGACCGCTTCACCGCCGCCTATCCCCACACCCTGATCCACACCAGCGGCGAGGAGGTCGGACTGCCCGACGGCGTGATGGGCAACAGCGAGGTCGGACACCAGAACATCGGCGCCGGTCGAATCGTCGACCAGGAAGTCATGCGGATCACGCGGACCATCCGCGACGGCTCTTTCTTCCGCATCCCGGCCCTGGTCGGGGCGGTGGAGCACTGCCGCCGCACGGGTGGATCGCTGCACCTCATGGGGCTGTGCAGCGATGCCGGCGTCCATTCCACCCTCGACCACGCCTACGCCCTGATGGAACTGGCCCGCCGCGGCGGTTTGGCCGGCGACCGCGTGCTGTTCCACGCCTTCGGCGACGGCCGCGACACGCCGCCGCAGTCCGGTGTCGAGTTCATCCGTCAGGTCGAGTCGAAGATCCGCGAACTCGGCGTCGGCCGCGTGGCTACCGTCGTGGGTCGCTACTACGCCATGGACCGCGACAACCGCTGGGACCGCGTGGAGGCCGCCTATCGGATGCTGGTTGAAGGCACCGGCCGCCGCGTGGCCTCCGCCGAACAGGCCTTCACGGACTACTACGCCAATGCGACCGAGCCCAGCCGCTCCGGCGACGAGTTCATCGTCCCCACCATCATCGGCGAGCCACGCCCGGTCCGCGACGGCGATGCCGTCATCTTCTTCAACTTCCGCGGCGACCGCCCGCGCGAGATCACCCGCGCCTTCACTTTCGACATCTTCCCCTACGAAACGGTTGACAAGGACGGCGCGAAGAAGACCCTGGGCTTCGCTCGACCGAGGAAGCTCGCTGACCTTTATTACTGCACGCTGACCGAGTATGAAAAGGGCCTGCCGGTCAAGGTGGCCTTCGGCCGCCCGCCGAAGATGGAAAACATCCTCGGGGCGTATGCCGCGGCGCTCGGTCTGAAGCAGTTCCGCTGCGCCGAAACGGAGAAGTACCCGCACGTAACCTTCTTCTTCAACGACTACCGCGATGAACCCTTCGACGGCGAGGACCGGCAGCTCATCGCCTCCCCGCGCGACGTCACCACCTACGACCAGAAGCCCGAGATGTCCGCCCGGCTCGTCACCGAGGAGGTTCTTCGCCGGATTGCCACCGACGCCTACGATCTGATCATTCTGAACTACGCCAACGGCGACATGGTCGGGCACACCGGCAACCTGCAAGCGGCGATCACGGCGGTGGAGACGGTGGACGAGTGCTTCGGGCGAGTTGTGGACGCGGTGCTGGCCAAAGGCGGCGCGGCCATCGTGACCGCCGACCACGGCAACTGCGAGATGATGATCGACCCGACCACCGGCGGCGGACCGCACACTGCCCACACGACCTTCGACGTCCCGCTCATCCTGGTTGACGACCGGTACAAAGGCCGCAGGCTCCGCGAGGGCGGACGCCTGGCCGACATCACCCCGACCCTGCTGGCCCTCGGCGGCATCCCGCAGCCGAAGGAAATGACGGGGCGTTCGCTGCTCGATTGATCGGGGCGGCACGATCTGAAGCTGATCCGCCGCGGCTTTCACCTTCCCGTGGTGGCCGAATCCGTTCGGCTGACGGGCACGCCGCACTCCGGACAGCGGCCACTGACGTTGCCGGCCAAGTCGTAGCCGCACTGGCGGCAGAGGCGGGGGTGCAGCCGGCGAAGCACTTCCTGGTCACGAACACCCATAAACCCGACCCTCAGGCCGGCCTTCCGCAAGAGGTTGGTGGCCTTGCCACTGACGACCAGCAGAACAAGCAGATTCGCACATGGCGCCAGCGTCAGCAGCCCCAGGATGAGAATAATCCCCGCGTTGGTCTTCATGGCCCACGACAGCGAAACCACCTGCACCATGGTGACCACGGTCCCGCATAGGAAGAACAGGGCGACCAGGGCGGCCACCAGCGGAGGCATCAGGGGACTCGCCGTAACCAGTATGTTGATCCCGATCATGAGCAGGACCAACCACAGAAGCACGCGCTGTCCACGCGCGACCGAACGCAGGTCCACGCCGTTGACGACGCAGTATTGCTCCGGCATGGGGGCGGGCAGCCTTTGCCCGCACGACGGGCAGAAAAGGGCCAGCCGATGTTCCGAACCAAGCTCGTTTTGGCAGTTCGGACAGCGCATTCCGTCGCACCCTCCGCCGTCAAATCATCGTGCCGCACTCTGGACAGCGGCCGCTGACGTTCCCGGTCAGGTCGTAGCCGCACTGGCGGCAGAGATTGAGATTCCGCTTCGCCATGACCTCACGGTCCGAGACGCCGAAGATCCCCACGCGAAGCCCCGCCTTGCTCAGGACGCTCGCCGCTTGCGAACTGGCGAAAGCCATAACGACCAGATTGACGGCGGGCAGCGGCATCAGGCACGCGGAGAGGGCGACGGCGGTCGGGCTCTTGCGCAACGCCCGCAGCAACCGGACCATCGTCCGCCCGGCGTACCAGTGGAGGAGACTGTAGAACCGGACGATCAGCAATCCGCCGCCGAGGCCCACGCGGCCAACTGAGTCCAACATCACCAGCAGCGAACTCTGGCCGTAGAAGGCCGCCAGGAAGAACCACTGGAGCGTCCGATAGCGGTCGGCCACCAGGAGAAGCTCTGCGTTCCCGGCAGTGCGGGACTCGGAAGGAGCAGGGTTCATCAGCCTGGTGTCGCAGTAGGGGCAAGACGCCAACGGCACCGATGAATCCGGAATGGCGCGTCGACATGCTGGACAACACACTTCCGACATGTGCGGCTCTCGTACGAGGCGGCTCCCTCGACGACCCCGAAGAAGCAGCGAGGCAATGCCTTCGCGACGGTGTTGGCATCCGCCCGCCGTCCGCGGTCCGCTTCCATACGGCCGCGATTCTGATCGAAGGGCCCCGCGGGGCTTCCGCTAGGGATAAAACTTCCCCATCATCCGCGGGAACGGGATGGTCTCGCGGATGTGCTTCAGTCCGCACAGCCAGGCCAGCGTCCGCTCCACGCCGAGGCCGAAGCCTCCGTGCGGAACGGTGCCGTAACGGCGGAGGTCGAGGTACCACTCGTAGTCCTTGAGGTTCAGCTTCTCCTCGGCCATGCGCTCCAGTAGATCCTCCAACACCTCCTCGCGCTGCGAGCCGCCGATGATCTCGCCATAGCCCTGCGGGGCCAGCATGTCGAAGTTGTTCACCAGCCGCCCGTCCGCGGCGTTCTTCTTCATGTAAAACGCCTTGATGGACCGCGGGTAATGGGTGACAAAGACCGGCCGGTCGTGCAGGCGGCTGATGATGGTCTCGTCGGAGCCGCCCAGGTCCTTGCCCCATTCGAAGTTCGCGGCCAGTTCCATATGGTGCGGGATGTTGCGAATCTCCGTCTCCAGCTCGTCCAGCTCCTCGCGCAGCTCGATGATTTCCGCCGCCAGTTTGTCCTTCTTCCATTGCTTGGTGCCGGCCGCGGCGACTTCAGCCTCGTGGTCGCTGATGAGCTTCCTGACCTCGGCGACGCGGGCCTGCTTCGCGCCCAGGTCGCTCTCCAGCAGATTCCTGGCCCGGTCGCTGCGGAGGATGTCGGCGGCCTCCGTGTAGGTGATCCGGTAGAACGGCTTACGAATCTGCTCCAGTACCGAAACATCCCGCCCGAGCAACTCCAACTCCGCCCGGTGGTCCCGCAGAACGCGACTGACGATGGAACAGGTCATGTCCTCGGCCACGGCCATGACCGCGTCCAGATCGGCGAAGGCAATCTCCGGCTCGACCATCCAGAACTCCGTCAGGTGCCGGCGGGTCTTGGACTTCTCCGCCCGGAAGGTGGGCCCGAAACAATAGACCTTGCCGAAGGACATGCAGGCCGTCTCCACATAGAGCTGCCCGGTCTGGGCGAGATAGACCGGCTCGCCGAAGTAGTCGACGGTGAAGAGCGTCTGGCTGCCCTCGCCTGCGGCCGGGGCGAAGATCGGCGTGTCGATCAGCGTGAAGCCGTTGCGATTGAAGAACTGACGAATTTCGTCGACCAGCGTCGCCCGGACGCGGAGGATGGCCCACTGCCGCCGCGAGCGGAAGTGCAGGTGGCGGTGTTTCATCAGGAACTCGATGCCGTGCGGTTTGGGCGTGATGGGGTAGTCGCGGCTCTCGCCGACCACCTCCAGGCCGGTCACGTCCAGCTCCACGCCCCCCACCTGTTTGGCGTCGGCGCGGACCGTGCCGGTCACGCGGAGCGAGGTTTCCTGCCCCAGCCGGCGAGCCTGGTCGAAGAACGCCTCGGTCTGCGGCGAACTGGTCACCACGCATTGGCAGAGTCCGGTCCCGTCGCGGACCACCAGGAAGGCGATCTTCCCGGAATCCCGCCGGTTATAGAGCCAGCCCTCGATGGTGACCTGCTGTCCGATATGTTCCGCCAGCCGCTTGATATCCACCGCCATAATGTTCCACCTGCTCCCCGACCACGAGGCCCGGCCGCGGCAAACCCATCCGCGTCCGGTCCGTCGGCGTCTCCAGAAAGCCGCATCATAACGTCTCCAAACTCGCTTCGCGATCAACCGGACTCGCCACCGCGCGTACCGATGACCCGGCCGATGTGGTAAGATGCCCACAGCGACGGCGGTGAGGCCGATCGCGCCGCCGCCGAACCCCGGCGGCGACGGAACCGGCGACCGGGCTGTTGGAGGTTCTGAATATGACTCGCAATCCTTCCACCCTCTTCGGCCGTGCACCGCACCCAGGCTGCCGCGTCGTGATGACCGGGCAGGTCGGCGTGGACAAGAAACCCTTTCTGGAGACCGTCGTGCGGCTGGCTCGCGAGCGGGGCCACCACGTCACGCTCTGCAACGTCGGCGACATGATGTACGCCGAAGCCCCGGACGTGGTCCGCGGCCGAATCCTGGACCTGCCGCGGACCCGGCTCAACACCCTACGCCGCGCGGTCTTCAAGGATATCCTGGCCACCGCCGAAAAATCCGAAAACCTCATTATCAACACTCACGCCACCTTCCGCTGGAAGCACGGCCTGTTTCAGGCTTTCGACTTCGACCACATGACCGCCCTCGACGCCGACCTGTATGTCACCCTCGTCGACAACGTGGACGCCGTCCATGAACGCCTGCTCCGCGAACACGACCTGCCCCACACCCTCAAGGACATCATGGTCTGGAGAGAAGAAGAAATCCTGGCGACGGAGATCCTGGCCCACGCCATCGGCGGGCACGGCCGCTTCTACGTCCTGGCCCGCGGTCAGGAGGGCGAGACCGCCGAGTCGCTGTTCCGGCTCATGTTCGAAGCCCAACGTAAGAAGATCTATCCCAGCTTTCCCATGACCCATGTCATGGACATGCCGGAGGTGCTGGCCGAGATCGACGGGTTCCGCGCCGCCCTGGCCGAGCATTTCATCTGCTTCGATCCCGGCGACCTGGACGAAAAGCGGCTTTTGTTCGAGGCCGGCGAAGCGACCAAGACCGGCCGCCAGTCCATCACCGTCCGCGTCAATGGTCGAGACCTGGACTTTAATGTTCCGGATATCACCAGCGTCGCCCGGGACATCGACGGCCAGATTTACGCCCGCGACTTCAAGCTGATCGACCAGTCGGACATGATCGTCAGTTACATCCCGGAACTGCCCGGCGGTATCCCCGGCCTGTCAAGCGGGGTGGAGCGAGAGTTGCAGCACGCTTTCGAGGGCACCAAGGAAGTCTATGTAATCTGGCGGCCGCAGAAGGAGCCTTCGCCGTTCGTGACCGAGACCGCGACGCGGGTGTTCCGCACCGTCGAGGACTTGTTCAAGCACTTCCAGCAAAAGGGCTACATTTCGGCGTATCAGTTGCGGTTGCCGACCTCCACCCCGCGGGAGCGGGGAAGGTTCGGATGAGCCGACGCCGGTTTTGGATGGAGAGTTCCCCTGTCGGACCTACAACCGGCGGCAAGATCTGGCCCCTGACCCTTGAATAGACCTTCCCTCCCGGAGGTTTCCGGCAACACCCGGGGCCGGTCATGGCGTCGGCAAGGCGTCTACGGTAAAACTTTCCTGTCGGGCCGACGCGAGGGGGTCGGCCGCCGTGTTCATGCCTGAATTCGTGAGTCCGCAGTCATACCAGGGAGCTTCCGATGCGCGTTGACCCCAGACTGATCTCGTGCCTGTTGCTACTGACCGTCCTGCCAGTGCGAGCGGAGGATCCGCCCACGACCGCTCCGAGCGATCTGCCGGTGATTCACTGGAAGGACGCCGGCCAGTACTACGGGCGAGAGGTGATTGTACAGGGCAAGATTATCGAGACGCGCAATATCGGGAAGATCTGCTTTCTCAACTTCGACGCGGCCCGCTCCTTCACCGCCATCATCCGCCAGGCGAACTACGCCAAATTCCCCGAGCCGCCGGAGCGGCTCTATGCGGGCAAGGAGGTTCGCATCCGCGGCTTCATCACCCAGTTCAAGGACAAGCCGCAGATCGAAATCGTGCGGCCCGAGCAGGTGACCTTCGGCAAAGGCGAGGTGCCGGCCACCACGCAACCCACAACTCCGCCCAAAGTACGGCGGGAGTTCACGGGCACCGTCAGGATTGCTACTTTCAACATCCTTAATCTGTTCGACGAACACGATGATCCGTACCGAGCGGATGAAGGTACGCCCACGAAGCCGTCGAATGAGCTGGCGGCACTGGCGAAGACGATTCGCGAGGTGGATGCCGACGTGCTGGCGCTCCAGGAAGTCGAGAATCGCGGCATCCTGGAACAGTTCAACCGAACCTACCTGGCCGACCTCGGCTACGAACATGTGGTCCTGTTCGAAGGCAACGACCTGCGGGGCATCGATTGTGCCCTGTTGTCGCGTCTACCGGTCGGGCCGGTGACCTCGCATCGGCACGTCCGATTTCATGACGATACTGGTCGCCTTATGTCCTTCAACCGTGACTTGCTCCAGGTGGAAATCCAGCCGCCGGCCGGTTCGCCATTTCATGTATTCGTGGTGCATCTCAAGAGTAAACGAGATGGAGCAGACGAGACGGAGCCTCAGCGCCTGGGCGAGACCCGCCAAATCCGCAAGGTTCTGGACGGCCTGCTGAAACAGGACCGCTCCGCACTCTTCGTGATTTGCGGAGACTTCAACGACACCCGGGAGAGCAAACCGATCCAGACCCTGCTCGGCGACGGGCCGACGGCCTTGACGCACTTTCTGGCGGATTTGCCATCCAAAGCAGAAACCTATAACAAACGTCCCGGGGGAATGATCGACTTCATCTTCGCTTCACCCGAAATGGGCCGACGCTACGTTCCCAAATCGTATCGCATTGTGTCGGGCGAGGTTGCCACCCACGGGTCCGACCACAATCCGGTCGTCGCCGAGTTCGACTGGCAAACCAAGGAATGAGACCATTAACAGGTCATGTCCTCTAATTAGGAAGGCATTGACCGCAGTCGCCGGGGATACGATCCTTGCGGATCCAGCAGACCGAAATCTTTTTTAACAACATAAACAACTTCCAAAACTCGCCACGTACGACACTCGCCATTACCGTGGCTCCCCCGACTCCAGATCAATCCATAACGTGAGACAATAAAGCGTAACCTTATTTTTGACAATATATTAAGAATAAGCATGTCGGTCATCATAAGTCTCATATTATGTCTGCGTGGTTCCCAAGGATGAACCGCTCAAGCGTCGCAGCCGAATCTCCGACTTGGAAAAAACCGGAAAGCAGCCGACCCGAGGTGTTGACAGAGGCTGGCGGGTAGCTAAACTCCCCGCCTTACGACAGGCGATATAGCCTGTGGCGGTTTCGCCTTCAAGGCGCGGCCGGCTTGGAATGTTGGGTCGGCGGATGCCATGCTCCCCGAGATCCGCCGGAGCGAACGGCTTAGCGAGATCCGCCTCGCTTGCTGGCGGGGAGCAGTCGTGGAGGAAAGGTCGTCATGATCGTGCTCGATTTCGTCCTGGCGGCGCTGATCGGCTTCATCGACCTGAACCCGTCGGTGGACTGGATTCTTGCCCCGCTCGCGTGGCTCTTGACTTTCGTGGCGGGGTAACTACTCTTCCCGAGTCGTGTTGGTTCCGCGTCGCTCGACGCGGAGTGTTAAGGAAACCTTGTTAACAAGGAAGGAAAAACAATGGCAGTTTGGGATTTTGTGCTTGCTGCTCTGATCGGCCTGATTGACCTCAACCCGCTGTGGGACCTGATCTTCACCCCGCTCAGCTGGGCGATTCTGTTCTGGACCCGGTAATTGAGGTCGAGGCACAGGCCGGCGGCCGTTAATACGGCCGACCGGCTCCCGCCAGCGGGAAATCGGGTGGGCTCGTTTCTTCCGAATCGAGCAACCGGGGATCTTGGCTGGCGCAGCAGTTCGCATCGCTCCTGTGGCGCAACGCTGCGGGAAGGCGGTGCGAACGCTCGGGAGCCCGAAAAGGCGACCGAGGCCATTCGGTGCATGCTCGCGACTGAGCACTGCACCTGCTAGCAGTTGCAGCGACAAGACGGAAGCGGGATCTGGATGCCAAGTCCGGATCCCGCTTCTTTTCGTCTGGAAAGCTGTCGGCCGCATCGTATACATCTGCCTTGCCGCCGCCGGGAAACCGCTTCCAAGGCAACCCGGCACCTCATGTCTCAAAGCTGTATTCCACGCTGCGAACGTCGATCTGTAGCACCCAACCACGCGGCAATGGCCATGCATGCATGCCCACGCATAAAAGAGGATATATAGGCTCTATATTTTGTATTTTGGGGTTCGCCTTGTTCTTCAGTGGCGTCCGAGCGGCCCGAAGGAGACTGCGTCGCCGAGCCGTTTCCGCCTTGCTTCCGTCGCTGTCCCGGTACATCTTGGAAGCCGTCGCGGTTTCGCGTCACTATCAAGCCGCCTCCGCATTGCTGCGCAAAAGTTCGCCCATCGAGCGGCTCGATTTCGGATCCTTCGGTGGCATCTACCAGGCGGCTGGCACCTGAGGGCCTCGTCTCGCCAAAGATCTACAGAGTCCCGTTTCGTTACCCACGAAAATCGGGCAGCCACAGACAGCGCCCCAGCCCCAAAGACGCCGCCGCATCCGCCAGCCTGCCACAGCCGATGTGCGACCTGGCCGGAGGTTTCCAGTGCAACCCACCCGGTCGCGGCATAGCATTTGCAAGCCACCAGGTCACTGCCTGGCCTAACGGTCTGTCGCTGGTGAAGTTGCTGCGTCGCGGCGATCGGCGGCAAACCTCTCGCCGCGGTTCCAGTCCTGTTCGGGGGCCTTCGCGGCAAACGAGTGTGGCGGGCGCAAGACCCCGGAGAAACTGATCATGGGCGAATTGCTTCTGGGTGATGAAGCCGTCGGACTGGCGGCAATTGACGCGGGCATCAGCGGAGTCTTCTCCTATCCGGGCACGCCCGCCACCGAGATCTTCGAATTCGTCGAGGCAAGGACGAAAGGCGGCGGCGTGGTCTCGGCCCGCTGGTCACCGAACGAGAAGGTCGCCTACGAAGAAGCCCTGGGCATGTCGTTCGCCGGCAAGCGGGCACTGGTCTCGATGAAGCACGTCGGGCTGAACGTCGCCGCCGACCCGTTCATCAACTCTGCGCTGACCGGCGCTCACGGCGGGCTGGTGCTGGCGGTGGCCGACGATCCCGGAATGCATTCGTCGCAGAATGAGCAGGACTCCCGCATCTACGGCGACTTTGCCCAGGTACCGATGTTTGAACCGTCCAACCAGCAGGAAGCGTACGACATGACCCGCGAGGGCTTCGAGCTGTCCGAGCGGCTCGGGCTGCCGGTCATCATTCGGCTGGTCACCCGGCTGGCCCACAGTCGGGCCGCGGTCCAGACCTCGGCGCCGACACCGCCCAAGGAGCTGAACCCATCGGACCGCGCTGCGGACTGGACGCTCCTCCCGGTCAACGCGCGACGGCGGTTCCGGCGGTTGCTCGATCTCCAGCCCAAGCTCAAGGAATACGCGGAGCAATCCTCCTTCAACGCACTGGAACTTCGCGGCCCCAAGGGCATCATCGCGAGCGGCATCGGCTACAACTACGTGCGCGAGGTGATCGGCGAGGACTCCACCTGGTCGCTGCTGAAGGTCGGGGTCTATCCGGTCCCGGCCCGGATGGTTCGTGACCTCATCAACCACTGTTCGGAAGTGCTGGTCGTCGAGGAGAACTATCCCTACATCGAAACCCAGATCAACGGCCTGCTGGGGGTACCCGGCAAGGCGATTCGCGGACGACGGAGCGGGGCCATCCCGATGGATGGGGAACTGAACACCGAACGGGTCCGCGCCGCCCTGGGGTTGCGCTCAATCGAAACCTTCCCAGCGGTCGAGCAACTGCCGCCCCGGCCTCCACGGCTCTGCGACGGCTGTCCGCACTGCGACACGTTCAAGGCCATGCTGGAGGCGGTGGAAGGGCACGAGTCGCGAGTATTGTTCAGCGACATCGGCTGTTACACACTGGGGGCCCTGCCGCCGTACAACGCCGTGCAATCCTGCGTCGACATGGGGGCCTCCGTGTCGATGGCCCTCGGCGCGGCCAAAGCCGGGGCCCATCCGGTCATCTGCACCATCGGGGATTCGACCTTCATCCATTCGGGCATGACCGGGCTGATCGCGGCGGCCAAGGAAGACGCCAACATGACCGTGATCATCCTGGATAACGCCACGGTCGGTATGACCGGCGGCCAGGAGATCTTCGCCACCGGCGAAGACTTGATCCGGGTGATCCGCGGTCTCGGCGTCAAAGAGGAGCACATCGTGCAGCTCCGGCCTGTGCCGAAGGAACATGAGAACAACGTCGCCCTGCTCCGGCGGGAGATCGAGCATCGGGGACTTTCCGTCGTGGTGGCCTGCCGGCCGTGCATCCAGATGACCCGCAAGATGGTGCAGGACGCGACCGCCAAGAAAAAGACCGCCGTCTCTTAACCGTCGGCGTTGCCGGGAGCGCAAACCGGCGCCGCACCGCCGTATTTTCAGACGCCGGGCGATGGCCCGCGTTCGCTGAGGAAGCTCACCATGGAATACAACATCATCCTGGCCGGCGTGGGCGGACAGGGCATCCTGACCACGGCCCAGGCCCTCTCGCTGGCGGCCATGCGCCGCGGCTTGCAGGTCAAGCAGTCCGAGGTGCACGGCATGTCGCAACGCGGCGGGGCCGTGCAGGCCCACCTGCGGATGTCCGACCATTACATCTACAGCGACCTGATCCCGGTCGGGCGGGCGGACATGATCCTCGCCGTCGAGCCGATGGAGGCCCTGCGTTACGTTCAGTCCCTGAGCGAATCCGGCGTCATCGTCTCGAACACCGTGCCGATCGTGAACATCCCCAATTACGGCGCCGTCGAGCAGGTGCTGGAGTGGATCGCCCGTTATCCGCGACACGTGCTCATCGACGCCGACCGCCTGGCGACCTCCGCGGGCTCGGCGCGGGCCATGAACATGGTCATCCTCGGGGCCGCGTCGGTGTTCATCGAGATCGACGAGGCCGACTTCCTGGCGGCCATCGAGAAGATGTTCGCTCGCAAAGGCAAGCCGCTGATCGACCTGAACCAGCAGGCGTTCATGCTGGGACGACAGTCGGCGAATGTGTACCGCGAAGGGCTCCTCCGCGGAGCGGACAGCCGCTCCGTCCGCCAGTGGATCACCACCATCCCGGCGGAGGAGCTGGGCAAGGGCCAGATCCCCGAACCCACGGCCCTGAGCCTGTTCGGGCAGGAGTGCGAGCTGTCCCAGGCCGAGGCCACGGCGGTGGCCCAGCTTCTGCTGGAGGTGGAGCGCGACAAGCGGCGGCAGCTTTACGAGCACGAGGTCTACCGCGTGGTGGAGCTGGTTGGGGCCATCTCCCCGCCGCAGCACGTGTTCGTACCCTCCGGCATGAGCGTCACGGCGGACATGCTGGCCCGGTTTCCCGGAGACCGCGTCGTGCTGAAGATCGTCTCTCCGGAAATCGTTCACAAGTCCGACAGCGGCGCGGTGGTCTTCGCCCATAAGGACCGCGATACCGTGGCCCGCGAGATCGACGCCCTCATCGCCCGACAAAGCGGCCATGCCTCGCGCATCGCCGGTGTGCTGATCGTCGAGTTCGTCGAGCATGGCGGGCAGGGTTTCGGCAAGGAGCTGTTCGTCGGCATTCGCTCCACGCGGGAGTTCGGCCCGGTCATTGCCGCGGGCCTCGGCGGCATCAATACCGAGTACCTGGCGCAGAAGCTGAAGCCCGGTTTGGCCGTCGCCAAGGCCCTCGCCACCGACACGACGGCGGAGGAGTTCTTTGAACTGTTCAAGCAGACGGCGGCCTACGAGATCCTCTCCGGCAAGGCCCGCGGGCACAGCCGCATCGCGGCGGACGGCGAGTTGCTCCGCTGTTTCCGCGCCTTCATCGCCATCGCCAAGCGTTTCTGCACCGACCGCGGGCCGGAAGGTCCGGACCTCCGCGAGCTGGAAGTCAATCCGTTCGCCTTCCGTCGGCAGGCGATGGTGCCGCTGGACGGCCGCGGGGCCCTGGCCACGGCCACCAAGCGCCCGCCGGGACGGCCGGTGAGCAAGGTTGCCGCCTTGCTGGAGCCGAAGTCCATCGCCATTCTCGGGGCCAGTGCCAAGCGGGAGAACTTCGGGCGGATCATTCTCAACAACATCAAGGACTGCGGGTTCCCTGTCGAGCACATGTACGTCATCAAGGACCAGAAGGAGCCGATCGACGGCATTCGCTGCGTGGCGAATCTGGCGGCCTTGCCGGAAAAAGTGGACCTGCTGATCCTGGCCGCCGCCGCTCAGAACATGCCCGCCTGCGTACAGGAGGTCATCGACACGGGCAAGGTCTCGTCGGTCATCGTTATTCCCGGCGGCCTCGGAGAGAAGGAAGGCACCGAGGAAGCCATGGCGCAGTTGCGAAAGACCATCACCGCGGCTCGCTCCCGTCCGGACGGCGGGCCGATCTTCCTTGGGCCGAACTGCATGGGCGTCCGCGCCCGGCCGGGGCGCTACGACACCTTTTTCATCCCCGACAGCAAGCTGGACCCGCGCCGCGACGCGGCGGCGCGACCGCTGGCCATCATCTCCCAGAGCGGCGCGTTCATCATCACGCGCATGAGCAACGTGCGAACGCTCGATCCGGCGTTCGCCATCTCCATCGGCAATCAGATTGATCTGACGGTATCCGACCTGCTGCGGGCCGTGGGCGGCCGCGACGACATCGCGGCGATCGGTGTCTATGTCGAGGGTTTCAACGACCTCGATGGCGTCGCCTTCGTGCAGGCGGTCGAGGAAGTCGCCGCCCGCGGCAAACAGGTCATTTTCTACAAAGCCGGACGCACCGAGGAGGGCCGCTCTGCCACCGCGGGCCATACCGCCAGCATCGCCGGCGACTACGACATCTGCCAGTCGGCGGCGGCGGCGGCCGGCGCGATCGTGGCGGAGACTTTCAAGGAGTTCGAGCAGCTCCTGGAGCTGGCCACTGCCCTCCACGGCAAAGCCGTCACCGGACGCCGAATCGCCGCCATCAGCAACGCCGGCTACGAAACGGTCGGCATGGCTGACTCGATCAAAGGCCCGCGGCACACGCTGGAGATTCCTGAACTCTCGCCCGCCGAGCAGGCCCGCCTGGAAGAGACCCTCGCCCGCCACAAGCTGCACACGCTGGTCAACGCCCGCAATCCCCTGGACCTCACCCCCATGGCCAACGACCAGGCCTACGAGGATTGCGTCCGCGTGTTCCTCGAGGACGACGCCGTCGATGCGGTGGTGGCTTCGTTCGTCCCGCTGACCCCGTCCATGCAGACCACGGACGAGGAGATACAGAACCCCGCTTCGATCGCCCATCGGTTGCCGGCACTGTTCCGCGGGTCACGCAAGCCGCTGGTGGTTGTGATCGACAGCGGGCCGGCCTACGAGAAACTGGTGCATGTCATCCGCAGCGGCGGCGTGCCGGTCTTCCGCTCGGCGGATGAGGCTCTCCGCTCCCTGGGGTTGTATCTCTGCCACCACACCGATCGAGCGGAGACCCGTCAGCGTCAGGAGAAGGCCTCGTCTGCCGCCGGGAAGGACTCCGTCACGGCGCCGGCCTGAGCCTGACTGAGGCATCCATCCGCCCCGCGCAACCCCGACCGGCCGTATGCGCTCGTACCGGCGGCGCGGGGGCGGGCACCGGCTCATCCACTTCCTTGCCCAAGCGGCCCCGCCTACAATCCTCCGCCGGGGTTCGGCCGGCCAGGAAGTCGGGAGCACGCGATGCAGTCGGTTCTCAAGTGCCGTCTCTTTGAGGTCTTTCGCGCGTCGATCCGAGGACGGGACGGGCGGGAGCACGACTACGAGATAATTCGCCATCCCGGTGCGGTCGTCATACTGCCGCTGCTGGCCGACGGTCGCTGCGTCATGATTCGGAACCACCGTCTCGCGATTGACCGCGAGTTATGGGAACTGCCCGCCGGCGTCATCGAGCCAGGCGAACCGCCGGAGCAGACTGCCCGGCGGGAGCTCGAGGAGGAAACCGGCTACCAAGCGGCGTCCATGCGGCCGCTGATCGCGTTTTATTCCTCGCCCGGCATCATGGACGAACTGTTGCGAGCGTTTGTGGCGACCGATCTCACCAGGGCGACCCAGCGACTCGAGCCGACGGAGCGGATTCGCGTGGAACCGCTAACTTGGTCCGAGATTGTGGCCATGATCTGCGACGGGCGGATCGTGGACGCCAAGACGATCGTCACGCTGCTGCGCTGGAACCTGGAGCGGAGTCAACCGCGATGAGCTGGCGGGACCGACCTTACTCCACCGATGACGACTGTTACGGCGGATCGCAGCCGGAGAGCGGGTTGCGGTCGTGGGTAGGCGGGATTCCCTCCCCAGGCCGAGCGGTGAAGCTGATCCTGCTGGCCAACGTGGCCCTCTTCGTCCTCTGCCTGATCACCGGCGGATCCGGCAGTCCCGTCTATCGATGGCTGGCGATGAACACCGGCCTAGTATGGGAGGGGCAGGTCTGGCGGCTGTTCACGTTCACCTACCTGCATGACCAGGACAGCCTGCTCCACATCTTGTTCAACATGCTCGGCCTCTACTTCCTCGGGCAGCCTCTGGAGAGAACTTGGGGCAGCAAGCGGTTCTTCGCCTTTTACACGCTCGGCGGATTTGTGGCGGTGCTGCTGTATCTGGCGATGACCACGATCGGGCTGCTTAGTTCAGAGGGTATCTTGATCGGGGCATCCGGCGGCGTGTTGGCGATCCTCGGCGCGTGCGCGGTTCTATTCCCACAGATTCGCATCATCATGGTGGTGTTCCCCGTGCCGATCCGCGCCGCGGCCCTGCTGCTCGTGGCGATTTACGGCTTCAACCTGCTCAACCGGGGCGAGAACGCCGGCGGCGATGCCTGCCACCTTGCCGGTTTGGCCTTCGGCATCCTCTGGGGCTACCGCGGCGAACGCTGGGTGCGGGCCTGGTCCGGCTGGCGAGCCACGGCCCGCCAGGGAGCCTGGGAGGCGAAACGACGCCGACAGGAAGCCCTGGAACAGGAAGTGGACCGCATCCTGGAGAAGGTCCACCGCGAAGGCATCAACCGCCTCACCCGCAGGGAGAAGCGCAAGCTGGAGGAAGCCACCCGATTGCAGCAGGAAGCAGACCGGCGACACGGGGTGGGCTGACCACGGTCAGCCGAGAGCACGGCGACTCGTTTACGGCTCTCCCCGCAGCAGGAAGCCGAGATGCTCGTCGATTGCCTGGCGGATGCTCTCTCCGGCGACCAGCAGGGTGAAGTGGTTGCCGGGGATCACCGCACGGCGGGCTCGCTCTCCCAGCCGTTCCGCCATGGCCCGGCTGCCAACGGCCAGGTCGTCTTCCGCCACGTCGATGATGAGCCAGCGGTTGCGGGTCTGGGTGATGGCCGCGGAGACGTCGAACGTCCGCGAGGAAGCCAGATACTCCTGCAAGTGCGTGTTGTCCACCAGCGGGAACAGGTTGCGCATCACCTGCAAGTACCCGCCGATGGCGTCGAACAGACCGCCGCTCAGCGGGGTGTCCTGGGACGCGATGATCACGGCGGGCATCTCGCTGGCCGGATGCTTGGCGAAGTAGTCCGCCACGACCAGGCCCCCGAAGGAAGCCCCCACCAGCAAGACTTTGTCCTCCCCAAATTCCGCCAGGAGGTCGGCGTAGTGTTCCAGCAAGGCCTCGACCGCCTCGGTACCGGCCGCGATGGTGTGCGTCCTCCCCGGCGGGAGCCGGTCCGAGCACAGGTTGCCGGGTAACGAAAGCGACAAGGTCGGAAACAACCCTTTCGGAAAAACAAGGCCGACATCCAGATAACTGCCGCCGAAGCCGGGTACCGCAATGATCAACGGCCGGCCCGGCTCCCCCGGCGAGTACTCGGCCCGGAGCCGAGTCCCATCGGGCATGACCACCGTGTCACAGATGGCAGTCGCCGTCGCCGTGCAGGCCGGGCAAGGGATCGGAATCGGTATGACCTCCGAACCACAACCGGGGATGAAACACGAGCCCAAGGTTACGCCGACTATCCCCAGCACCCCGGCGGCATGCCCCGCACCCCTTGGAGGACCACTCCGAGACATGAAAACGCTGCCTCCTCTCCCCAACCTGCGGCGAGCGGGCAGCCGCTCCGGGCCACCGCCTATCGAGGCCTTTCGTCACGCTGAAATCGGTACTTGAGACTGTTTACGCCGCTTCACCTGCACTGACGCCAAGGGCCGAGAGCAAAGCGGATGTGGTGGATAACGGCGGGATCCCGCCGTCGGGCGGCACCAGAAGAAGCAAGCCGAGCACCGTGCTCGGCCCGGTTATTCTCGTTTTCGCCGGCAAAGCTATCGGGCGTGCCGGAAGCTACGGCGCGGCGGACGCCGCCCGCCGCACGGGTTGCGTCGTGGGCTGCTCGGCGGGCTGAGTGGTGACGGGCATCTGGCGAGCCTTGAGCTGCTTCTCGCGATACTCGTCGATCACCGCGCCGTCGTAGGACGCGGCCCAGACGCCTGCAAGCATGGCCCCGGCCTCCAGCAGGCGATCCTCGAAGAAGCGGCGCCCTGCGGGTTGATAGAGTTCTCCGGATTTCTCCAGGGCGTAGAGCGGTTCCACCTGGGCGTGACACTTGGCCAGCCAGGCGCACAGTTCCGGCCAGTAGTCGTCGGAGGTGGACACCTTGATCGCCGGGCGAGCCTGGCGGCGGAGCTGGTCGGCGGTGATGCCGAACTGCTCGATCAGGCCCCCGTCGATCAGGGCGTGGAAGTTCTTCTTCGTGGTGTAGCCCTTCGGGTTCGGCCCGACCCAGCCGTTGTAATGCTGGGTGAGGTGGAGCGGCTGCGTGGCGTCGCCGACGAAGTGGCTGATGATCCCCATGTGGAAGATGATGTTCTCGCGGGCCTGCCGCAGCTCGTTGTCGGTGACGCGATCGCGATATTGCTCGTAGGTCTTGTACTGGGTCCAGCTCGCCGCCGTGATCCATTGCAGCTCCGCGATGCGGTACGGGAGCAGACCGGGCACCGACCGGGTGTAGGCCGCGTCTCGGGCGCGATCCGAATCGTTGAACTCCTTCGGATGCAAAGCACGGTACTCGGCCAGCAGGTCGGTGAACTGGCGACGCAGCGGCGGCAGGCTCTCCAGCGTCAGCTTGTACGGCGCCAGATGTTCGACATCGAGGTAATGGTCCGGGTTGTTGATGTGGTCCGTCTGGACGTGGCGTTGACCCCGCCAACGGTCTGGCTCGGCGGAGAGATAAAGGAGTCTGGCCCGAACTTCGGGACTGCGAACCCACGCCGGCATGGTGTCGGGCAAAGCCTCCAGGGCCAGTTCCGTGATGATGGCGTGGCCCTGCTCATCCCAAGCGAAAGCCGTCGGAGGCCAGGCGACGAGCAGGACAGAGAGAATCGCGGCAGCGGCAATCACGACCGGGCGGCGAGCACGGGCACAAGACATGGGCCGGTTCCTTTCCCCCACCACGGGGCCAGGGCCGATGGGGAACCGCCCATTGTAATCAGTAGAGCAGGGCATCGACCAGCGGTTGGATATCGAGGCCGGTGATTTCCTCATCCTCGTCCATGTCCGCAGTCCAGCGGTCATCCTCCGTCGCGGCGTCCGGGTCGAGCAGCACGGTCACGAAGGGCGGCACGTCGTCGAGATCGACCACCCCGTTGCCGTCGAAATCGCCCCGGATCCGGCTCGTCACGACCGCGGAAACCTCAAAAACGATGTTTTCAAGATAGGCCGCGCCCGGCAAGGTCGAGTCATCCATGGTGGAAAAACGCAGGGTGGCTTGGTAGACGCCCGCAGAGGCGCCGGTATCGTTGAACTGCACCGTGAAATCCGCGTACCCCCCCACCGCAATGCCGCCGGTGACGGCGAAACCCGGTGTGCTGAAACGGCCGCTCGGGTTGCTCGTGAACGTCGCGGCATAGACCTTCAGCGGCACCGTCAGGCCGGCCGGAAGCCCCATGTCGGCGTGATAGACACGGGCCATCTGGTTGGTGAACTGCCCGAGGGGGTGCGTGCCGAAAGACAGCGGCGCCGAAAACACGCGACTGGCCGCCTCGGTTGACGGTTTGGCGTGCTCCATGACGCCGCCCGACAGCGTGACCTGCCGGTTCGGGGCGTTCACGGAGTTGTTCGGCACTTGCAGATAGCCGAACTTGTTGCCGCTGGTGCTCGTCAGCATGGTCAGCGTGTGACTGTTGGCCCCGCCGCCGGCCGGTTCGAGGAAGGTGCCCGCCGGCGCGGTAAAACCGGCCGGCGCGGAGAAACTGTACTGTAGATCGAGCGCCGGCGGTGGAGCGACGTTCTGCACTTGGATGACGGCCTGCACCGGGGCCGCACCCAGCAGCACAACGCCGAAGTTCACCGGCGGAATCGTGCCGATCTGCGGCGGGCCGGATGGATCCAGGAGGTCCATCACCACCGGCAGATGGTCCGACGCGGCGTGCAACGCGTTGGCCACATCGATCCCTTCCGGGATGACCGGCGGATCATTGATGTCCGCGTTGTAGTGTTCGCCGTCGTTGCCGAAAGCGCGATACGTGCCGGTGATATAGTCCACGCCCGCGCCGTCCCGCAGCGTCCCCGAAACGAGCAGGAAATCGAAACGATCATCCAGCCCGCCGCCGACCCCGCCGGGAGGAGCGGGTGACTCCGGCGTGTCGTGATCCTGGTGCGGCGATTGCGTGTGAATCTGCCGAAAGGAGTAGTTGTTACTCCAGGCCCCGGGCATGGAAAGGGGATCGAAGCCTCGGCCGACGGAGTCGGGCGCACCGGTCAACTGCTCATAGGCACCCTCGCTGCTGCTTTGGAGGTTCAGATCACCGGCATAGATGACGAAGGAGCCGACCGGCAGGGCGTCGGCGTTGTTGCGGACGTCCGTGGCCTGGGCCTGCCGCAGCGCGGGGTCGGTCGAGTGCAGGTGCATGCTATAGATGTAAAGGTCGCTGTTGCCGGAGGGATCGTCGTTGGGCCGGATCTGCCAGCGGTAGGCGTCCCGCGGACTATTGGCCGGCGGGGTGACCGGCGGGATGATCGCGTAGCCGGCGGAGATCTCGCTGACCTTGGCAGCCCGGTAGAAGAGGGCCTGATCGAGGTTCGACGCGGTGTTGGTGAAGGTCGCCGCCGAGAATCCGCCTGGTCCGCCCGTGGCGTTGAGTACCTGGTCACGAAAGGCGTCGACCGCCGTCTGGTTGGCGATTTCCTGGACGACGATGACGTCGGGATTGGCCGCCGCCAGTACTGCCCGGAAGTACGGGTAGCGAGTGGCCGCGGCACTGTCGAACTGGAGCAGGTTGTAGGTCGCGACCCGGATCTCGCCGAGCGCTCCCAGTGCCGGCAAGCACAGCACGAGCACGGCAGCAACTCGCGGGGCCCACGGCCTTGGCCTTTCGCTGTTCATCCGGTGTCCTATTCCCATGATACCCTCCATCGTGACTGCGGCACTGCGGACCCTGCTGATTATAACATCGGTGCCCACCGCAACCCCAAACCATTTTCCCATCTTCAATGGTCCATATAGGCGGAACTCCGCTGCTCATAAGGCGGGGGGCGTCCTGCCGCGGCTCGCCGTTCCAAGCTGTTATCGTGCATATTCGCACCCGAAGATCGCTCGCCCGGCCTTAATCAACCACGGCGACCGCTTTCCCCGTTGCCGGACACTTGGTCCGCCCCAGAATCTCTCCGGAGACAGGTCATCGGCCCGGAAGTCTCGTTCCTCGCACCAACACGCCGACCAGGGATCGCGACGCCGTCGCGGTCCCGTGAACCGCCTGACGGGCTCGCTCCGCAGGCGTTCTCGGCCGTCGACCCCAGTCGATGGCGGGAGGACGAGCGATGCACATGTTCCACCGGACGCCATCCACCGAAACCCAGGCCGCAGCCGCCGCCAGTTACAAGTTCCAGCGTACCCGGGAACGCTTACGCGAGGCGCTCACGCGGGGGGAATTCGCCACCCGACTGCCCGGCGAGCGAGTGCTGGCCCGGCGGTTCGGAGTGAACGCCAAGACGATTAACAAGGCGATCAGCGACCTCTGCGCGGAGGGGTTGTTGCAGCGGCACATCGGCCAGGGAACTTTCCTCGCCAACCGACCCGACACGCCGCGGTCCCACGGCATGTTCGTGTGCCTGGCCCTTCCGCCGTCGGATACCGGCGAGACCTCGCTTCCCCCACCGGCCGAGCACCTGGGCCGCCTGCTCCGATCGCAGGAACATGGCTGGGAGACGCCGCGCATCAGCCGACCGACTCCAGCCGGGACGATCCCGCTGCACGCCTGGCCGCCCCTCCTGCGTCATCGCACCAGCGGACTGCTCTGCTGCCCGGCATCGCCGCTCTCCTCGATGGCCGGGCGGTTTTCGGAAGAGCTGATCCTGGAGGCGGTGCGTCGCCAGGTTCCCGTGGTGACGCTGGGGGCGGCGGCCGGGCACATTCGCCTCGCCGCAGTCGTGCCGGATTATGTCGACGCGGGTTTCCGCGTCGGCGATTACCTGTACCGGGCAGGTTGCCGTGCGGTGATCGTGCTTCGCGGCGACCTCCACAGCCGGGAAGTCGCCCTAGTCGTAGGGGGCTGCCAAGCCGCCGCCGAGCGTCACCGCGCGACCCTATCCGAGGTGGCGATACCTCTCACGAGTCGGGCGCCGAGTCTCGCGGGCCGGCTGGGCAAATTGCCGTCGGTTTCCCTCGATTCTTCATCGGCCGGCACCGTCCTGGGCCTGGTCTGCGTGGGCGGGCCTGCGGTGCGGGCCGCGCTGGCCGATCCGGATCTGGTGCGGCTTCGCGCGGCGGGTCGGCTCCTGCCCGCGGCCGTCGTGGAGCCGGGCAATCCGGTGGCGGAACTGGCCAGGCTAACCTCATATGAGGTCGAAATCCCCCATTTGGCCGCCTGGGCGGTCAGGCTCCTGCTGGACCGCCGCGGAGCCCGCCAGCAGCCGACGGAAATCCTGGTCCCGGGGATTCTGCGAGTCCGCCAGGCCGTCGCCGCCGTGGGTTCGCAGTCGCAGGCGGGTCCGCGGCTCGCCACGGCAGGGGGAGGCGGAGTCGCAATCTGACGACGCAGTACGGCGCTTGCCGTCCGACAGACCGGCAATTTCACGGAACCTTCACAATAGGCTTGAAATACGCCGGTTCTCCCGCGGCGGGGATCGGCCATTGAAGGCTGGGTGACCCTGGTGCATAATGGAGGTTTCAGCCTTCGTTGAAGGTTGCCCCGCCACTGCGAGGGCGGCTCGTCCCTGCGGCGGAGGGGACCTATCGACCGGGTTGAGGTTGCGGAAAGGGTTGTTCGCTTATGGGCGCCACTTTGGAGGCCCTGCACCGCCTGCAGGAAGTCGAGCGGCAGATCGCGGAGGTTCGCCAGAAAATCGAACGTAAGAGACGGGCCGTCAAGGCGCAGGAGCGGCGTCTCGCCGAATTCGACGCCAATATCCGCAACAAGGAAGCGGCCCTTCGCACCGACCAGATGGAAGCCGATCGATTGAACCTGGACGTCAAAGCCGCCGAGGCCCAGATCGCCAAACTCCGCCTGGCTTTGAACGCCGCCAAGACCAACAAGGAATACTCCGCGGTCCTGACCCAGCTCAACACCACCAAGGCGGACAACAGCAAGATCGAGGAGAAGGCTCTCACCTTGATGAACCAGGTCGAGGCCAAGAGCCGAGAGCTGAACACCCTGCGGGAGGAACGCGCCGCCGAGGCCGCCAAGCTGAAGGAGCTGGAGGCCGCCTGTCGACAGGTTGAAGACGCCACTCGGGCCACCCTGGAGCGATTGGCGCAGGACCGCGCCCTCGCGGAGGAACACGTGCCGGCCCAGGCCCTGGATGCCTTCAACCGCATCGCCCGCAAGAATGACGGCGAAGCCCTCGCCGGCGTGATCCGCACGCATCCCAAACGCGAAGAGTACGCCTGCGAAAGCTGCAACATGACGGTCACGCTGGAGCAGGTCAACGCGATCCTCTCGCGGGACGACCCGGTCCTCTGCAATACCTGCGGCTGTATCCTGTATGTTGACGTCGCGGCTCCGACTCGTACCCGCTGAACCCTCGACCGGCCGGCCAATTCATGAAGCTGCTGATTCACGTTGACGGTGGTGCCCGCGGCAACCCGGGACCCGCCGGAGCGGGCGTCACCATCCAGGACGCCGCGGGCCGCCGACAGTTCGAAGCCGGTTTCTTCCTGGGGCGCATGACCAACAACCAGGCCGAGTACCAGGCCTTGCTGAAGGCACTGGAGTTCGTCGCACGCTGCCGCCCCGCGGAGGTCTGCATCCGAGCCGACAGCGAACTGTTGGTCCGCCAGATCAACGGTGACTACCGGGTCCGCAACCCCGACCTGGCTCGGCTCTACGAAGCGGCGATGGCGACGCTACGCACCGTTCCCAAATGGAGCATGCAGCACGTCCGCCGCGAGTCGAATTCGCGTGCTGATGAACTGGCCAATCTGGCCATGGACCGCGGCAAAGACGTGATCCTTCTTGATGCGGCCGCCGAATCCCACGGCACGCCGCAGCGGTCCGCGCTCCACGGTCCGCCTCCAGACTCCGCGAAGTCCGTCGCCCCCTCCTTTCGCCCTGCCGCCGCGCCCCCTCCGGTGGTACGGGCCCGCTGCACCACCGCACCGGCCCGGCGGGCCTGCCCGGCGGCCTGTCGCGTGGGCCAGGAGTTCATCTTTCGGACCACGATTCCGCCGGGAATCTGCCTCTCGGTTGCCCGCCCCCTCCTGGAGGCCGTCCTGGCCGCGCAGGGCGGGCGGCAGGAGCCGCAGGAAGTGATCTGCCCGACGCCGGGCTGCCGGGCCCGCTTCGTTGTCGCGGCAGTCCCCTCCGCACCCCTGGATCCGCCCGCCTGAGGATGCCGGCCAGGTCCCGGAGGCCCTTCGGCCGGGATTTCGCCGCCGCACCACCGCTGCCGGCGGTCGCCGCAGCCTTCCGAAAATAATCCTAATTTGGTTGGCGTAAGGGTTGACGTTCTACCGATGTTAGGTTATCGTGCCAGTGGCATCGTGAGCTGACCCGCCCTGTGCGGGCCTCTGCCGCTGAGCCGGTGTGCTGCTTGGCCGGCCGAAGAGGGGCCGCCCCTGAACCTGGCTGCGGTCTTGTTCATGGGGCGGTCCCTTTCGGTGGGCCGAGAGGCCAGGCGAGCAGGTTGTCAGGCCGCGAAGAGGCGATGATGATCACGATGTCAGTGGACGAATTGCCGCTCTGTGTGTTTGGCGGCGGAGAGACGGCCGTCGCGTGGTCTCCGCCGGCGGCCTGGACGAGCGGCGGCGCCCTCGCGGGCCACACCGAAAACCGTAGTTGGTGGGCGCGGTTCTGCGCGTGGTTCGCCCGTGGCCTGACGACTGCGGGAGAAAGCGTGGCCTTGGCGTTGCCCGAGGATCGCGTGCCCCGGTGGATCGCCTGCGAGGGCGATGAGATGCCGCCCAAGAGGTTCTGTCGTCGAGCCGCGTCGGCCGCTGCGGAGCTTCTCATTCAAGCGCGGAGCGGTCGAGGCCCGTTGCTCATCCTCGGGCCGCAGGGTTTGGCCGGGCGGCCCTGGCCAATTCAGGAGGAATCCAGCCATGTCCAGCAGACAACGCACCGAACCGAAAACGCCCCGCACTCCGACGCGGCGGCGGGCCCGCCCGAATCGCCCCGCCACCCCGCGCCAAGCCGAGATCCTCACCTATGTCCGGGACTACACGCACAAGAATGGCTATTCGCCGACCTACGACGAAATCGCCGCCCGGTTCGGCATTTCCAAGGTCACCGTCTTCGAGCACCTCACCACGCTCGAAGAGCGCGGGTTGGTCTATCGCGAGAAACACAAGGCTCGCTCTTTGCGCCTGGCCAGTCACCTGCAACTGCCGGATGACCGGCCCACGTGTCTTCCGCTCGTCGGCCGGATCGCCGCCGGCGCGCCGATCGAGGCGATCGAAGACCGCGAGATCGTCGACCTTGAATCCCTCTTCTCCTCCGAGCACGGCCTGTTCGTATTGGAGGTGAAAGGCGACAGCATGATTGACGACCACATCGCGGAGGGCGACCTGGTCGTCGCCGAACGCCGCACCACGCCCGCCAATGGCGAGATGGTCGTCGCCCTCGTGGACGGGAGCGAAGCCACACTCAAACGCTTCTACCGCGAGAAGGGCCGTATCCGCTTGCAGCCGGCCAATCCCAGCTACAAGCCGATCTACCCCACCGATGTGCAGATTCAAGGCGTGGTCATCGGGGTCATTCGCCGGATTCGCTGACCCCGCTCAGCCGCCGACGATGAATTGCCGCAGGACGGCGCCGACCAACGACCGCAGGGGCATGTAGACAATTCCACCCCACAGGACGGTTGTCGCCGTACTGAAGGCCCCTGCCAGCGGCACGCAGCCGGGCAGCAGGCCCAAACCCAGGCCCGCCAGCAACACGGCGACCGCGCCGCGGGATCCGCGAAACAACCGCTTTCCTTGATGCGCCATGAGGACCTCCATGCCGTGCGGAACTGCTCCCCAGCCGCGAACCACGCCGCGAGCAACCCCGCCATCGCCGGGCTTGTCACCGCGCTAGAGCCTACAACACAAAGACCCGGGCTTCAACACCCAAGGCTTGGAGCAAGCCATCCAGCAACCCCGCCAGCCAGGCGAACAACTGGAAAAAACCCAGGGGGAAGATCGAAAGCCAGAACTCCACCACACTCTGCAAACTGATCGATTCCATATCCACCTCCACGGCCCTCCCGGGTCAATTTGTCGGCGGGCAAGCGGTCGGAACACCCGCCAGACCCCCACCCAAGGAGGCCGGCGAGCACGTCAACGGCGGTTAACCCGCCGCCGACCGAAATGGTGCTTCATGCCGACCAGCGACAACAGCATGACCGGCAACAGCGTCAGGCAACCCACGCCGCAGACGGGCGCGGCCATGAACAGGCTCATCAGCAGGCTGAAACCCCAGTCGTCCGGGTTGCAGCCCGGCGGCAACGGCTGGGGAGCGGGCTCCGGATCGCACAGGTCGCCAAGGCCGTCGCTGTCGGCATCCGCCTGGTCCTGGTTCCACACCGTGGGACAGTTGTCCTCGCCGTCCGGAACTCCGTCGTCGTCGTCGTCGCCGTCGCAGGCATCGCCGATCCCGTCGCCGTCGCTGTCGGCCTGGTCGGGGTTGGCGATCAGCGGGCAGTTGTCCTGACCATCCGGAACACCATCGCCGTCATCGTCGCCGTCGCAGGCGTTCCCGGCCCCGTCGCGGTCGGTGTCGGTCTGGTCGGGGTTGGACACTGACACGCAGTTGTCCTGGGCGTCGGGGATGCCGTCATCGTCCCGGTCGAGATCGCAGGCGTCGCCGATCCCGTCGCCGTCCAGATCGCTCTGATTGGGGTTGTACACGAGCGGGCAGTTGTCCTCGGCGTCGGGTATGCCGTCGTTGTCATCGTCTCCCTCGCAGGCATCGGCCTGGCCGTCGCCGTCCGTATCCGCCTGGTCCGGGTTGTACACCAGAGGGCAGTTGTCCTCGCCGTCGGGCACGCCGTCGTTGTCGTCGTCCGGGTCGCAGGCGTCGCCCAGCCCATCGTGGTCATTGTCGGCCTGGTCCGGATTGGCGACCAGCGGGCAGTTGTCTTCCTCGTCCGGTATGCCATCGCCGTCGTCGTCGATCGAACAGGCGTCGCCCACGCCGTCGCTATCCGTGTCGGTCTGGTCGGGATTGTAGACCAGGAAGCAGTTGTCCTCTTCATCGGGGATGCCGTCGTTGTCGTCGTCGGCGTCGCAATAATCGCCGAGGCCGTCGCCGTCGTGGTCACCCTGATCGGCGTTGCAGAGCGCCGTACAGTTGTCACAGGCGTCGCCGACGCCGTCGTGATCGCTATCGAGCTGGTCCGGGTTATATCCGTACAGGCAGTTGTCGCAGGCGTCGCCGACGCCGTCGCCGTCGCTGTCGAGCTGATCGGGATTGCCGAGGAAGAGACAGTTGTCGGAGAAATCCGAAACCAGGTCGGCGTCCTCGTCCACCGTGTCGGGGCTGATGAGGTACTGGATGAAGATCGGCACGTCGAGCAGGTCCACGAAGCCGTCGGCGTTCATATCGGCACAGTGGCAATTGGGGAAGTCCGTATCGGAATGCGGCATGATGCAGAAGACGAAGAAATGCACATCCTCGCCGTTGACCAGCCCGTCCTGATTCAGGTCGCCTCGGTAGCGGGGACAAGCCCGCGGCTCACACTCGTCCGGAATGTCGTTCCCGTTCGCGTCGGCGGAACGCGATTCGAGCAGATCCACGTCGTCGGGAACACCGTTGTGGTTGCAGTCGCACACCTGCGCCGAGGCGGCGCTGGCCAGCAGCGCCAGCGCGCACACCACCATCGCCGCCGCACGTGTCAACCGCATCATACCGTCACGACTGTGAGTCAACAGATTGCTCAACATCTTCACCCACTCCTGACGACGCGAACCCAAGGGCCGCGGCGGCGTTGATCCCGCCGTCGGCGACTCGATCAGGCCCGCGCCATGCCCTGGCATTTGCAGCAGAATCTCCCATGACCGACCCGAGGCGGCCCCGGCGGGCCGACGCGCAGCGCCCGAAGGCGTGGCGATTTCCGGTGATCGGGACTTCGCGGCCGAGGCGGCGATGCAGCGAGGATAGCCAGCGCCCCCGTCAAACTTGGAACGGCCGTTTCCCCCCTCGATCTAATCGATGATAGGGATACGTCACCCGCGAGATCAAGATAAGGAGGATATTCTCCGCTGCGGCGGAAACGGAGCGGAGCAGATCCGCGGGGCCGACGCCACGGCGACAGCCACGTCCGCGAATCACCGTCTGGGCGCGATCGAGGCCCCGCAGCCGATAATGTCGGAAAATCCCCTATGACACGGACATGCTTTCCGGCGTCAGTCCGATCGTGACGTGGACCACCCCGCCGTCGGCCCGCGTGGAGACCGTGCAGCCCGAATGATGGAAAACGTTGAGCATCGGCAGGTTCTCGCTCAACACCTCGGCATAGAAGGTCGAGATGCCTCGCTCACGGGCGATCTCCACCAGCTTGCGGAAGAGATGCGTGCCCAGGCCCTGGTTCTGCCAGTCGTCCCGCACCGAGAAGGCCACCTCGGCGGTGTTATTGCCCTGGTCGTGGATGTAGCAGCCCACGCCGACGACTTCCTCGTCGCCCTCCTGCCCGACCACGCAGATCAGCGTCATCTCCTGGACGTAGTCCACGTTGCAGAAGACCTGTAACCGGGTATGCGGGAAGGACTTCATCGCCCCGTGGAACCGCAGATAGCGGGTTCGCTCGCTGAAGGAGTAGAACATCTCCTTCATGAGCGGCTCGTCCGCCGGCCGGATCGGCCGGATGAACACCTCCCGACCGTTTTTCAGAGTCACGGTTCCCTCGTACTGGGACGGATACTCCGCATGGGCGGGCGGCAGGATCTGCGTCGCGTAGACGATCTTCCGCTGCTTGGCCTTATGCAGCAGTTCGGACCGGAAGTCGGGATGGGCGATGTTGATCAGGGCCATGGCCCGCTCCCGCAGGTTGCGGCCGTGCAGGTAGGCCACGCCGTACTCGGTGACGACATAATGGGTGTCGCCCCGGGTCGTCGTCACGCCGGCCCCCTCCGACAGGCTGGCCACGATCCGCGAGACCATCCCCTCGGCGGTCTCGGCCGTGCTGGGCAGGGCGATGATCGGTTTGCCGTTCCTGGCCAGGGCGGCGCCGCGAATGAAATCGGCGTGCCCGCCGATTCCGCTGTAGAACCAGGTGCCGATCGAGTCGGCCACCACCTGCCCGGTGAGGTCGATCTGGATGCCCGCGTTGATGGCCACCATGTTGTCGTTGCGGCAGATGATCCGCGGGTCGTTGGTGTAATGCGATGGCCGCATCTCGATCTCGGGGTTGTCGTCCATGAAGGCGAACAGGTCCTGCGACCCGGCGGCGAAGCTGCCCACGATCTTGCCGGGGTGCAGCGTCTTGCGGCGCCCGGTGATGACGCCGGCCCGCACCAGCTTCATCACCCCGTCGGAGAACATCTCGGTGTGGATGCCGAGGTCGATCTTATCCTCCAGCAGGGCCAGGATCGCATCCGGCACCCGCCCGATGCCGAGTTGGAGCGTCGCCCCGTCCGGAACCAGCCGAGCGATGTGCTGGGCGATGCGCTGGGTGGTTTCGTCGGGCTCATCCACGACCGGCCACTCCAGGAGCGGTTCGTCATGCTCGACCAGGCAGCCGATTCGACTCACGTGCAGGAAGCAATCGCCGAGCGCCCGCGGCATGTGGCGGTTCACCTGGGCCACCACCAGCTTGGCGGACTCGGCCGCGGTCTTGGTGATGTCCACCGAGACGCCCAGACTGCAATAGCCGTGTTCGTCCGGCGGGCTGACCATGACCAGGGCCACGTCGATGGGAATCCGCCGCGTGCGAAACAGCTCCGATACGCGGGAGAGGAAAACTGGGGTGTAGTCGGCGCGGGCGTCGTTCACCGCTTCGCGCAGGCTGTTGCCGATGAAGAACGCGTTGGCCCGGAAATTCGCCGCGTAACGGGGATCGGCGTAAGGCGCGACGCCCAGCGTCAACACCTGCACCAGCTCGGTGTCGCTCAGGTTGCCCCCGCACTTCACCATGGCCCGAACCAGCTCCTGGGGTTCGCCGCAAGCCGAACCGACGAACACTCGGTCGCCGGCCTTGATGTGTTTGACCGCCGCCTCGGCGGATACCAGCTTGTCCTGATAGACTTCCTGCCACTTCCGGGCCATTGCACGACTCCTTGGGGACCTTCAGCCGGCTGGTGCGCCGGGATGCCGGCGCGACGCCGCCGGGATGACTCAGCTCTCGACCTTCAAAATGATCCGCGCGTCCGCCGCCACCGCCCCCTTGCCCGCGGCATACACCATCAACGGATTGATGTCCAGTTCCGCGATGATGGCGTTCTCGGTGACGAACTGCGACAGACGCATCAGGCATTCCGCCACCGCCGCCAGATCCGAAGGCGGTTCGCCGCGGACGCCCTCCAGCAGCCGATGGGAGCGAATGTCCTTCACCATCTCGCGGGCCACGTTCTCGCGGATCGGCGCCAGCCGGAAGGCCACGTCGCGCAACGCCTCGGTGTAGATGCCGCCGAGGCCGAACATCAACAGCGGGCCGAAAACCGGGTCGCGGGTCATGCCCAGGATGATTTCCTTGCCCTTCGGCAGCATCTTTTGCACCAGCACGCCCCAGATCTCGATGTCGCTTCCCAAATGCTTGCGGACCGAACCAACGATGCCCTCGTACGCCTCGCGGACCTCCGCCTCCGAGGTCAGATTCAGCCGGACGCCGCCCACGTCGGTCTTGTGCAGGATCTTCGGGCCGCAGATCTTCATCACCACCGGGTAGCCCATCTTCGCGGCGGCCGCGGCAGCCTCGCCGGCGTCGTGGGCCAAGGCATACGGCACCGTCGGAAAGCCGTAGTGGGTCAGGGCCTGCAAGGCGGGCAGTTCCACGAGCTGGTTCCGGCCGGCGGCCAGTTCCGCCTGGAAGACCTTCTCCACCGCCGCCCGATCCACCTCGAACCGCCGATAGTCGCTGATCGGCCGGCGAACCCACTCCGCGAACCGCGCCTTGGCCGCCAACGCCCGCATGGCGTTCTCCGGGAAGGTGTACGACGGCACTCCGTGCCGTTGCAGTATCTCCACGGCGGGATACACGTCGACCAGGCCCATGAGGCAGCCGATCACCGGCTTGTTGCAGTAGCTCTTGATCTCCGCGATGACTTCGGCGATCTCCTTCACGTCCGTCATCATCTGCGGCGTCACAATCACCACCACCTGGTCGACATTTTCGTCCGCGGTGACCGCATCGAGCGCCGCCCGGTAACGGTCATGCTTGGCGTCGCCGATCACATCCACCGGGTTCTTGGTGCTGGCCGTCGGCGGCATCTGAAACCGCAGCGACTTCAGCGTGTACTCCTGGAAACGCGGGATGACCAGCCCGTTGCGGATGCACGCGTCGGTGGCCATGATGCCCGGCCCCCCGGCGTTGGTCACGATGCCGGTGCGACGTCCGGCGGGCAGGGTGGGATCCATGAAGCTCTCGGCACAATCAAACAATTCGCCGACCGATTCCATCCGCAGCACGCCGGCTTGATTGAAAAGGGCGTCGTAGACCTCGTCGGAGCCCGCCAGCGAGCCGGTGTGCGAGGCGGCGGCGGCGGCGCCCTCGCGGGTGCGGCCGGTCTTGATGGCCAGGATGGGCTTGGGCTTGTCGCCGTGGGTGATCTCGTGGCAGGCGTCGATGAACGGCAGGCCGGCGGACAGATCCTCGATGTACATCAGGATGACCTTGGTCCACGGGTCGCGGGCCAGGGCGCGGAGGAGGTCGATCTCCGTCACGTCGGCCTTGTTGCCGAAGCTGACGAACCGCGAGAAGCCGATGTTGCGGCCCTTGGCGTAGTCCAGCAACGCCGTGCAAAGCGCCCCGCTCTGCGAAATCAGGCCCAGCGAGCCGCGCCGCGGCATGTGCGTGGCGAAGGTCGCGTTCATCTGCACTTCCGGCGCGGTGTTGATCAAACCCAGGCAGTTCGGCCCGACGATCGACAGCCCCCGCTCGTCGGCCAGGGCCTTCAAGCGCTTTTCGCGCTCGAGACCCTCGCCACCGATCTCCTTGAACCCGGCGGAGATCACCAGAAAGTGCTTCGTGCCGTGGTCGGCCCCTTCGCGGATGAGGCCCTCGATGGTCGGGGCGGGCGTCACCACGACGATCAGGTCCACCTCGTCGTCGATGGCGGCGATGGAGGGCACGCAGCGCAGGCCGAGGATGCTCTTGGCCTTCGGGTTCACCGCGTAGATCACGCCGGTGTAGCCGCCGTAGATCAGGTTCCGCAAGACGGCGTGACCGACGGAGCCTTCGCGGCGCGAGGCCCCCAGCACCGCGATGGAACGCGGCGCGAACATCGGCTCGAGGTCACGGACGGTTCCGGATGGTGGAGGCCCGACAATGGCAGTGGTGGTCATGGCAATTGATCCAAACTGGCCCCTGGCGGGGCGTGACGCGGTAACCCAGACCTTTTCCCGCTTGTGGCAAAGCATATGCCGCGGGAATCAAAATCCGGCGGTGCCGGGAGGAGCGGGGTAACGGAGCGTGCCGTCGCCGGTCCCTCCGTCTCAGGCGAGCGGCTTTGCGCGGGCCGCGCCTGCCTCGGCCTGCCCGCTTCGGGGCGTGGGACGGTAGTCATACCCCGATCGGGCGTTGAACGCAACCTCTTGACGAGTTGCCATTGGCACGAACTCGCCAAGGCGCGTATCTCAGAGCGCCGCAGAGGCGGCGGTGCCGAGCGCCGCCGGTCGTGCCGGCTTCGGGTACGGCTGCTTCTAGGACGTTGGTGATGCGGGCTCGGATTCAGCTTCCCGTCGAAACTCGCGGCCCCAGTCGCTACTTCAGCAACACCGGCCGGAGCCTCCCGAGGCTCGCTTCCGGCAGCGCCGGGATTTTCAGAATCACGTCATCGCGGTACAGCCGGCCGGGTTCCCACACTGCGGTCGGATAGGCCCCGTAGGCGAAGCGGAACGGCCCCCAGCGGTGAGGGGCTCCCTCCGCCACCAAGCCGAAGCGCAGATCGCCTTCAATGGATTCGCGGCATCGCCAGACCAGAGTAGCGGTGTAGCTCCCGAATGTCCCGAGTGAATCCTCGGTACTGGCAAGGCGGAAACCAACCAGTTCGATTCCCAAGCCAAGATCGAAGGCCGTGGGCGTCACCTCGTCCGGCAGCCGATCAGGGCGAAGCCGCCGATCCAGAGGCGTGGGCTCCGCCCCTCGGCGCAAAATGACCAAGTGATGGTCGGCATACACGGGCTGATAGCCGCCTTCACGGTGTGCCCGGATGACCGCCGCACGCGGGTCGCTGGCATCCCAGTTGTCGCGATCGTCGATGACGACGATATCGCCGAGCCGCTCATTGCGGACCGTCCACAGGCGGTCGAAGTCGAGGAAATGGGCGGCGATGCGATAGTTGGCGGTGACGCTGAGACACCGCGGAACGGCAGCGCGGAAGTCTCGGACGTGTGCCAGGCTGGCCTGAAACTCCGGCGCGGAATTCGCCCTGGTGCGAGAATCCTTTCTCGCACCCACCATTGCGGGAATCCTTTCCCTCGCAGGATCCACTTCGCGCCCCCGTGAGTGGGAAAGGAATCCCGCAATCCTGCGTGCGAGATGGGAATCTCGCACGAGCCGGGTGCGAGAAGGGATTCTCGCACCAGCAGGGGCAACGTGCCGGCCGCGCCCCGGCAGATGCGGCCCGCGGCCGATGAACCCAGCCTTCCCGCGGAGCCCCAACGCTGCTTGGGCGCTCATTGGACGGCCATCCCGGCGGATGTTCCAATACCAGCCGCCGATGGTCCCGCGGGGTAGGTTGAACCCATGCATCTGGCCCGACCGGAATTCCTCGGACTCCTCGTTCTGCTGCCCGTGATCGTCGTCATGGCGCGACGGTCGCTGGCGGGCGCGGGGCCGGTCCGCACCACCCTGGCGATCACGCTTCGCTGCATCAGCATGCTCGCCCTGATTCTCGCTTTGGCGGAACTGGCCAGCGTTCGCCGCATCGACGACCAGACGGTCATCTTCGTGCTCGATACCTCACGGAGCGTCCCCGCCCAGGAGTATCGCCAAGCCGCCGACTACCTCCGCCGGTCCACCGCCGCCATGCGCCCGGGCAAAGACCGCATCGCCGTGGTCCAGTTCGCCGGCGGGTGCGCGATTGCCCAGCTCCCCGGCGACCGCCTCGCCGTGGACGTGGACGGCCAAGCCCCGGACCCCGATCATTCCGACCTGGCCCGCGCCCTGCGTCTGGCCGCGGCCATCATCCCGCCCGACACCACCGGCCGCATCGTGCTGTTCTCCGACGGCAACGAGAACCAAGGCTCGGTCCTCAAGGAAGTCAAGAACCTCCAGGCCAACAACATACCCGTCGACGTGCTCCCCTGCCTCTACGGCCATGACCGCGAGGTGGTCTTCGAAACCATGACCGTCCCGGCCACCGCCAATGAAGGCGAGCCGGTGCGGATCCGCATGGTCCTCCGCTCCTCGCAAGCCGTCAGCGGCCGCATCGTGCTCTATGAGGGCGATAAGCCGATCGATCATCGCCCCGGCCGCCGCGTGGAGCTGCATCCCGGCACCAATCGCCTCGAAGAAGAATGGTATCTGGGGAATTCCGGGCTATATCGCTTCCGGGCGGAGTTCATCCCCGACGACCCGGCCGACGACGGCATCCCCGCCAACAATAGCGCCGTCGCCTGCTCGCTGGTTCGGGCGGAGAGCCAGGTCCTGATTCTGGCCGACGCGCTCGCCCTCAACGAAGGGGAAGCGCGATCGGCCGACCTCCTGGCCGAAGCGCTCCGCCGGGAGCAGGTTCCCGTCGTGGTGGCCGACCTGGCGGACATGACGCTCGACACGCCGTCCTTGCTGCCGTACGCCGCCGTGGTCCTGTCCAATGTCCCCATCTCCTCCCTCAACCTCGACGGACAAGGAGCCTTGGCCGCGTACGTCCGGGACCTGGGCGGCGGCCTGGTAGTCATCGGCGGAGATCAGTCCTTCAGCGCCGGCGGCTACGCCGGATCGCTGCTGGAAGCCCTGCTGCCCGTCCACATCGACCGTCAGAAGCTGCTGACGCTCAACACGGCAATGGTCATTGTCCTCGACCATTCCGGCTCGATGGCCGGCGAGAAGATCGATATCGCCAAGAAGTCGGCGATCGGGTCGATGGAACTGCTCAGCCCGTTCGACTACTTCGGCCTCGTCTCTTTCGACGTCGCCCCCACCTGGAACGTGCCGCTGATGCGCTGCACCAACAAGACCGACATTCGTTGGCGGATCGGCGGCATCGCCGCCGGCGGCGGCACCGACATGTTCCCGGCCATGACCCAGGCCGGCGAGGTGCTCCGCACCGCCCGCGCCGCCGGCAAACACATGATCCTGTTGACCGACGGCCAATCCCAGGCGGCCGACTTCGAGCAACTGGCCCGTGATTTGAGCCGCAGCGGCATCACCATCTCCAGTATCGCCGTCGGGCCGGACGCCGACCGCGCCCTGCTGCACAGTCTGGCCAAGATCGGCGGCGGGCGGTTCTACGCCGTGGACCGGCTGAACCTCATCCCGCGAATCTTCGCTCGGGAAACCGCCCTCGCCGGCCGGGCCGGCGTGATCGAGGAAACCTTCACGCCGCAGATGCGGCCGACTCTCGAAGCCGACATCACCTCGGGCATCGATCCCCGCGCGATCCCGCCTCTGCACGGGTACGTCATCGCCTCGGCGCGACCCGAAGCCTCCACCGGCATGGTTCGCACCCACCAGGGCGGCGAGGACCCCATCCTGGCCTGGTGGCGCATCGGCCTGGGGAAGAGCGTGGCCTTTACCAGCGGCTCCTGGCCGCGATGGGGACGGGAATGGGTGGCCTGGTCCGGCTTCTCCAAGTTGTGGACGCAAGCGGTTCGGTGGACCGCCCGGCCGGCGATCGCCCGGGATCTGGAGATCACCACGCGGATCGACGGCAACCGGGTCCACGTCGTCGTGCAGGATGAGTCCGCCCATCGCCATGTCTCCACCATCGTCGCGGCGGTCACCGATCCCGCCAACCGGTCTCGCCCGCTCGTGCTGACGCAGGTCGGCCCCGGCGAGTTCGAGGGCGCGTTCTCCGCCGATACCCGCGGCAACTACGTCATCCAGGCCCAGGCCGGTTCCTCGGCCGCGGGCGGCGGTGCGCCACCGTCGGCGATTGCCGTCGTTGGCGTTGCCTACTCCCCCGAATACCGGGAGCTGCGGTCGAACATCATGCTGCTACAGGAACTGTCCCAGCAGACCGGCGGCCGCCTGCTGGACCGCTCGACGCCGGAGGCGGTTTTTCGCCCGGAGCGGATCGAGTCGATCTCCTCCCACCAGCCGCTCTGGAGCCTGCTGCTGCGATGCGCGCTGTTCGTCTTTCTCGCCGACGTGGCGGTCCGGCGACTGGCCGTTGATCCGCGGGCCCTCGCACGGCGTTGGCAGGCCCTGCGCGCGGAGTTGGCCGGGCGAAACCGGCCGGTGGTCACAGGCGAGCCTCTCGTCACCCTCAAGGCGGCCCGCGATCGAGTCCGAGCCGCCGCCGGCTCAAACACGGAAACGGCGGAAAGCCGGACAGACGCCGCCAGCGTTCGGGATGGCCGCCCGTTCACGCCGGCCAGCCGACCGAGCGCGACGCCGTTCCCCACTTCCCCGGATCCGATCCGCCAAGACGCCCCCACCGCCCAGGAACCCCCGCCGGAGGACTCCCTGGCCAGGCTGCTGGCCTTACGCCGCCGCCGTCCGCCGAGCGACCCGCCGGCATCGTCTACCCCGCCAGGCTCGCCGGACAAATCCGATTGAAGGCAGTTCGCGGGTGCCGGCCGCGGAGCGGCGGACCGCCCCGCGCAGCGGACTCGTCCCGGCCCGCCCGGGCGATATAATGCCCCGGACTGAAAACCATGAAGGACCATGTGATCATCGCGGGGTTCGGGGTCGCCGGGCGGTTCATCGCCGAGTGTCTGCGCGAACACGACGTGCCGTTCGTCGTGGTGGAGCAGAACCCGGAGACCTGCGCCTCCCAGCGGGCCCTCGGGGTGGAGATCTTCCAGGGCGACATCTCCGACGAGCGGATCCTGCATCTGGCGGGCGTGACCACGGCCTCCGTCCTGGCCCTGGCCATCCCCGATGAACAGGCGGCCGTCCGGGCGACCGAAGCGGCCAACCGCATTCGCCCGGAGATCCACATCATCGCCGCCACCCGCTACACATCCACCGGCCTTCAGGCCCTCCAGAAGGGGGCCGACGAGGTAATCGTGGCCGAGCAGGCGGTCGCCCAGGAATTCTATCGCCGCATCTCCGCCTTCATGGCGTCGCGGCGAGGGCGCCCGCGGAGCGGATCGACGTGAATGAGCTGATCCTCGGTCTCGATATCGGCGGGACCAAAACCGCCGTCGTCCTCGGGGACCACTCCGGCACGATCCACGACCGTCTGACCTTCCTGACGCGGCCCCAACGGGGCTTTCCGGCCACGTTCGAGGAATTGTGTACACGGGCCGACGAGCTGCGGCGGCGGGCCGTGCAGGACGGGCGGGCGCCGAGTGTCCTCTCCGTCTCCATCGGCGGCCCCCTGGAGATTGAGCGCGGACGGATCCTTTCCCCGCCCAACCTGCCGGGCTGGGACAACATCCCGCTCCGTGATCTGCTTCAGGACCGCTTCGGGCTGCCGGTGGCGGTGGAACATGACGGCAACGCGGGAGCGTTGGCGGAGTGGTACTTCGGAGCCGCCCGCGATGCTCGACACGTCATCTTCCTGACCATGGGCACCGGCTTCGGCGGGGGGCTGATCATTGACGGCCGTCTACATCGAGGGGCAACCGACACGGCGGGCGAGGTCGGCCATGTGCGGCTGGCCGAGGACGGGCCGGTCGCCTTCGGCAAGGCCGGATCCTGGGAAGGCCTCTGCGGCGGCGCGGGCATCGCCAGGCTGGCCGCGCAGCGCGACCCGAACCGCTGGCCGCCGGAACGCGTCACCGCCCGGGAGATCGGCGAGCTGGCCGCGGCCGGAGACCCCGCCGCTCGGGCCTTGCTGGAGGAGGTGGGCCGCCACCTCGGCCGCGGCCTGGCCATGCTCATCGACGTTCTGAATCCCGAAGTGATCGTGATCGGCTCGCTGGCGGTTCGATTGGGGGAGTTGGTCCTCGGCCCGGCCCGCGAGGAAGTGCACCGCGAGGCCCTGCCGCAGGCCGCCGCGGCCTGTCGGATCGTGCCCGCCCAGCTCGGAGAGCGGCTCGGCGACGTGGCGGCGTTGTGTGCGGCGATCCACCGAACCCGTGCCGGCGGGCTTTGACCCGCTGCTCCGCGTGGCCGCCGGAAGATCCGTCGGCCCGGGCGCCGCGAAGGCCGCGATGGGAGACTGGTATGCTGGCTTATCTGGTTCGACATGCCGAGTCGCTGGCCAATACCGGCGAGGACCGCGGCCTGAACTCGCCGCTCTCCCCGCTGGGTGAGCGGCAGGTCGCCGCCCTGGTCGGCCGGCTGGCGGCGACATCCTGGTCCGCCATCTACAGCAGCCCGTATCGCCGTTGCCTCCAGACCGCCCAGCCCATCGCCGCCGCCGTCGGCCTGCCGGTCCGCATCCGCCCGGAACTGTGCGAGTACCACCACTTCGAGCCGGGCACGCCGGGCGATCCGGCCCTGCCGGACATCGCCGCGCTGGTAAACCGCCACCCGGGCGTGATCCCCTGCCCGGACTACAACGGCCCTTACGAGTGGGCCCCGGTGGATGAGACCTTCGAAAGCGTGATCCGCCGCACCCGGGCCTTGGCGGCGTACCTGAAGCAGCGCTGGACCGGACCCCGGGATACGGTGCTGCTGGTCAGCCACGGCAGCCCGGTGGCGCGGATCATCGAAGCGTGGCTGACCGACCAGCCCGGCCCCTGGTTTCGTTTCACCATCGACAACGCCGCCGTGTCCGCAGTGCGCTACTACGACGGCGTCAGCGGGCTGGTCTGCCTGAACGAGACCAGCCATCTTCGCGGCCTGCCCGCTCCGCGCCAGGCCAACTACGCCGACGACGGGACCCTCCGCGCCATACCGGGCATGGGCTACTGGTGACGCCGCGATGTGCCCCGCGGTTCTTTGGTCCCCGGAGACCCGTACAGGACCGGGATCCCCGAAAACCGCCGACTCGCCACGGAGAATGAACGACTGCCAACTAAGGCTGCCAACCGCCTACTTCAACTCCACCGACCAGTAGGCGTTATCGAGGAAGGCCTTCCAACTGGCATACCGCCCGTCGGACAGTTTGATGGTCAGCACCGGGTTGCGCCGCGGCTTCTTGGGCATCGTGATGAGCTTCATGCGGGCCTGCTCCGGCGTGCGGCCACCCTTCTTGATATTGCACTCCAGACAAGCGCAGACCACGTTCTCCCAGGTGGTCTTGCCGCCCTGGCTCCGCGGCGTCACGTGATCCAGCGACAACTCGCTGGTCGGAAAGCCGCGGCCGCAATACTGGCAACGGTTGCCGTCGCGGGCGTACAGGTTCCGCCGGTTGAACTTCACCGACTGCTGCGGCAGCCGATCATAAATCGCCAGACGGATGATCCGCGGCACGGCGATGTGGAACCGCACGGTGCGGATCCAGTCGTGGGCGTCCGGTTCGAACTCCTGGGCCAGTCGGCTCAGCTCGCACCACTCGCTGAAATCGTAGGAGGTATATCGGCCCTTCTCGACATGCACCACCTCGGCCAGCTCGCGACACAACAGGCTGAAGGCGCGACGCACGTTCACCACGCGAATCGCCAGGTAGTTGCGATTCAGCACGAGCACGTTGCAACTTAAGCCGGATGGTTGGGCATCCACGATCGCCCTCCCTTTCCTTGCTGGGACTCGCCGATGGCGCGGGGAGGAAGCGGCAACGCGGCCTTCGCCGGTTTCGGTCGCTTCTTTCTCCTCCCAACGGCAACCGTCAATAAATGATACGACCGGTCGCGACCGCGTGCAAGAGACCGCCGCGGCACGGAATTTGCTAGGCGACGCGGAGGGCGGTATCATCCCGATCGCCTCCGACCGGATGCGAAGCCTCGCGGCCTGGGATCGGCCGGAGCCGGCCCCGGCAGGCTACGAAACAAGACCGCGCCAGGATTTGGTTAAGACACGGAATGACGCCGCGGCACCGGCCCCGGTCGGCCCGTCGCCGGCACAACCCCGCAGAGGACACGACCATGCACGAGATTCTCCACCAGCTTGGGCTCCAGACCAATAACCCCGGCGTCTTCAACGGCCGCTGGGGCGGCTCCGGTGAGAAGCTCGCCGTGATCTCTCCGATCAACGGCGAGACCCTCGCCACCGTCACCCAGGCCACGCCCGCCGAGTACGAAGAAACCGCCGCCGCCGCGCAAAAAGCGTTCGAATCCTGGCGGCTCGTACCCGCTCCGAAACGGGGCGAGCTGGTCCGCCGCCTGGGCAACGCGCTGCGTGAGCAGAAGGCGTCCCTCGGGGCGCTGGTCACGCTGGAGATGGGCAAGATCCGCGCCGAGGGCGAAGGCGAGGTGCAAGAGATGATCGACATCTGCGACTTCGCCGTGGGCCTCTCGCGGCAGTTGTACGGCCTGACCATGCACTCCGAGCGGCCCGGCCACCGGATGTATGAGCAGTGGCATCCGCTCGGCGTCGTCGGCGTCATCTCGGCGTTCAACTTCCCGGTCGCCGTGTGGGCCTGGAACTCGGCCCTCAGCGCCGTCTGCGGCAACGCCACCTTGTGGAAGCCCTCCAGCAAGACGCCGCTCACCGCCATCGCCACGACGAGGATCGCCGAGAAGGTCTGCCGCGAGTTCGGCGCCGATCCCGCGATCTTCAGCCTGATCATCGGCCGCGGCTCCACCATCGGCGAGCAACTCATCCACGACCGCCGCCTGCCGCTGATCTCTGCGACCGGCTCCTGCAAGATGGGCTACCGCATCGGCGAAGTGGTCGGCAAACGGCTGGGCCGGACGATCCTCGAACTGGGCGGGAACAACGCCATCATCGTCACGCCGGAGGCGGACCTCGGCATGGCCGTGCGGGCGATTCTCTTCGGCGCCGTCGGCACGGCCGGGCAGCGCTGCACCAGCACGCGGCGGATCATCGTCCACGAGTCCGTCCGCCAGGAACTGACCAATCGGCTGCTGGCCGCCTACAAGCAGGTGAAGATCGGCGACCCCCTCAAGGAAGGCACGCTGATGGGCCCGCTGATCGACACCGCGGCCGTGGAGACGATGATGCAAGCCATCGCCCAGCTTCGAGCCGAGGGCGGCGAGGTGCTCTGCGGCGGCGAGCGGCTTTCCGGCGCGGCGTATCCCGGCGGCTGCTACGTCACCCCGTGCATCGCCGTGGCCAAGAACGAATACAAGATCGTGCAGGAAGAGACCTTCGCGCCCATCCTCTACATCATCGGCTACGGCAAGAAGGGCGGCGACGCGGCCGTGGATCTGACCGAGGCGATCCGCCTGCACAACGCCGTCCCGCAGGGGCTGTCGTCGGCGATCTTCACCCGTAACCTGCTGGAGGCCGAACGCTTCCTGGCCCATGCCGGCAGCGACTGCGGCATCGCCAACGTGAACATCGGCACCAGCGGCGCGGAGATCGGCGGGGCCTTCGGCGGCGAAAAGGAAACCGGCGGCGGCCGCGAAAGCGGCAGCGATAGCTGGAAGGCCTACATGCGCCGCCAGACGAATACGATCAACTGGAGCACCGAGCTGCCGCTGGCCCAGGGGATTAAATTCGGGGATTGATCGGCGTGGGCGATCTCCGTAGCGTGTGAGCAGGAAAGCCCATGGCCGACGCCGCGAAAACACTCATCCCGGAGCCCCATGACGCCGCCGCAGTCGTCGAGTCGGTGCGGGTCCGCAACTACAAGAGCATCGGACGGTGCAGCCTCAAGCTGGGGCGATTGACCGTGCTGGTCGGGCGCAACGGGGCGGGCAAGAGCAACTTTCTGGATGCGGTGCGCTTTGTGGCGGACGGGCTCCAGACCTCGCTGGATCATGCCGTCAAGTCGCGGGGCGGGCTGAACACGGTGCGGCGGCTCAGCACGGGACACCCGCGCAATTTCTCGATCGGCATAGACCTGCTCCTGTCGAGCTTTCGCAAGGCTTCTTACGCCTTCGAGATTGCGGCCCGCGAACGGGGCGGGTTCGTCGTCAAACGCGAGCGGTTGCGGATTACTGACGCTGTGGGAGAAACCCTGGCCCAGTACCAAGTGCAGGACGGAGTCATCGTCCTGGCCTCCCCCAACAACTTGCCGCAGGCATTTCCTGACCGACTGTATCTGGTGAATGTTTCCGGCTTGGCGACGTTTCGTGACGCCTACGATGCGCTCGTCTCCATGGGATTCTACAACTTGAACCCGGACTCGATGAAGGAGCTTCAAAGCCCTGACGCCGGCGAGCTTCTCCGTCGAGATGGCAGCAATGTCGCCAGTGTCATATCACGGCTGGCTCAGGATCAACCCAAAGTCATCGAAAGGATCCGTCACTACATGCAACGGATCGTGCCGGGAGTCAGCGACTTCAACCGGATATCGCTGGGGCCACGAGAGACGATCGAGTTCCGACAGGACGTGCAAGGGGCGAAGAGCCCCTGGCGGTTCTACGCCGGGAGCATGTCAGACGGCACGCTTCGTGCGTTGGGCGCGCTGGTCGCCGTTCAGCAGTTTTCAGATCGCAAGACGCCCGTGACCCTGGTGGGCATCGAGGAGCCGGAAACCGCCCTGCACCCTGCGGCGGCCGGCGTGCTGATGGATGCGCTTCGTGAGGCGGCTACGCACACGCAGGTCGTGATCACGTGTCACAGCCCCGATCTCCTGGATCAGGTGGATCCTGAGAAGGACACCCTCTTGGTCGTTGCGTCACGGGAAGGGATGACGCAGATCGCCAGCCCGGACAAAGCCAGCACTGACTCGATCAGGGACCACCTGTACAGCACTGGGGAACTCTTGCGCATGGCGCAACTTCAGCCCGATGAACGCGATCTAGCGCGACAACGCCAACTCAACCTCTTCGATACGGAGGAGGACGACGATTGAAGCGATTGTGCATTGCGCCGATTGTCGAGGGACATGGTGAAGTCGAGGCAATCCGCGTCCTGCTTGATCGCGTGTGGCGGGAACAGCTTGGCGGCGACTACTTGGAAGTGCTCCCGCCGGTGCGACAGCCACGATCGAAGCTGCTCCGGTGGGATCCGGATGAGGCAGTCAGCACTCCCAATCCGATTGAGATCTCTCGCGCCGTCAGGTTTGCCGCCGCCAAACTCCAGGACCGCTCTGACGCGGATGTTCCCGCCCTTGTGCTCCTTCTTCTGGATGCCGACCGAGATTGCCCCGCCCGCCTGGTGCCTCTATTGACCGAAACCGTCCAACAACAGGCCGGGAGGTGCGACGCGGCGGTAGTGGTGGCAAACATCGAATACGAGACGTGGTTCGTTGCCTCTGCTCAATCATTGACGGACCATCTTGAAGTGACTGATGAACCGCCCGCTGACCCAGAGCAACAGCGCTGCGGCAAGGGCTGGATCGAGGAACGCTTCAGGGGCCCGAAATACAGCGAGACGGTTGACCAAGCCCGTATGACCGCAGCCATGGATTTGCAGATATGTCGCCGCAAATCCCCTTCATTTGACAAGCTCTGTCGCGTCCTCGAAGCACGCCTCGACCGCTTCTAACCCGAGGACTCCCCTTCGCCACCCCGGCCGCCGCCCGTGCCGTGTGCAACCGGCTGCGGAGGCGGCACCTCGGCGGACCTTCTGCGGTTCCCGGCCGCTCGATCGAGATCAACCCCAGCGGTGATCCGTCCCCCGGAGGAATCAGCAGGTTGGGGCTTTCTTATCCTCCCGCACCGTTAGGGGATCGGCCGGGGAACCCGCCGGCGGCGATAGGTGATCTGCAACGTGAAGAAACCAGCGCACTGTCGGCACCGGTGGATCTTGCCCGGCACGGGTCTCCGCACGATGGCGGGGTGTTCGCAATGCGGACAGTGGACGTAAACCGGCACAGTGCTTTCCTCGCGAACCCGGCTGTTCGCCTCCAACGCAATCACTTCTTTGAATGCCGCGATGATATGCAATCCTCCTGCCGCTCGTGGTGTATCAGACTCGCCCGCCACCACAGTCGGCTCCGGTTCGAACATCCATCTAAACGGGCGAGCCGTCCGGGTATTTCGCGCCCGCAATCGATTATTTCGCCGCCCTCGGCGACCCCGCCCGCCCTACCCGCAGGAGTCCCTGTTTGAAGCTACTTTGCGGCATCCGCTGCCGAGCCGAAGCGGGTTCGGCTTCATGATGGGGCTCTGCCCCAGCTTCTTCTGCTACAATACACTGGATAAAATACATCGCGGCCGGCCTGTCGAGGGGCAGAGTCGAACCCGGGAGGCAACAATATCATGGCCAGCGAGACCCTCCGCATCCACATCAACGGAGACCTGGAGCACATCCCGGCGCCCGCCACCGTGGCCTCACTCGTGGCCTTGCGGCAGCCGCGGCCGCCGTTCGCCGTGGAGGTGAACCGGCAATTGGTCCGGCGGACTCAATACGAATCGACCGACCTGCACGACGGTGACCAGGTCGAGATCGTCACCTTGGTGGGCGGAGGCTGACCACCCGACCGACCCGCTCAGTCTGCCGCACCGCATACCGCGCAACCCTTCAGGAGCTTGCATCATGAGCACACGGGTGAAACAGCAATCGGCTGCCGGTGTTCTGGTCCTGGCGGCTGTGGCGACGGCCCTGGTCTGGTCCGGCAGCGCCGCTGACGAACGTAGCCAGCCCGCCGGGGGCAGCAGCCTGGAGCAGCGCGTGGCCGCGTTGGAAGGGATCGTCGGGCCGGCTCGCCCGAACACCAGCGGTCCGCCACTGCTCGACCGCGTCGACCGCATCGAGAAGGGACTCGCCGACATCAACCGTGCCCTCGGCAGCCCGTCCTGGTCCAGCGTGGAGAACAACCTTCGCGAGTTGGAGAAGGTCCTTCGCGAATCCGGCCGCGAACGCCGCGAAACCGCCCGCCAACTTCGTGAACTGGACCAGCTACGCGGCACCCTCGCGCGGTTGACCGACGAAAACGCCCGCTTGCAACGCAGCCTGGGCGACCTCGAACGCCGGGTGAAGCAACTGGAATCCCGACGATAGCGTCGCGACGGCCGTTGCCCGCCCGGTCCGCGCCTTTCATAATGGTCGCGATTGTCTACCTCTTTGCCCCCAGGAGAGCGACCATGCCGAAACGAAGCGTGTTGCTGGCGGTGTTGCTGACGTGGGCCGGTCTAGCCGGCGGAGCGGCAGCCCAGCCCCCCGAGCGGACCCACGACATCGAACTGGACGATTACTTCACGCTGGGCGTCATCAGCACCTGCGCCGCCTCGCCCGACGGCCGCTATGTCGCCTATGTGGAAGCCCGCTGGGAACAGGCACTCGACGGCCGCAACGCCGATCTCTGGGTGCTGGACACGCAGACGCGTGAACGCCGCCGCCTGACCTTCGACCCTGCCGCCGACGGCTCGCCCCAGTGGAGCCCCGACGGCCGTCACCTCTACTTCCTCAGCGCCCGCAAACGTCCCGGCGACACCAGACCGCCCCTCAACGGCAAGGCCCAAGTCTGGCGCCTCAGCCCGGCGGGCGAGGAAGCCTTCGCCGTGACCCGCGTGGAGGGCGGTGTGAATCGGTTCGAGCTGTCGCGCGACGGCCGCGTGCTCTACTACACCACCAGCGAAGAACAGTTCAACGACGACTTCAAGGCCCTCCGCCAGAAGAACAAGCACCTCGAGTACGGCCACGGCGTGGTCAAGGTCTCACAACTGTGGAAGCTCGATCTGGAAAGCTGGCGCGCGGAGAAGCTCATCGATGAGAAACGCGTGATCAGGTCCTTTGCCGTCTCTCCCGACGGAAGCTGCGTCGCCATGATCACCACGCCCGACGAGACCGCCCTGAGCAACGAGGGCTGGTCGCGCGTGGACCTGTGGCACGCCGACACGAAGAAAGTCTATGTCGTCACCAAGGACGGCTGGCGTGACGACCATCCCTCGCCGTATGGTTGGGTCGACGGGATCTGCTGGGCGGCGGATGGGCAGGCCGTCGCCTTCAGTCTCTCCTTCGACGGCTATCCCACGGAACTGTGGGTCGCGGAGGAGCGCGACGGCGACCTGCCGATTCGGCGGCTGGAAATCCCCGACGAATTGGAAGTGGCCGACGGCAGCCGCCTGGCCTGGCGCGGCGAGGCCCGCGAGTTGTGCTTCCTGGCGGAGCACAAGGCCCGCAAATGGATCTGCGGCCTGCCCGATCTGCGCGACGGCTCCCAGGGCCGAGTACGGACCCTGGCCGGCGGCGACATCGTGGCCAACGCCTACAGCCTCGACCGAAGCGGCGGCCAGGTCTTCGCGGTGGTGGATACGACGACGCACACCGGGGACCTCTACATGGCCCGGCTGGACGGGCAGCCCGGCGACCTCAAGCGCCTGACCAACGTCAACCCGCAGATTGATACCTGGAAGTTGCCGCGGATCCAGATCGTGGACTGGAAGGCTCCGGACGGCACGACCGTCGAAGGCATCCTGGAGACGCCGCCGGGCTATGCCGGCGACAAACCGCTGCCGCTGGTGGTCGAACTGCACGGCGGCCCGACCTCGGCGACCCTGTACGCCATGCGGTTCTGGATCTATGGCCGCACCCTGCTGGCCGCGAAGGGCTACGCCCTGTTCAGCCCCAACTATCGGGGCTCCACCGGCTACGGCCGCAAGTTCATGACCGACCTGATCGGGCGCGAAAACGACGTCGAGGTACAGGACATCCTCTCCGGGGTCGATGCCCTGATCGAACGCGGCCTCGCCGACCCCGACCGCCTCGGTGTCATGGGCTGGAGTAACGGCGGATACCTCACCAACTGCGTGATCGCCGCGACCGATCGCTTCAAGGCCGCCAGCACCGGCGCTGGAGTCCTCGACATGGTGATCCAGTGGGGCACCGAGGACACGCCCGGACACGTCATCAACTACATGAAGGGCCTGCCCTGGACCGCCGCCGACGAGTACCGCCGGGCCTCGCCGGTCTTCGCCCTGGACCGCGTGCGGACGCCGACGCTGATCCACGTGGGCGGGGCGGACCCGCGGTGTCCACCCGCGCACAGCCGCGCCCTCTACCGCGCCTTGCGGCACTACCTCAACGTCCCGACGGAACTGGTCGTTTACCCCGGCGAGAGCCACAGCCTGAACACCTACAAGAACCGGCGGGCCAAGATGGAATGGGATCTGGCCTGGTTCGACAAGTATCTGCTAGAGAAGAAGCCCGGCCAGACGGATGCGCCGGAAGGCGGGGCGGATGACGCCGCCGCGGCCGTGCGGAAGGAACCACCGCAGCGCACGCCACCCAGCCCGTCGCCCACCACGCAGCCAGCGACCCCGGAGCCGCGGCCGTGATTCGGCGGGTGGACTCCGCGACCGGGTGGAAGTTTGTCGCCTTTCCGCTGGCGATCATCTTTCTGTTTACGGCCCTGCCGACCGCGGTCGGCGTGGCCCTGAGCTTCTTCCAATGGACCGGCGGCGGCACGCCCCGCTTCGTCGGCTTGCAGAACTATCGCGAGGCCATCGCCGGGCACACGCTCGGCCCGGCGATCCGCAACACGCTGATCTTCGCCGCGGCCAGCGTGCCGATCACCACGCTGGCCGCTTTCCTTTGCGCCGTGGCCATGAACGCCTCGTGGTTTGTCGGGCGTACGGCCGTCCGCACGATCTTCTTCCTGCCCACGGTGGTCTCCATCGTGGCCATCGGCTTCATCTGGCGGTGGGTGCTGGAGCCATCGGACGCCGGGCTACTCAATCACACTCTCAACAGCCTGGTGCGCTTCGCCGCTCCGCTGCTGGGATATGACGCACCCGTGGAGGTGGACTGGCCACGGTGGCTCGGCAATTCGCCCTGGGCGCTGGCCACGATCATCGTCGTTTCCATCTGGCGCGGGCTGGGCTTCTCGATCGTGCTGTACCTGGCCGCCCTGAGCAACGTGCCGCGGAGCTACTACGAGGCGGCGGCGGTGGATGGCGCCGGACCGTGGCGGGCCATGTGGCACATCACCTGGCCGACGGTGCGGCCCATGACCTTCTTCCTGCTCATCACCGGCATGATCGGCGCGCTCCAGGTATTCGACATCGTGCTGGTCATGGTCGGCACCATCGAGCAGCCCTGGACCGACGTGGTGAACCTGTACCTGTACCGCGAGTTCATGCGCAATCGCCTGGGCTTCGCCGCCGCCCTCGGGGTCATCGTCCTGGCCCTGACGGTCGCCGTGACCCTGGCCCAGTACGTCTGGTCGAAGCCCGCGCAGGAGTCCACCGCATGAGACGCGACGCCCCGCCGTGGCCGGTCCGCCTGCTCATCCATGCGGCCATCTACGCCCTGGCCCTGACCATGCTGGTGCCCTTCGCGTGGATGCTGTCCACCTCGCTCAAGGATCGGGCGGAGGCCCTCGCCGCCGAGCCGCGGTGGCTGCCGGCCGGCTGGCCGTGGGAGTGGCAATGGGTAAACTACCTCGACGCCTGGGAATCGGCCGGACTCGGCCGCTACTATGTGAACAGCATCATTGTGGCGGCGGCAATTACCATCCTCTCCGTCGCCCACAACGCCCTGGCCGGCTATGCGTTCTGCAAGCTGCGTTTCGCGGGCCGGCGAGCACTCTTCGCCGTGCTTCTGGCGACGATGATGTTGCCGTACCAGGTGTATTTCATTTTTGCTTATGTGCTGTGCAACTGGCTGGGGTTCATCGACAACTACCAGGCCCTGATCGTGCCGTTCCTGGCGTCGGCCTTCGGCATATTCTACATGCGACAGGCCATTGCCTCCGTGCCGGACAGCCTGCTGGACGCCGGTCGCATCGACGGCATGACCGAGTTCGAGATCTTCTGGCACGTGGTGCTGCCGGCGGTGCGCCCGGCGGTGGCGGCTCTGGCGATCTTCACGTTCATGTTCGCCTGGAACAACTTCTTCTGGCCGCTCATCGTCATCGACACCACTGAGCACTTCACCCTGCCGCTCGCCGTGCAGGCCCTGGCAATGGGCCTCTATGTGGACAGTTGGCCCGTGCAAATGGCCGCCGCGACCATCATCACCGCCCCGATCATCCTGGTGTTCCTCCTCTTCCAGCGCCGCTTCGTGGAGGGCATCACGCTGACCGGCGTGAAAGGGTAAAGGACCGACGACGCCGGCCGATACGCCGAAAACGTCGAGACCGGCACCGGGTGGTCCTCCGGACGGCCGCCCGCCTCGCCGATAACCTGGAGCGGATCGCTCCCCGCCGGTCAGGCCGCGACCGCGGGCAAGCGCCGATGGACCATGGCCCAGATCCCACTACCCACCAGCTCCCGCCCTCCACGGTTCCGTGTCAGCCATCTGCTCATCCTGCTTCTCGCCCTGGCCACCGGCCTGGCCCTGGTTCCAGTGCGCTGGGGCCGCACGGCGGAACACGAACTGCTGATGACCGTCTGGGGCATGCCGATGGAGGATGCCCTCTTCCGAGACGGCTACGCCCGCGGCTTCGAAAGGCTCCACCCCAATGTGCGGGTCAAGTACCAGCGCATGGTGGACCTGGTCACCAAATACCAGGCCTGGCACGTCGTCGGACGCGGCGCGGACGTCATGCGGATCTCCATCGCCGACTACCACACGCTGATCGACGCCGGCATTCTCGAACCGCTGAGCCGCTTCATCCACGACCCGTCCCTCGGCCTCACGCCGCAGGAAATCGCCGACTTCTTCCCCGACATCTGGCAATCCCTGCATGTTGACGGCGAGATCTACGCCCTGCCCAGCGACAACTCGCAGTACGGCCTGTACTACAACAAGACGATCTTCGATCGATACGACGCGGCCCACCCCGACGCCCCCTTGGGCTATCCTCATGCCGGATGGACCTGGACGGACCTCCGTCGAGCAGCACAGGCCCTGACCGTGTACGGCCGCGACGGGCAGATCGAGCAACACGGTATCGCCTTCGATCTGTGGGCCTGGCCGTTCCTCGCCTTCCTCTATCAGGCCGGCGGGCGGGTCTGGGACGCCGACCAGACCACGACGCTGATCAACTCCGCCGAAGGCGTGGAAGCGCTGGAGTTCCTCATCTCGCTGATCCCGCGAAACGCGCCGGTCCGCTCTCTGGAGCTGGCCAAGACCGCCAGCGGCCCGGACACGCTGTTCAAGCTGGGCAAGGTGGCAATGTTCCTGGAAGGCTGCTGGCGGGTGCCGGACGTCGAACTGCACAATCCCGATCTGGATTTCGCCGTGTCCCCGCTGCCCCGCGGGCGGCATCGGGCCGTTCCGACCGGCTCGGTGCTCTGGGGCATCAGCGTCCACAGCCGCCACAAGGAGCAGGCCTGGGAGATGGTCAAGTGGCTGGTCAGCACCGAGCAATCACTGCTGTACTGGGACACGCTCCGCGTCGCGCCGGCCGCCCAGTTCTCGGTGATCAACTCCCCCGACTTCATCCAGACGCGGGGCGTGGTGCGGCAAATCCGCGGGAAGGAGCGGATCATCGTCCCGCCGATGCCCGCCGAGCGGTTCAGCGAACGCGCCGCCTGGCTCCGCGACGCGATCACGCCGGATCCGCAGACCGGCGAGACGCCCGCCTTCATGGTCGTGGCCAAGTACGAGCGGGACCTGGAGTGGCGACTGGCCGCGGCGCTGGTGCAGGCGGTCCGCGGCGAGCGGACGCCTCGCGAGGCCCTGGATGCCGCTGCCCGCGATATCCACGCCACCATCGACCGCGACCGCAAGGCCCGCGGCCTGCCGCCCGTGCCGCGTCCCTGAGGCGCCGAGGCCGGGAATACCCCGCGAAAACCGCTTCTCCGGCCCATAACCCGCCCAGGCCAACTCCGTCCCTGCCGCATGGTCAAGTCGGCGACAGAAACGTCCGATGCGCCGGCGCTCTGCGGAGATTGCCGCGCCGGCTTCCGGAGCCGGTTCACCACCTTGCGGCGGAGATATCTAGCGTATGAACGAGACGACACCACACCCGGCGCCAGCAACCACCCCACCGCCTGCCGATACGGCCGCAGTCTCGTTGGAAGGCGGCCTGGAAGTACTCCAGCGGGCTTTGACCATGCCGGCCGCCCAGCCGGCGATGGTTCCCTCCGACGCCGGTCTGTACATCAGCCCGGAAGAGGCCGGCTCCCTGCATTCCCGCCGCTCGCTCATTCAGGTGCTTCGTTCCCGCAACGTGAGTGTCCACCGCATCAAACAGGCCATCCGCTACGAACACGAGCTGGAACTGCTCCAGATCGAGCTGGTCAAGCTTCAGCACTGGGTGCAGAAGGAAGGCAAGCGGCTGGCCATCCTCTTCGAGGGCCGCGATGCGGCGGGCAAGGGCGGCACGATCCGCCGCTTCGTCGAGCACCTGAACCCGCGGGCCATGCGCGTGGTCGCCCTTCCCAAACCGACCGACGAGGAGCGGGGACAGTGGTATTTCCAGCGCTACATGAAGCAGCTCCCCAACCGCGGAGAGATCGTCTTCTTCGATCGAAGCTGGTACAACCGCGGCATTGTGGAGCCGGTCAACGGCTTCTGCACTCGGGAAGAGTATGAGCGCTTCATGCAGCAGGTGCCGGAGTTCGAACACATGCTGTTCGAGGACGGCATCACCCTGGTCAAGTTCTGGTTCTCGATCTCCCGTGAGGAGCAGATCCGACGATTCGAGTCGCGGGCCAGGAACCCGCTGAAGCAGTGGAAGCTCAGCCCGCTCGACGGTAGGGCCCAGGAGCTTTGGGACGCCTACACCAAGTACAAGGAACTGGTCTTCAGCCGCACGCACACCAGCTTCAGCCCGTGGATCATCGTCAAGGCCAACAACAAGAAGCTGGCCCGCCTGCACAGCATCCGCTATGTGCTGTCGCTGCTCGACTACGAAGGCAAGGAGAAGGCCGGCATCTCGCTGCTGCCCGACCCCAACGTCGTGACCCGCTATCACCGCAACGTGGTCAAGATCGACTGACCTGCCGCCGCCGCTCACTCCGGTCCGCCGCGTTGAACGACCGCGAATCTCGGCGCAAAAAAAACAGCCGCCTCGCTGAAGGCGAAGCGGCCGTCGACTTTGCGATGTCGGTGCCCGCTTATCGCCGGCGGAGCAGCACCAGCGTGCCCAGACCCAACAGGCCCAACGCCGTCGGCTCCGGCACGCAGATCGTGTCGATCACGATCTGGTCCACCATGATGGTGCCGTCCAGCCGGATCGTCTCGAAGGCCGGGTTCGGATAGATGCGAATCAAATAGGTGCTGTGATACCACTCGGCGCCGGCGGGCGGCGGTTCGCCGGTCGGCCCGAGAACCTGCTGATTGAGCAACTCAATGGTCCCGCCGGGGATGGACGAGAACAGAGGCTCCGAAACGAACGCCTGCTTCGCCCAGGTGAGCTGAATCCAGATGTCCTTGTAAGGGTTCGGCGGCGGTGCATTGGGGATGTAAAACTCGGCAGCGCCGCTGAGCGGCCACACGCCGGGGCGGCCGCCCCAGATCGGCCACCATTGCTGGCCGGTGCCCGGCCAGACCTGTGCCGACGGCTGGCCGTACGGGTTGTAAGAAACATCCGGCAGCGGAGTCGGGTTGTCCGTCAGGAACCGCCACTCCTGCATGGTGGTGCCGGGCTGCCCTCGCCAGGGCGGGGGATTCAAATCATCCGCGAACGAGACAGCGGGAAAAGCGACCGCACAAACCAGGGCAACCGCAAGGAACGCAACCTGAGGACGCATCTGACACCTCCACACCGGCAAGTTACTTCTTTGGCACTTCGAGAGACGCGGCCGACGTGTCGAATGCTGAAGATTCGCTCGGATCTGACCGCTTCCCGCCTCCTTACCCTCCCATGATAGCGTTTGCAGTGACCTGCGGCAAGCTTCTGCGCACCCATTCTGTGACAATAATATCCCCTCGGCCTCGGTGACGAGGCAGGAGGGGATTACTCTAAACTACTACGGAATAATGAGTTAGCTTCGTCGACGCCAGATGGCCGCCACCAGGCCTAATCCGAGCAGACCGAGCGTCGCCGGCTCCGGGATGCAAATCGTGTCCACCACCAGCTCATCGACATCGATGCCCCCGGTGATCAGGATCTGCTCCCAAGACGGGTTCGGCTCCAGCCGGATCGTGTAGACCGAGTGGAACCAGCCGCCGTCCAACGGCGTGGTCTGCACCAGCACGCCGGGCACACTGATCGGCTGTGTGCTCATCACGATCGGCGTGTTGCCTGGCGCTTGCGGTTCCCACGTGAGCTGAATGTGGATGTCCTTCCACGGCCGCTGGATCGGGCTGTTCGGGATCCCCAGCCAGATCTCGCCGGAAAGTGGCCACACGCCCGTGCGGCCGTTCCACTCCGGCTGCCATACCTGACCCACGCCGGGATACACCGCCATCGACGGCGGCCCGAAGGGGTAATTCCCCAGATCAGGCAATGGATTCGGGTTCGGCGTGTAGAACTCCCACAACCCAAACGTGGTGTTCGGCTGCCCACGCCACGGCGGCGGGAACAAGTCATCCGCCGCTGCGGGTGATGCGGCCAGCCAGCCTGCGACCAGGGCTAAGCCCAGGGCCGCTCCCAGAAACTTGGGCATGCTTCGTCCTCCCTTCAACAAGGAACGGTCGCCAGAAGAGGCGATCTTCTGACTCTATGCACGCTAAGACTGCAAAGACAACCGGCACGGAAATCCGCTATCCGCAGCCTGCAAGTATATAAGATAACGGACTCTGGGTTCCGTTGGCAAGCTTTTGCCGGAGAATTGGACTCGGCGCAGCGCCCGATGAAGACACAATATGCCCGATATCAGCCCTGAGAACGCAATCTCCGCGGAATCAGACAGTGCCCACCGGACGGACCGCAAATCTCGATAGGTCATGTCTTCGCTGGATCCGGACGCTTCTTGGCGGGCGGAACGGCGGCTTTCGACGGCAACACCGCCGCCTTCGGTGCGGAGGCGGACTTCACCGGCTCCGCGGCCTTGCCGTCGTCCGTCCTGGGCCTCTCGGCGGCGGGTTTCTCGCCAGCCGGCTTTTCCCCGGCGGGCTTCTCGCCCGGCAACGGGATGCCGCTGAGCGTCAGGATCTTGCGACGGATCTCCTCGAACAGAGCGGGGTTGTCGTCGAGGAAGGTCTTGGCGTTTTCGCGACCCTGCCCGAGCTGCATGTTGTTGTAGCGGAGCCAGGCCCCCTGCTTTTCCACCAGGTTCAGCTTGACGGCAAGGTCCAGCAGGTCACCTGAGCGGCTGATGCCGCTGTCAAACATGATGTCGAACTGGGCATCGCGGAACGGAGGCGCCACCTTGTTCTTCACCACCTTCGCCTTGACCTGGTTGCCGATCACTCGCTCACCATCCTTGATCGAGGCAATCCGACGCACGTCAATGCGGACGCTGCTGTAGAACTTGAGCGCCCGCCCGCCCGGCGTCGTCTCCGGGTTGCCGAACATCACCCCGATCTTCTCGCGGATCTGGTTGATGAAAATCACGATCGTGCGGCTCTTGGCGATGCCGCCGGTCAGCTTCCGCAGCGCCTGGCTCATCAGCCGGGCCTGCATCCCGACCTGGCTCTGGCCCATCTCGCCCTCCAGCTCCGCCTTGGGAATCAGCGCCGCCACCGAGTCCACCACGATCACATCCACCGCGTTCGAGCGAACCAGCATGTCGGTGATTTCCAACGCCTGTTCCCCGCAGTCCGGCTGGCTCACCAGCAGGGTCTCCGGGTTCACGCCGCAACGCTTCATCCACGAAGGGTCCAGGGCGTGCTCCGCGTCCACAAACGCCGCCACCCCGTCCTGCCGCTGCGCCGACGCCACCACATGCAGGGCCAGCGTGGTCTTGCCGCTGGACTCCGGGCCGAAGATCTCCACCACGCGGCCCCGCGGCACCCCGTAGCCCCCCAAGGCGATGTCCAGCGACAAGGCCCCCGTGCTGATGCCGTCCAGCGAGGCCGAACGGTCCGCGTCCATCTGCATGATCGCGCCCTTGCCGTAGGCGCGCTCGATCTGCTGAAGCGCCCGATCCAACGCCTGTTGCCGCTTACCGCCTGCTTCCGCCATGATGGCTGCTCCTTGCTCTGGTATCCGCGCCGGCCTTGCCGAATCGCCCGCCGACGTCTTGACTATCGGTCATCATGGCGGTCGAACCGAAACAAGGCAAGAACTTTTTTTAGGAAAATGTTAGGATTCTTCCCAGCCGACTACCCCCCGCCGCACGCCCCGCCGGAGACGCTCCCCGCCGCCCGACCGCCCGGTTGCCGACGACCGCCGGCCGCTCTGCCCGGAGGAAACGCTCCATGACCGCCCCCCGCCGGAAAACCGTCGCCATTCTCGGCGCCTCCGCGGATCGCCGCAAATTCGGCAACAAGAGCGTCCGCGCCCATCAGGCGGCGGGATGGAAGGTGTACCCGATCAACCCCCACGGCGGATTCATCGAGGGCCTGCCCGTCTACCAGACGCTCGCCGACCTCCCGACGCCGGTGGATCGCGTCAGTCTTTACCTCCCTCCGCCCCTCGGCCTGCGGCTGCTCCCGGAAATCGCCGCCGCAAACCCGACCGAGTTCTTCGTGAACCCCGGCGCGGGGAACGCGGAACTTCTAGCGGAAGCTCGACGGCTGGGGTTGAACCCGATCCCGGCGTGCAGCATCGTGGCCCTGGGCCTGCCGCCGGATCGGCTGAAAGAGGCCCTCCGCGAGGATCCCGCCTCCCCAGCGGACACGCCGCATCCCGGCCTGGAGCCGCTCGACTGTCCGCCGGCGAAGCCCGTCGCCGAAGCCACGGGCCCAGGACATCCGCAGACCCCGCCGCCGCTGGATTACCCTCAGAGGCCGACCTTGCCAGGATGGTCCCGCCACACCCTGCTGACGGACGAAGAGCCGCTGCCGCCGCACCGCACCTTCGCCAAAGACTACCGCGACGCCTTCGCCTATCCGTTCTGGAGCATCGGCAATGCCTTCACTTTCTGCGTGGTGGCGGCCGTGGCCGTATGGCTGTATCCCCGCAGCCTATACGCCGGTTTCAGCCCCATGCTGTACGCGAAGCCCCTGGCTTATGGCGTGATCGCCGGCTGGCTCTGGGGGTTCTATTTCTCCGTCGTCACCGCAACCACAAAAGACTCCGACGATCTGCCCGACCTGCTGCCCGACCCGCTGATCTCGACGGCCCTGCACTCGCTCGTCCGCTACCTCGGAGCAGCGGCGGTCGCCTTTCTGCCGGCGGCCTTGAACTTCCTGCTGTGCCGCGGCGAGATCCTGCCGCCTGCCGCGGAGACGCTGCTGCCGCTCTGGATCGCCCTGGGGGCGTTCCTGCTGCCGATCTCGCTCCTGCTCTTCGCCTTCGAGATGCCTGCGGCCTTCTATCGGCCGGATCGCATCCTGCGAACGATCTGGCGCACCTTCCTACCCTATGTGGCCATCTGGCCGGTCGTGCTGGCCCATGCCCTGGCCCAGATCATCGCGTACTTCCCGTCCGGTCAGGCCTGGTTGGGCTGGACTGCGGCGGACCCGCCGTGGTGCTGGCTCGGCGAAACCGGGTGCCGACTGTCGGCCACCTACCTGGCCCTCGTGGCCATGCGCGTCATCGGGCTGTACTACCTGCACCATCGCCACCGCTTCGCCGTCGTCGCCGAGTGAGCGAACCCGGCCTCGGTTACTTCCGGACCGGCAGCGGCAGACTCAGCAGGGCCATGACCATCTTCAGGTCCGCCCAGGCCTTGGCCTTCTCGCCGGGGCTGCGCAGCAGATACGCCGGATGGTAGGTCGGCATCAGCGGGATGGCTTCGCCGCCCAGGGCGCTGCCGCCGAGGTAGTACTCGTGGAACCGGCCGCGAAGCTGCCCGATCCCCTCGCGAGTGTTGAGCAGCGTCTGGGTCGCGGGCGCCCCGAGGGCCACGATCACCTGCGGGCGAATGATCTCCAGTTGCCGCCACAGGTAATCCTTGCACGCGGCGATCTCGTCCGGTGCCGGCGTGCGGTTGTTGGGCGGGCGGCATTTCACCACGTTGCAGATGTACACCTCGTCGCGGCGCAGGCCCATGCCGTTCTGGATCATGGCCGTGAGCAACTCGCCCGCCCGGCCCACGAACGGAATGCCCGAGAGGTCTTCGTCATGCCCCGGCCCTTCGCCGACGAACACGATCCGGGCGGCCGGGCTGCCCACGCCGAAGACCGTCTTGGTCCGCCCCGCGGCCAAACCGCACCGCCGGCAACCACGGACCTCGCCCTCGTCGATCTCCGCCAGCCGCCGAGCGCGGTCGGCCAGTTCCTCCGGCGACACCGCCGCGGGCGGCGGCAAGGGTGTCACCCCCGGCACGACCGGAATCCCGCCGGTGCCACCGCCCGGGCGCAGCTCGGTTGCGGCCCCGCCGCCGGCGGCGGCCGGCACAGCCCGCGATGCGGCCGCGGGAATGCCAGGCGGGGTAGGACCGGCGGCTCCGACGCGGCCCCGGGCCGCACCCGCGACGGCTCTGCGTCCTCCGGCGGGCGGCGGCTGGACTGGCCAAGCTCGCACGCCGAAAAAGGCGTCGGCCTCGAAACGGCACCGCAGGGCAGCGGCGATCTGGTCACGATCGGCGGGGGTGTTCATGCGGTTCCTTGCGGCCCCGCAAGCTACCGCAGCCGTCCGCCGCGGGCAAGGCCCCGGCCGCCAGTGAGGCGGTGATCTGGGCGCTCAACCGCGGGACTCGGACCCCGCGGCCCGCCACGGCACGGGCGGTCGGGATCAACTCGCAACGCTTCCGGCCGAGCGGTCCGCCGTGTCCGGCGGCGGATTGGTGCGAAATAGGGCAGCGACGGCCGCCAGGGCGAGCAGAATGGATATCAACAACATCCCCACGTGAGCGGGCCGGGAGTCCGTGGAGAACCGCAGACCGGCACACCCGCACGAAACCGGTATGCCCGTCAGGATGACATATCCGTGGATCCCGGTGAATACCAAGGACAGGAAAAGACATAAGAACAGCGCCCCGGTTCTGCCGAACCCGGTGACCACGGCAATGGCCACGAGAAGTTCCGCGGCCGGAAGGATGAACGCCGTGGGCCGAATCAGCCAGACCGGCAACAACCCCAGGCCGTGGAGCAACTTCTGAAACTCTCCCGGCCAGAACAGCTTGCCTCCGGCCGACCAGGCCAGGATCAACGCGACCAGCCACAGGTGCAGCGAGACGCGCCGCGGCAGGGTCATGGCGTCAGGCTCCCGCGACGTCTGCGAAGGCGGAAGACCACGGCAACGGCCGCTACGCCGGTCACGGCGCCCGCCACGATCCAGCGAAACGCCCCTCGGCGGGCCGCCAGGGTGCCCTCCGCCTTCTGTTGCGCCTCGAACGCGGCCGAGACGGCTTCTTGTGCTTGCTGCATTTCCTCCGGGCTGCGGACTTGATGAAACATCACCCGACCGTCAGCGGCAACATCCTTCACTTCGCCGCTGAGTTCGTCCAGCAGACGGTAGTTGGCGGTGGGGAGTTCAATCTCCATCTGGGGGGCCGCCGTCGTCGCGCGAATCTCGAGTCGGTCGGCAACGAAATGGAACACGCCCAGGAAGTCGACGTGCGGGTTGCGATTCACAATGACCGCCTCGCGAATCAGGTCAACTCCCGCGCATTCTGTGGTGCCGGTGGTGCGCATTTCCCACTGCTGAAAACGCCCATCCGCCAAGTCCAGCCTGGCGGACAACTCCCGCGGCAGGAGCCCTCGCGACTGGTCGAAACGAACCTGGATCGATTCCCTGGGCGGCTCGCCCGCTGAGGAACCCGGATCCGGACGCAGCACCAGGGCTTCCGCTGTCCCCGATTCAATCCTTAGCTCCTTGGTCTCCAATAAAGTGCCGAGAGGGGCGTCGTAGTAGTCGAACACCGTCAATTCCAGCGGCGTCAGGAATGGTAGCGGTCCTTGAATGCGATGAAATTCCCGGTCGCGAATGACCGACCACACCCCATCATCCTCGCCGCGGGTCTTCACCGTCCTCACACCATCTATCCACGAATGGGACGCATCTGAAAGGCTGATCGCCCCGGAGAAGGAAAGGTCGATGCGGAAATCGAGGCCACGCCGCACCAGACGACCATTGCATTTCAGTTGCGGCGGATCCGTGCGGCCCCAGTTGTCCGGGTCGAACGGGTCCTTGTCCTTGGGCCAGTAATACATGGAGAGCACGAACTCGGCCGTCATGCCGCTTAGACTGGCCTGGCGGTCTAAGAGTTGTTGCACAAGCTCGTCGCCCTCAGCGCGGGCAGTGGATGCACAAGACCACATAGCGGTCAGAACTGCCCCGCAGAACGCCAAATATCGCATGAACTGACCCCTATCAGAAAAATACCGGTCCGTGTCCGCCCCGCCGGCAGAGAAACAGTCCCTTCTGACCACGCGCCGAGACAGGCCGATGGAGAACGCAGCCCGAGGACGCGGCGCACCGCAACGCCGGCCATCACGGTACCGGCACGGGCACTCCATTCTGGCAGCCGAACATCAGGCACGTCTGGGTAGTGAGCGTGCCTCCTGTACACCGACCCTTGTTGCACTCTCCGCCGAGCACACGATCGCCGCAACGGACGGAGTTGCCGGCTGAGCTGGCACAATGCTCGTCCGCCGCGAAGCCGCAAACGGACGCGACCCTGTCGCCATAACACCACGTGCAGGGCCGAAGGGCCGGCTCCAGCCCCGTGCCGCGACACCGCATCGAGATGGTCCCACAATTACCATAATAGCATTTCATGTCGCCGATGATGACGCCGTACGCCGCGTTGAAGGCCGCCACGGCCCCGAACACGGCCAGTATGACCAGTGCATGGCGATGTCTCGTGAGTCACCCTTCCTTTCCATCGTGATTGGCAACGACCGCAGCGCCGGCCAATTCCCGCGCGAGGCCGTCTTGCAGCGTCATCAGCCCGCCTCTTCCGTCGCCTCCATATCCTGCCGGCATAGGCCACCAGGGGCGCCCAGCCCACCACAGGGCCTCGGCCCCGGTGGAGAACATGCCGATGCTGGCGTGCCCGTCCGCGAACAGGACACCGTAAGACTCTCGATGAGGCCCGAACCGACTGAGGTCAAGGGCAATGGCGTTTCCCTGATATGGGCCCCATCCGCCGTGCATCTCGTCCGAGAGATCGCCGGCGACAGGGTCGCGGGCGTGACGGTAGAGGTTGTCCAGCAGGTTGTATTGGAGATCATAGGCCAGCACCAACCGCCCGGTCTCCACCCATCGCCGCGGACCGACCCGGTGCAGCAGGCCGCCCGGGATCGCCGGGCGATTGTCGAGGCCCAGCGCTCGCGCGTTGCCCACATAGGCCGAGCACTGTTCCGGACAGTTCCACATGGTTCCGCGGCCTCCCTCCGCCGCGGCCCACCGTCCCGTGGCGATGTCCCAGCCTCTCTGCTCTCCCCGGTCCCACCAGTAGTCCCGCTCCCGAACCACCGGCTCGACCTCGTCGTCGTGCGCCGCCGCGAAGGAGTGAATCGTCTGGCCTACGCCGCGAAGATTGGCACTGCATTTCGCACCGATGCCGCGGTGCCGCGCCGCCGACACCGCCGTCAGACCGACCGTCAGCAACAGGGCGATCACGCCGACGGCAATCACCATCTCCAGCAGGGTGAATGCGACGTTGCGGTGGCTGGTCGCTGCCATTGAACTCGCCGCGTACCTTGGAACCCGGGGCCTGCACTGCTATTCAAAGCCCGTTGCGGTAAAAGACATCTGCGGGCCCCAACGGCCGGATAGCCGCATATTACTCCCCCCCCTCGCGCTGTCAATATTCCTGACTTGGTATTCTTCTTCGATTCTCTGGGCGGTTCGCCCGCAGGAGCCGAGGCCCCCGCCGATGGGCGGGTGAACTCCATTCTGTCTCTAAGGAAAAGCAATATCTCCTATCCCCACGCAGCACTCCGACCGGGTCGCCGTTATCGTTAACAGTACCCACGACAACCCTAGGCCCGCCCTGCCGCTGCCGCGCCCCGGCGCCCCCCCACTACGCTTGCCGCTGGTGCGAGAATCCTTTCTCGCACCCACCATTGCAGGAATCCTTTCCCTCGCACGACCCCATTCGGGCCCCCTAGTGCGGGAAGGGAATCCCGCGATCCTGCGTGCGAGATCGGAATCTCGCACGAGCCAACCTAACTACTCACCAATTGCCTTACGAACCGGCGCGGCCTCGACAGGCCGTGCAGAGACAACTGCACGAATGCCTCCGAGCCGGGTATGCCAATTTCGACCTTCAACGCGGCCAAGTCGCATGTCACCAGGGTGTTTCTTGTGTTTACAGTACGCACTCTTTTTACCGCTATACGGAACGGGAAGTACTTGACTATCGTAAGCACTCCTTTATCCAGGCGGTATCCGCAAGGGAATAAAGCACCAGCCGCAAATGGAATAAGGACAACAAGCAGGTGGCCCATCGCTACAAGCGCGAGAGGAACCCGCAGACCGACCTCTGTCACAAACACCCACAAGCTGGTTATGGCCAGTGGTAGCAACTGGCAGGCCTGCTGGGCTGTGGGGTGCATGATGGGCGCCCATTCCTGCTGCGGATCCAAAGGAGTGTGTAACATGAGCGCGCGGAGTTGATAGCGCACCCCCAGACAGCGGATCCGTGGTGGCCGGTCGCTAAACAGATTAGGTGGTTGCCAGCGATAACCGATAAGGCGACAAATCAGAATCTCAAGATATCCCAACAGGAATACCACAACAAATAGCCAAGATTTAACCACACGCTCACATACTGCCTGTGGGTCCTTCCCGAGCCAAGCTGCAATTGCTACGGGAGCGCCGACTAGCACCACGGAAAGCAATTGCGGCCCAACGTACATCATGCTCAACCATGCCGGCTCAATGTACGGGAAAAATATCCTGCCTTCACGAGCTCGCTCTTTAACCACTTCAAAAGCGCAGCCTTCTGGCCAATCCGACCGCGGCGCTTCTGAGGTTGCTTTAACAACAGCAGTATGATTATGCAGCATTAGTATGTGACTTTACATACGCCCTGGTGCGGGAAGGGAATCCCGCGATCCTGCGTGCGAGATCGGAATCTCGCACGAGCCGCCCACTACGCCAGCTTCTCATCCACCCGCGGCAGCAGGGCCGCGAAGTCCACCCGGCTCTTGCAGGCGGCGGCTCCGCCGGGCCGCACCCCACAACAGCAATTGGATCAGCAGCAGGGCCGCCAGGGCCGCATCCAGCCGCAGGTGGCTTAGACCCTTCGGCCAGTCATCGGGTGAGCGCCGAAGTCCCCGCCGATGGGCGGGTAGCATCCATCTCGTCCTACTGTTGACAAACCCCACTTTTTCATAGGCGACACTAAGACACTGCGCACTGTTATCGTTAACGGCGCCTGACCACCACCTCAAATACATACATACGGAATTGCGGCAAGGAGGTAAAACCTCGGAAGGCCGAGGCTTCGCGGGGGGAGTAACCGAGGGAGCTCTGGCCGGCGGTTGTCTCGCCCTGGTGCGCGAATCCTTTCTCGCACCCACCGCTGGTGCGCGAATCCTTTCTCGCACCCACCCTTGCAGGAATCCTTTCCCTCGCACGACCCCATTCTCGCCCCCTGGTGCGGGAAAGGAATCCCGCGATCCTGCGTGCGAGATCGGAATCTCGCACGAGCCGCCCGCTACGCCAGCTTCTCATCCACCCGCGGCAGCAGGGCCGCGAAGTCCACCCGACTCTTGCAGGCGGCGGTGGCGGCGGCGAGGTCGGCGGCGTGCCAGTCGCGCTCTTCCGGCGACAGCGCCGCGTACACCTGCCGAGCATGCTCGCGGCGTCCGTCCAGCTCGTCGTACGACAGGCACCGGACCAGGGCGCCCAGCGCCGCGTCCGTTTTCGCCGCCCGCCGACAACTCCCGTCACAGCCGTTGCAGAAACGCCGCCCTTCTCGCCGATACAACGCGGCCACCGCGGCCAGCTTCTTCTTTTCCAGCGGCTTGAACTTCCTCGCCGCCTCGGCGTTCTCCTTGATGATGTCCACGTTGGGCATCTCGCAACAAATGCTGGCGATCCGCTCGTCCGACCATACGCCGTGCAGCACCGCCTGGTGCGTGGAGAGGCCCAGCTCCTTGAACTCCGGCAGGAACTTCTCCACGTCGCTCACCGCCCGCATCTGCTTCATGCTGATCAAACCGACCCCGGCCTGGTGGCAGGCGTCCAACGCCTTGTTGAAATCCGCGTTGTCGCGGACCAGTTGCGGATCGTAGGCAATCATGGCGGCATCGACCCAACTGTCCTTGGCACTGGCCGTCAACAGGTCGGAGCGTGCCGGAAACTCGGCGTGCGAGCTCCAACCCACCAGCCGGGCCTTGCCGCTCTTCTTCATCTTCTCCGCCGCCCTGGCCCATTCCTTCGAAGTCAGCTTCCCCACGTCGTCGCCCCCCGCGCCTCCGCGCCGCCCGCCGCCGCCGATGGCGTGCAGGAAGAACAGGTCCACGTACTCCGTCTGCAACGCCTCCAGACGCCGGTCCAGCATCTCCACCCATTCGTCCGGCGTCTTGGGGTGGTCCTTGGTCACGAGAAAGATGTCCTTGCGGCGGCCGGTCTTCCGCAGCCACTCCCCGATGGCCTTCTCCGACTCCCCTTTGCCGTAGCAGTCCGCCGTGTCGAGGTAGCGGATGCCCGCCTCCCACATGGCGTTCAGCCGGCGGGCGTCCGGCGTCCGGCCGGCGCCGTAGTTGAGCATGGAGACCTTCACGCCGCTCTTGCCCAAGGGCCGCGTCGGCACCGGCCGGCCGGGTGCCGCGGGCTTCTTCTCTTCCGCGGGTTGGCTGGTCGCCGGCGGCTCGTCGCCGCGGAGGATCGCCGGCGCGGCGGCCAACGCGGCGGCGGCCACGCCGGTCTTGACGAAGTCGCGTCGGGACAGATCTCGGGAATCGCGTTCGGGGTTCATGGACGGGTCTCCTGGCTGAAGAAAATGGGCGCAGGCGCGCAACGACAGCACGCCGCAACGCGAGATTCGGTCTGCCAGCGGCTCATTTCGGCGGCGCGAGGACCGCGCGGACGGCCTGGTAAGCCGCGAGGTCCGGAACGGCGAAACCCTTCAGCCCCAGTTGGCGGCAGGCCGTCTCGTCGTCCTTCACCGCATTGAGAAGCTCGTCCTTCAACAGCTCCGTGATCCGCGGATCCGCGGTCGGCCCGGCGACAAACAGCACCTCCGGCACCGCCACGGTCTCGCCGATCACTCGCAACTGGTCCCGCGAAGGGCCGGTGATGAAGTTGCCCCCCGACTCCGGCAGCCGCGCGTAGTAGGCCTCATCCACGACGCCGACCTCCACCGTGGGATCGTTGGCCACGGTCTTGGCCACGTCGTCGCGCAGGTACAGCCGCCCCTCCATCGCGATCGGCGGAGGCGGAATCAGCTCCGGCCACAGGTCCTTCACCGACAATCCGGCCTCCTCGATGGTCCGCCGGGCCGCAAAGTCGGTCAGCGGGTCGCGATACCCGCCGAAGGCGAACCGCTTGCCCTTGCACTCGGCGATCTTCTGGATGGACGAATTCGTGCGGGCGACGATCAACGCCTTGCGCGACGTGCGGCCCAGGCTGTTCACGCCCGCGGCCAGCGGCGTCAGCTTCTCCGGATTCTCGATGGCCGCGTATTCGCCCGCGGAAAGGAAAGCGTACGCCAGGTTGCCCTGTTCGAGCTGGGCCGCGATGGCCGGGCCGTCCGGCTGAGCCACAAACCGCACCGGCCGCTTGAGCCGCTTCTCCAACCGCATGTGCAAGGCGCGGTACTCGCCCGGCAGGCCGAACAGGTCCGCCTTCGTGGTGCCGATCTTGACAAACGATGCTTCCGTCGCAGCATCGGGCTTCTGGCAGCCGCCGAACACCATTACCGCCGCACACGCGCACAGGGCCACACTGAGACCGGATCGAGCCACGACCGAACCTCCCGATTCCCGCGGCGCACCGCCGCCCCCGCCGGCGGCGACCCGCCGCTTCTCCCGTGAATATAGCCGCACACCCGGGAGCCGCGGAAGCCCGCTGCGCCTCAGCTCGCCGGCTCGCCCAACTCCAGGGCGCGGTACAGCTCGCGAACCAGCGAGCGCTCGGCGCAGGGCATGGCCTCCGGCCACCGCTGCACCAGGTGTACGTCGCGGGCCTCATCCGGATGGCCTTGGCCCGTCTGAAACGAAACGACGTCGCCGCCGTACAGGTCGGGCAGATCGGCCGTGCTGAACTGAAAGGCGCTCCCTTGTTCCGTGACGATGGTGCCCCGCCCGCTGTCGGGCCGGAACGACAAAACATAACCCCGCTGCATGAAGACGCTCCCGCAACCAGTCCCGCCCTGGCGCCGGAGTCCGTTCCGCAAGATGGTGACGGGGAAACCCGTTCCCGCCGCCTGTATTCCTTTACCTGACCAGCGGCCCCAGTGTAGCGTCTTCCGCGGCGCAAGGCACGCACTTTTTCCGGCTTCCGTCACCGCCCCTCACCCTACTGCAAGTGTCTGTCTAACATAAGCTAACAGCGAGCCTATCGGGGAGATGCATCGACCATCTCGCACACTGCGTGCGTCCCAGGCTTCCAGCCCGCGCGGAGCCTCGGGGGGGGGGCGAGACGCTCGCGATACCGATCCGGAGCGGCCGTTACGGCTGCCAGGGGTTGGGCAGGCCCAGTTCGGCCAGCTTGGCCAGCACCCGCTGGAGCTGCTCAGTACCCGTCAGGCCGCTGGCCGGGCCCCAGGTCTGCTGCAGCGACCAGTCGAAGAATTCGCCCCAGGCCGCGGCGCAGGCCGCTCGTGCGAGAATCCTTTCTCGCACGCACGCCCCTCGCTCGTGCGAGAATCCTTTCTCGCACGCATGCCCCCGCCGCCGCGGGAACGGATTCCCCGGAGCGTGGGTGCGAGATGGGTTTCTCGCACCAGCAGCAATGTACGCACCACGAGGGTGCATGATGCTCACCAGGCTCGCCGATGGTACACGCGGCGTCGGCGATTCGGCAACTCCGTCGGCTACCCACACGTCGCACCCGCGGATCACCTCCGCAAACCCCGGTCCGCCATTTGTGTACACACCGGACCTTGCGGAGAGGCTCAGCGGTCATCTGGCGGTGGGTAGCCCGGCCAGATTGTAGCGAAACTGGCAGGAGGCCAGATAGGGCCGGCAGCCTTGGGCGATGTACAGCCCGCCGCCCTGGCTTTCGGCCTCGTTGGACTCGAAGACGCAGTGGGTCAGGGTCGGCTGGGCGCCGTTGACCAGGTACATCCCGGCGCCGTCGCGATCGTAGTACGGCAGCGACTCGTCGTAGTTCTGGTTCCCGACGATACGCAGGTTCTGGAACGTCGGCGACCCGCCCGACACCTGCACCCCGTGACGCGAAGCCCCCGTGATCGTGAAGCCGTCGAGACGGCCGTCACTGATGAGGTTCGAGAGAACGATCGAGTAGCAGTTGTCGTCGATCTCTGCCGGATCGCCGATTTCGCCGCTGAGGACAATGACGTTATTCACGAAATCGCGTTGACTGAGCTCGGTTTCTCCATTGGGCAGTGTCGGATGCCTCGTGCCGAGGAAGCCACCATAGATGAAGACGTGCTCGCGGAGCTCAAAAGCGTTGCCTGGCGCGCTGCCCGGCAGGTAGGTTTCCGCAGCAACCCAGATTTCCGTTCCGGGCGCCGCTGTGGTCAAAGCCGCCTGGAGGTCGCGGTACGCTCGCGCCCAGGTCGGCCCGTCAACGGGAGTACCGGTGGCGTGCTTGTCCACGCGGCGGACATCGCCGTAGGCGTTCTTCACGCTTGGCGTAACCAATAGAGACAGTGCGATAATCCACTTCCACGATTGCAACCTCATGATGCTCACTCCTTCCCCCCGGATTCAACATTCGCGCCGACTTGACGCCGCGGCACGTTAGGCGTAGAATCGATCGGATGATCGTGTCATCGAGACGTCATTGGTCTCCCGTGTGCTCGCTGGCGCGGCTTGGCGGGGTTGTCGCACTGGTTGCGGGCTTGGGCTCTGTGGCTCCGCTGCAAGCCATCGCCGATGCCTTTGTTGTGACCCAGTGGGATGTATTTTGCTCAGTGCAGAGGTCGTCCACAAGCGAGCATCATACAGTCTTCTTTGACACCGTTGAGAACCCCTTCGTCAACCAGCACGCCGTCACCCTCCCAAGCAACCCGGCCACGTCGGCCGCCGCCCAGTACGACTTCGCCTGGGCCGAGCAGTTCGGGCGGTTCCTCGTCCAGGCCCAGAACGCCACCCGCGACGGCTCGGCCAGCCTGACGCAGTCCGTCGCCTCCGGCTCGATCCTGGTCCAGGCCCACGAGGACCTGACCTTCTCCTGCCACAGCGTCTACTCCTACTCCTGCCCGGCCACCTACCTCGACGTCAGCACGACCGTCATCGTCTCCTCCGAAACCACGCAGCAGACCCTCTACCTCGACGGCCGCGCCGGCGGGCCGTTCATCGGCGGGCCGCCCGCGGGCACGCTGACCTTCAGCGGCGGAGTCCTCCTGCCCGCCGGCGACACCTACCGCCTGCGGTACAGCGCCCAGATCCTGTCCTTCGGCGGCAACAGCGACGTGGTCGGCACCGGCGGCGGCTTCATCGACCTGCAACTCACCCCCGAGCCCGCCTCGCTGGCCCTGCTCGCCCTCTCGCTGTTTGTGGTACGCCGCCGCCCCGCCCGCGGACGGGGTTGAGGTTTCGCTCGTGCGAGAATCCTTTCTCGCACGCCCCCGCCGTCACAGGAACGGATTCCCCGGAACGTGGGTGCGAGAAGGGTTTCTCGCACCAGCAGCCTTGAAGGAGGTTTGCAGGGGCAGTGGCAAGAACGAGGGTCACCGCAACGATGATCAACGTGATCCGTGCGCAGGGAATCCCCACGCGAGTCGTGATGCTCGTATTCATCTCGTGTTCCTCAAGTTGTCAGGCCAATGATTTCAGACGATGCCCTGGTGATGTTAGATACGTGATAGCTGGTTGATTCCTTTATGCGTGCGCCACTCCCCCGGCGCCTCCTTTCTGCCTCTTCGCCGCCTCAGACACAGAACCACGCATAACAGAACACCGAACGCTGAAGGCTCGGGAATGGAAACCAGCCGGTAAGCAACTTCACCGGTGTAGGTCGTACGGCGCCAGTCGGAGACCGCGCGGTTGATGTACACATGCCCAGACCCATCGCCTGTTGGGCTAAACTCCCAGCGGAACGTCGACGCGAGGTCGCCGATCTGAACGATCTCCAACCAATATGGCACGTTGGCGGACAGCGAGACCGGCGTCGTGAATACGGCACTGAACAGGTATTCCAACGGTTCGTCATCTACCCAAATGAACCGCCCTGTCGCAAGGCGAACCGGGTCCGTGAAGGTCTCTTCGTAGATCAGGTTGCTCTCGTCCGGTAGCCCGTCGCCCGCCCGCGCACCGTAGAAGCGAACACGCATCTGCTCTGTCCCCGGTGGCGTTCCTTCTGTATAGAAACCCCACCAGTCCAAGCTTCCGAGCGCCACATCGCTGCCCAATAGTACGTTGTCGGCTAGGCGTTGCCAGGAAACGGCGGGGGGGGTAGTAGTAGGCGGTGTCCGACGAGGGCCCCCCCGTATTCAGCGGCGGGTGGTCCACGACCACCTCCCCGCCACGCGGCCCGCCCAGCCATCGGCCCTCGGCATCCCACTCCGTCGGCGCCGCCATCGCCACCGCCGCCCAGCCCAGCACAACCCCCACGACCGCCAGCCCGCCGCCCATCTGCATCGCCGCAGCCATCGGGGAACCCTCCAGCAAACCGCGTCGCCCTCCAAAACTACCATCTTGATTGTACTCTCTAGTCTGATCTCGGTCAAGGTACAAACCCAGTACTCCGAACCCACCGCGGCAGCCGAACGCTCCCAAGGCTTTGCGTGTCGTAAGCAGCACCAAGCGTGGCAGACACCAGGACCAGCCGCTTTCTCCGTACCGCCAACGCCGGTACTTGCCGAACAGGCGATGGCCGAACCGATGGAGCGTCTCCGTTTTGGGGAGGCGGGCACGTCTTCAGGTGTCTGCTACAATCCGCTGTTTGGCCGCAATCGGTTGTCCGGCACAAGCCGACCGCCGCAGCCGCATGGAAACCCGGATGTCCTGGTTTGACCGAATCTTTCGCCCTGCCCGACATCGCCGCGAGGTGACCCTCGCCCAGCCGTTCCCGAAGGAGTGGCTGCCCGCCGCGCGCCGTGGCGTACCGCGGTGGCCGCTACTGCCCAAGGAGCACCGCCGGCGGCTCCGCCAGGCCATCCAGATTTTCATCGCCGAGAAAGAATACGTCGGCGTGGGGCCGCTGAAACTCACGGATGAAATCAAGGTGGCCATCGCCGCCCAGGCGGGCCTCCTCCTCGTCGGGCGGCCGGAATTCGACGTGTACCCGCGGCTGCGGGAAGTGATCGTCCGCCCGCACGACTTCGGCCAGGTGGTGGAGGCGGTCGGGCCGGACGGGCGGAAATACCGCATCGCCGAGGTCCACTCGGGCGAGGCCTGGCGGCATGGGCCGGTGATCCTGGCCTGGGACAGCGTGCGGCATTCGATCGCCCGCCCCTGCGACGGATACAACGTGGTCTATCACGAGTTCGCCCACGCCCTGGACATGCAGTTCGGCATCACCGAGGGCAACCCCCCGCTGGCCGGCAAGGAGGAGCGGCGGAAGTGGACGGACGCGTTCATGGACGAATATGAGCTCTTCCTCGACGAGAACCGCCGCGGCCGGCGGACCTTCCTCGACCCCTACGGGGCCTCCGAGCCGGCGGAGTTCTTCGCCGTGGCCACCGAGCACTTCTTCGAGCAGTCCCGCGAGTTCAGGGTGCTGCACCAGCGGCTCTACGGACAGATGAAACGCCTCTACGGCCAGGATCCGGCCCGGTGGGGAATCCTGCCGGCGGCAGACCCGGACTGACCGCCGCGGCCCAGGTTGGACCGATCCCGCGGTCCCTTCCCCCCTGCCGTATATCTCGCGTGGAAAACTCGCCGAGAAAATTTCTAATCTGGACTGTTACCCTCCACGACTTGGCGCAACTAAGGCAACCGGCGGGGTGCGTGCTGGCGGCGGACGGGATCGTGGTACACCTTTGACAATGGAGGACAGCAATGACTTGGCAAGAGCGACGATGGTCTCTCGGCCGGCGGCGGCTTCTCCGCTGCGGGCTCCCCCCGGCAGCGGTGGGAATCATTCTGGCGGCAGCCGCGGCACTCGCCATGGCGGATCCATCGGCCATGCAGCAGGCCTGCGGCTTGATTGGTCCGCGAGAAGTAGGCTACTTTCCTTCGCTGCACGCATGTTGTCCCGGCAGTCCCTTCGGCAACGGTTCTACCAACCTGAACGTGCCCGCCGGGGAGACCAGGACTCTGACCGGCGACCGGGACTACCACGATGTCACCATCGGCAGCGGAGGCACGTTGGATACTCGCGGCTATCGACTCCGCGTATGCGGAACCCTGCTGAACTGGGGAACCATCACGGACACCTCAGGTGACGCCGGCGGCGCCGGTGGCGCCGGTGGCAAGGGCGCTAATCCAAAGGGCAGCGGCAGCGATCCCACCGGCTGTGGCCGGACCAGCCCGAATTGCACTCCCGGCCAACCAGGCGAACCCAAGGTTGGCCGCGGCGGTAAAGGCGGCTGCGGGGGCGGAGGCGGGGGCGGGGCCTGGAGCGACGATATTGTCTGCCAATTCGACACGGACGGTGGGAACGGCGGCAACGGCGGCAGCGGCGGACGCGGCGGTGGAGACGTGCTGATCTATGCCTACCGCCTGGACAACCGCGGCGTGATCCACGCCGATGGCCAGCCGGGCGCCAACGGCCAGGCCGCGCCCCCGGGCGACGAGGGCGACATGGACAAGGTCCCTGGCTACGAGCAGTGCGGAGCAGAATACTACAACTGCGGCCTGATCATCCATCGCGACACTGCCGGTGGAGGAGGGGGGGGCGGCCAGGGCGGCCAAGGCGGCGACGGCGGCACCGTCCAAGTTCATTACGGTGTCCTGGTCAACTCCGGTGTCATCCGCGCCAATGGCGGGGTCGGCGGATTGGGCGGTGCCGGCGGATCAAGCGGTGGCTGTCCGATATATGGTGCGAACAACGGCGGCCGCCAATTCGGCTGCCCCGGTTGTGAGGGCGGCGGGGTTGGCGGACGAGGTTCGTACACCGCCGGGGACTGTGCCACAGCCGGCCAACCAGGCGCCAACGGTCCAAACGGCGCGAATGGGCAGTGGCAGCTTCTGCCCGTCGGCTTCGCCGACTGCAATGGAAATCTGATCCCCGACCAGTGCGACATCGCCAACGGCATCAGCCTTGATTGCCAACCCAACGGCATTCCGGATGAGTGCGAGGTACCGCCGATCGGAACCGGCCCGGACTGCAACAGCAACGGCATCCCAGACGGTTGCGAATTGGCGGCAAACGACTGCAACAGCAACGGCGTTCCAGACGACTGCGACATCGCGACAAGTACGTCTCTGGATTGCAACGGCAACGATAAACCGGATGAGTGCGACATCCTCGATGGCTTCAGTCAGGATTGCCAGCCTAACGGCATCCCGGATGAGTGCGATATCGCTGCCGGTACGAGCCAAGACACTAACCAGAACAGCATTCCTGATGAATGTGAGTGCCTCTTGATGGGCGATCTCAACGGCAGCGGTCTCGTCAATGGACTAGACATCCAGCTCTTCGTCAGGTGTTTTATGGGCGAGGAGACCTCGCCCAGCGTGTGCAGATGCGGCGACTTCACCGGCGATGGCCAAGTCACGATCGAGGATGTGTCGCCCTTCATCTGTGTCCTGCTGGGGGGACCGTGGGGATTGCCGTGTCACTCGAACCAGGACTGCAATTGCACCGAGCCATGTTACTGCCATAAGGAGAACTGCGATGATCCGGTGGGGCAATGTCGAGGCCGTCCGCCGACCCCACCACTACCTCCCAACATCTGCGGCTGTGGCTGGTTTGTGGACCCGGTATGTGGCTGTGATGGAGTCACCTACGACAATGCCTGCGTCGCAGCGGCATACGGTGTCAACGTCCGCCACCCAGGCCCCTGCGAACCAGGGGAGTGAAAAAGACACTGTGCTCATGCCCGGGTCGCACCGCCCAACGCGGCGCGGCCCGGGCGAGGCTTTCTGAGGGGGTGTTCCTGGCGGGAATCCGGGCGGGGAAACCGAGCTCAACCCGTGCCCGCCGCCGGCCGGCGCGGGTCGGGATCGATCGGGCACGGCCGGCCGCCGTCTCGCCCTACCAGCCCGCCTCGTCGAGTATCTCCGTCGTCCCCGGCAGCAGGCCCGGCTGGCGGCGGATCTCTGCCGGCGTCAGCCAGGCCAGGTCGGCGATCTCCCGCGGGTTCGCCACGGGCTCGCCGTCCATGATCGTCGCCGACCAGCAGTGCAGCACGAGCTGCCCGCCGTGCTTGGTCTGCGTGAGCAGGTACTCGCCGGGGCGGACCTCCACGCCGAGTTCCTCGCGCATCTCGCGGACCAGGGCCTCGGCCTGACTCTCGCCCGGCTCGATGTGCCCGCCGGGGAAGCACCAGGTCAGCGGGGCCTTCACCGCCTCGGATCGCTGAATCAGCAGCAAGCGGTCTCCGCGACGGATGAGGCCGAGGATTCCAATGGTCGGCGGGTCGGGCGAAACTTCGGGCATGACCGCCCTACTTTACTGCGGCCGCGGCGATGCGGGAAGTGAACGACGGGGCCGTGGAGGAGCCGGACGGAGAAATCGCCCATCAGGCCGGCGCCGCGCTGTGTCGACGTTGCCGATCGGGCCGGCGCACGGGCTACCCTGCTCAGGCGGGCAGCCTCGCCCGCGGCGCGTGCCGCTGCTGCCAGGCCAGCAGCGCGACCAGCGCCCATAGGCAGAAATTGTGGTCGGCCCGCCCGGCGGCGTGATCGGCCAGCGTGGCCCGAGCGCCCTCGCGGCTGAGCAGCGTGCCGAAGAAGCAGCGGTCGGCCTCGATCAACTCCTCGGCCATTTTTCGCAGCGGACCCCGAAGCCAAGGGCCGACCGGCACCTCGAACCCCTTCTTCGGCCGCCGATGCAGAAGCGGCGGCAGATCGTCCTTGAACGCCTCGATCAATAGATGCTTCTTGCGCCAGCCGTGCAGCTTCCACCGCCAATCCAGCGGAAACACCAGGTCCACCACCCGATAGTCCAGGAACGGCGAGCGGACCTCCAACCCGTGAGCCATCGACATCAGGTCCACCTTCATGAGCATGTCGTCCGGCAGCGACAACCGCCACTCCGTCAGCAGGTGGCAGTTCAGGTCGGCTGATTCCCGCGGGTGCCCGCGATACTGCCACAGCAGTTGCACGATCTCTTCCAACCGGGCGGCGGCGGTCGCGGGCTCGTGCAGCAGTCGGGCGAAGGTCCGGTCGTCCGAGGTCCGCATCCAGTTGGCGTAGCGATGCGGCAGGCGGGCATCGAGCGAGCGAATCGCCCGCTTGAGCTGGCTGGCCAGCCCGCCGAGACGGCGCTCGCGCCGGGCAGGCAGGCGCTCGATCAGCGCCCGGACGGGGCGATAGAGCGGCGTCCGCGCGAACCATCCGAAACGGCGGATGAGGTTGACCGCGGTGTAGCGGTTATAGCCGGCGAACAGCTCGTCGGCGGCGTCGCCGCTGAGAGCCACGGTGACATGCTGCCGCGTCAGCTCGCTGAGCAGGTAGGTCGGCAGGGCGGAACTGTCCGCAAAAGGCTCCCCGAGGTGATTCTGCACTGTCGGGATCACCCCGCGGACTCGCTCCAGCGAAAGCGGCAGCTCGGTATGCTCCGTGCCGTGCCTGTCGGCCACGGCCCGCGAGTAGCGGCTCTCGTCGTAAAAAGGGTCGTCGGGGAAAACCACGGAAAAAGTCTTCACCCGCCCCCCGGCCTCGCGGGCGGCCACGGCCGCGACAATGGCCGAGTCGATCCCGCCGGAAAGGAACACCCCGACCGGAACGTCGGCGACCAGTCGGCAGCGGACCGCGTCGGCCACGCGGCGCCGCAGTGCCGCGCAGGCGGTGCCAAAATCGGTGGGCAGAGTCTCCGGCGTCGTCGCTTCACCCGGCGCGGGTGCCCAGGCCCGGACCTCGGCAACCCCGGCCCGCCAGCGCAGCAGATGCCCCGGCCGCAAGCGGCAGACCTGTTGAAAGATGGTGCGGGGAGCGGCGATGAAACCGAGGGTGAGAAGTTGCCAGACCGCCTGCGGGTCGAGGGTCTCGTCGGCAAGAACCGGCCGTAGGGCCGCCATCTCCGAGCCGAAGGCCAGCCCGCCGCCCGACAGCACCGCATACACCAGCGGCTTCACCCCGGTGCGGTCGCGAACCAGCGTCAGGCTTCGCGTCGGCGCGTGCCACACGGCGAAGGCGAACATGCCGTTCAGTCGCGGCAGGAAACGGAGCTCCGGATCGCGGTGGCACAGTTCCAGCAGCACCTCGGTGTCGCCGGTGGACGTGAACGACGCCCCGGCGGCGCGCAGCTCGTCGCGCAACTCCTGAAAGTTGTAAATTTCCCCGTTATAGACCAGCGTCACGGACCCGTCCGCGGACCGCATCGGCTGATCGGCGGCCGCGGTGAGGTCGAGCACCTTCAGGCGAGCATGGGCGAAAGCCACCCCCGACGCGGCGTCGGACCACCGCCCGGATCCATCCGGCCCGCGATGCCGCACGGCGGCCAACATCGCCTCCAGCACCGCCGGCTCAAACAGGCCCGCCGGACGAACGTATCCCGTGATGCCGCACATCGACGGCGATCATAGGGACGGCCGCGGCCGAGGCCAAGCCGCGGGTTGCATCTCCCGGCCCTGCGGATAGGCTATCCCTCGGGCTTGCCGCCAGGGAACCGGCCGGATCGGTCCGCCGCCGGCGGCCGCGAACCGGCCCCCGGCAACACCCGACAGGTGTCCGCATGATTCTCCATGTCGTGCAGTCTTTGGATCCCGCGTGGGGAGGCATCGCCCGCGTGCTGCCGGAACTGGCTGCCGAATTGAACGCCGCCGGCGAGCCTTGCCGCATCGCCACCCTCTGCGGGGACCGCTTCGGCCGGCCGCCGGAAGTGCCGGGCGTCGAAGTGCTGTCCTTCGAGGCCAATCCGGGCAGCCGCCTCGGCCGTTCCGACGCTTTTCGCCGCGAGGCGAAGGCGCTGGTCGGCGGGGCCGACGTGATCCACCTGCACGGCCTGTGGACGGCGCAAAACCACGCGATCGGTGTCGCCGCTCGCCGACTCGGCAAGCCCTACATCATGACGCCGCACAGCATGATGATGCCCTGGGCCTGGCGGCGAAGCTGGTGGAAGAAACGTCCGATCGGCTGGCTCTTCGAACATCGCAATCTCCGCCGCGCGGCCTGCCTCCACGCCCTCGCCGAAGGCGAGGCCGAGCACATGCGGGCCTTGCGTTTCAACGATCGGATCATCGTCATCCCCAATGGGCTGCGGGTCCGCGACTATGCCGACCTGCCGTCGGCAGACGATCTGATCGCCCGCCGGCCTGAAATGCGCGATCGCCGCTGGTTGTTGTTCCTGGGCAGGATCCACCCGCAGAAGGGCATCGTGCCCATGCTGCGAGCCTGTTTTGATCTGCTCGCGGCCGCGGCCGACTGGCACCTGGTGATCGCCGGGCCGGACGAGGTCGGCATGAGGCCGATGCTCGAAGCGGCCATCGCCCGCAAGGGCCTCTCCGACCGCGTCACCTTCACGGGGATGCTGTCCCGCCGGGAGGTGCTGGCCTGCCTGGGCCGGGCGACGCTGCTCATCCAGCCCAGCATGAGCGAAGGCCTGAGCATGTCGATCATCGAGGGCCTCGCCGCCGGCCTGCCGATGCTCATCTCGACCGAGTGCAACGTGCCGGAGGTGGCCCACCGCGGGGCCGGCCTGGTGGTGCCGCCGACCCGCGGCGACATCGTCAAGGGCCTGCGACAACTGATCACGCTCGACGCTGCGCAACTGGCGGAGATGGGCCGCCGCGGCCGCGAACTGGCCGCCGAGCGGTTCGACTGGGGCGGCCTGATCCCCCGCTATCGCCGCATGTATGCCGAAGCGCGGGCCGCCGCGGGGCCGCCGTGAAAGTGACCTGCTCTCCCTCCTTTACTTCTCCCCCGCCTCCGGGGCAGAATGTCCGCTTTCCGGCGATTCGACCGACCGGGCTATTCCGAAAAATGACAGGACCGGCCGCAGCAGATCGTCACAACTAAGTCCGGCGAACCACCGGTTGTCCGGCCGCTGACAAGGGCTTCCGGAGCAACTGACGTCTGATATGTACCAGATGCAAAACGCCTGGTTTCTGGTCGCCTTGGTTCTCGCGCCACTGGCCTGGTGGGCCTGGCTGGCTCGACGCCGCCCGGCCCTCCGCTTTGCCGGCGTGAGCCGCTTTCGCGAAGCCCGCACGCCGTGGAGCGTCCACGCCCGCCGAGTGCTGCCGGCCTTACGGACCCTGGTCATCGTCTTGCTGGTGGTGTCCATCGCCCGGCCCCAGAAGGCCGACGAGGAGACCCGCATCACCACCGAGGGCGTGGCCATTCAACTCGTGGTGGACCGCTCGGGCAGCATGAATCAACCGGACTTCGCCGACGGATCCGGCCGGATGCAGACTCGGCTCCAGGCCCTGAAAGATGTCGTCGAGGCCTTCGTGCTGGGCGACGGCCGGGAACTGAAAGGCCGCCCGGATGACCTCATCGGACTGATCGTCTTCGCCATGTTTCCGGATACGGAAACACCGCTCACGCGCGACCACGCGGCCCTGGTGGAGGCGCTCCGCAAAGTCCGCACGCCTGCCGACCGCGATCCGGAAAATCGCACCGCCATCGGCGACGCCCTGGTCCTGGCGGTCGAGCGCATTCGCAACATCCAACGCCGATTCGAGGGTCACGAAAACTTCAAGATCAAGAGCCAGGCCGTCATCCTGCTGACCGACGGCGAGCAGAATGCCGGCCGCCACCAACCCGAGGAGGCAGCGGAAGTGGCCGCCGCTTTGGGCGTCAAGATCTACACCATCGGCGTGGCTCCGGAGTTCCAGACCCGCGAGATGGGCGGGTTACTGTTTCCGAGTCGCCAGGTGCAGGTGCCGGTCAACGTCGACGAGGAGTGCTTGCAGCGCGTCGCTGAAAAAACCGGCGGGAGGTACTTTCGCGCCCGAGACGTAGACTCGTTGACGAAAATCTACGAGGAGATCGACCGGCTCGAACGGAGCGTCGTGGACGAAACGAAGCACTACCAGTATCAGGATCTGGCCTGCGTCTGGACCGAATGGGGAGGCGTGAAATGGCCGCCCCTGCTCCTGGCAGCCCTGGTGCTGCTAGCGCTGGAAACCGTGCTGGCCCACACCCGCTTTAGAAAGATACCGTAACCAACCGCCGCCCCGCCGTTCCCGTCGTCCGCAGGCACGGACGGGGACCGGCGAGGCGACAGGCAAGGCCGAGCCGCCGAAGCAGAAGCTGCCCGAAAACGCCATGTCCGACTTGCAGATCGACAACCCTGCCGCTCTCCGCTGGCTTCTCCTGGTGGTGCTCTGCGGCCTGGTCGTGGCTTACGGCTTCGCCCGCAAGACAGCGGCCCTCCGCGCCTTCGCCACCGTCAACCTCCTCCCGATGCTGGCCCCGGACCTGAGCCGCGGGCGTCAGTACTTCAAGGCGGCGCTGATCCTGGCGGCCATGGCCTGCATCGTCCTGGCCCTCACCGGCCCTCGGTGGGGGACTTACTACGAACAAGTGCAGCAGCGCCAAATCGACCTGATGGTCTGCCTCGATGTGTCGCGCAGCATGTTGGCTGAAGATGCCGGCATGTCCCGCCTCGACCGCGCCAAGGACGACATCAACAGGCTCCTGGGCCGCTTGAGCGGCGGGTCCATCGGCTTGGTCGCCTTCGCGGGCAAGGCGGCGCTGGTCTGCCCCCTGACCGACGACTACGAATTCTATCGGCTGATGCTGGAGGATGTCGGCCCGCACAGTGCCCCGCTCGGCGGCACCAATCTCGGCGAGGCCATCGCCGCGGCAGTCAAGGGCTTCACGCCCGGCCGGCAGGCTCAGCGCGTGGTTTTGCTGCTGACCGACGGCGAAGATCACGGCGATGGGGCCGTCGAGGAAGCCCGCCGGGCCCACGAACGCGGCGTGCTCCTCTTCACCGTCGGCATCGGGGATGCCCAACAGGGTGCCTTGATTCCCCTGGTGCAGGACGGTCGCAAAACCTTCCTTCAGTACGATGACCAGCAGGTCTGGTCCCGCCTGGACCCGACCAGGCTCAAAGCGATCGCCGCCGCCGGCGGTGGGGAGTATCACCCCAGCGGGCAGATCACTCCCACGCAGCGGACCCTGGAATGGATCTACGATCAGCGGTTGCGGCCGCTGGAACAGCAACTGAACAAACAGCGGCAGGTCGCCCGCCGGTACCCGCGGTTCCACTGGCCCGCGACCGTTGCCTTGGCCCTGCTGGTTCTGGAGATGTTGATCAGCGAACGGCGCGGCGGACGGAATCCCCGAACGCCGGCGGAAGGGTAATCGCCATGCGCTTCACCCACGGCCTGATGTACACGGCCCGCGCCACGCTCGCCGCTGCGGCGCTGCTGTCCGCCGCGACGGCCACCGGGCAGACCGCCGCCCCGACCGCCGCGGCCGATCGCCGCGAAGCGGCCCGTCTCGTCGAGCAGGGCAACCGGTTGATGAAGGAAAACCGCCCCGCCGACGCCTTGGCCGCCTATGAGGAAGCAGCCCGGCGGCTGCCGGATGCGCCAGAGGTGGCCTACAACCGCGGCCTGGCCCTCTATCGCCTGGGACGCTTCGATGAAGCGGAGCCGGCGTTTCAGGACGCCCTCCGGGCCGACCGGCCGGAGCTGGAGGCTCGGGCCAGATACAACCTCGGGCGGGCGGTCCACGCCGCCGCGGAAGCCGCCATCGGCCAAGGCGAGTTGCCGAAGGCCGCGAATGAGCTCCAGCGCGCCATGCGCTACTATCAGGACGCCCTGCAAGTCGCCCCACAGGATGAGGACGCGACGAAAAACAAGGAGTTGGCCGGACGCTTGCTGGCTCATCTACAGCGCCTGATTGAAGAACAGAAGAAGAAGCAGGAGCAGCAACCATCCTCTCAACCGGACAGTCAACCGTCTTCTCAACCGCAGCCCTCTTCCCAACCGTCCTCGCAGCCCAACCCGCAGCCATCCTCCCAGCCCAGTTCTCAACCGCAGGCCGGCGAGCGGGATGAGGGGAAGCAGGAGAACCAGGACGCCGAACAACAGGAAGCCCAACGCGGAGACGAAAAGCAGCAGGACGCCGCCGAGGAGGCCCCGGAAGACCTGGACGACCGCTCCGACGGCGAGCAGCAAGAAGCCCGCAGGCTCAGCCCCGAAGAGGCCGAAAAAATCCTCCAGCAGGCCCGCGATGCGGAGCGCCAGCGCCGCGAGGCCAAGAAACGCGAAGCCATGCGGGTCGGGCGGATCAAAGTGGACAAGGATTGGTAGCCATGCACGGATCCCGCCGAACCCGCCGCGAAATCGCCCCGCTGCTGGCGTGCGGTCTGACGCTCGCGCTCTGCGGCCCGCTGCTTGGGCAGGCCATCGAACTCCGCCTGTCCGCCACCACTGCCTTCGTCGGCGAGCCGCTCACGGTCGATGTGGTGGTGTCCAACATGGACGAACAGGCCGTGCCGACTCCACCGACGACGCCGGATTTCCAGATCACGCCCTATCCCGGCAACCCCGTCGGCAGGTCGCAGCGGATCTCCATCATCAACGGACGGCAGTCGGCCAGCGTGGACTACACGTATCGCTACACCGTCGTCCCGCAGAAACAGGGAACGCTGCTTCTGCCGCCCTTCTCCGTGGCCTGGCGAGGACTGACCTATCACACCGGGCAGGCGATGCTCCAGGTCACCCGCGACAACTCCGGTTCCGATCTGATCTGCGAAATCCAATCGGATCGTGAAACCGCCTACGTGGGGCAGACGATCTCGCTCACTCTCTACATCTGGGTACGACAATACCAGCAGCCCGGTCTCGGCACGTTACCGGCCGGAACCATGTGGAGCCTTCTCGACGGCCAGGCCAGCAGCCTCGGCGTCTTCGGCCAGGCCGACTGGGAGAGGCCCGAATATCGCGAAGCGACGCGATTCAATGCGGACGGCGAGGCGCTTCCCTACTTCGTGTATTCCGTCCGGGTCCAGGTGTGTCCGCTCACCGTCGGCGACTATGACTTCGGCGAGATCGCCGTGGTCTGGAACTACCCGAAGCGGATCACCCGCGGCATCTTCAACCTTGAACTCCGTGATTCCCGGCGGATTCGTGCCGTGCCGACGTCACCCCGGCTGGTGATCAAGCCGGTGCCCACCGAAGGACGTCCACCCGACTTCAACGGCGCCATCGGCCCGTACACCATTGCCGCCTCCGCTCGGCCTACCGTCGTTCCCGTCGGCGACCCGATCACGCTTACCCTCGAAATCAGCGGAGAGGGGCCGTTGGAACAGCTCGGCCCCCCAAGACTGAGCCAGGTGGAGGCCCTGACCCGCGACTTCGAGGTGGCGGGCGATTCCCTGGCCGGTGAAGTCCGCGGACGCCGCAAAGTCTTTGCCCAGACCATCCGCGCCCGCCGCGAGGATGTCACGCAGATCCCGCCGATTCCGTTCAGCTTCTTCGACCCCGACACGGCTATGTTTCGAACCGTGTACTCCGCCCCCATCCCCCTGACCGTGAAGCCCGTCGAACGCCTGCTGACCCCCGACGGCCTGGGCCGTCCCATCACTCTGGCACCGATCCCGCTGACGGAAACGACCGAAGGGCTGCTGGCCAACGAGGCCGATCCGGCCCGGCTGCTGGCAGATCACCGACCCGGCCTGGGACCCGGAGCCATCGCCCTGCTGGCCGCCCTGCCGGCCGCCTACGTCCTCGCCTGGGTGGCGCATCGCCGCTCAGCGCGGTATCGCGAAGACCTCGTCTGGCGACGACGCCTGGAAGCCGCCAGGAACGCCCGCCGTGCCCTCCGCACGGCCCCCGCCGGACGTTCCAGCGCGATCCGAGCCGCCCTCGCCCGCTACATCGCCGACCGCGCGGGAGCGGCCGCCGTCGCATTGACCCGAGAAGAAGCCGTGCAGGTACTGCTCCGGCACGAGATCCCGCCCGACCTGGTCACCGCCGTGGATCAGTTGCTGGGATCATTGGAACTCGCCGAATACGGCGGGCAGTCGTCCGCCCTGCCGCAGAACGCGACGGCGACCGCGCTGGACCTGATCGACCGACTCGAACGCTGCCGTTGGACCGGACCTGACCCTGCCTGGACCCGCTGAGATGGACATGATTCTGCTGCTAGTCTGGTGCTTCGCCATGATACCCGTCGAAGAGCCGGCCCTGTCGTCCACCGGCGACCCGCCGCCCACTCGCGAAGCCGTACTGCGGCAGGCCCTGGCGGATTTCGACGCCGCCGTCGCCTTGAAAGACCGCAACGCCGCGGAGGCCGAACGTCTCTACCGACAGGCCCTGGCCGGCTTCGAAACCCTACTCCAGAGCGGCGTCCACAACGGCAGCCTCTACTACAACCTGGCCAATACCTACCTCCGGCTGGGCGAGGTCGGGCGGGCCATCGTGAACTACCGCCGAGCCTTGCGGTGGATGCCCGGTGATGAACGCGTGCGGGCCAATCTGGAAGCCGCCCGCCGCATGTGCCGGGTGCGGATCCCTCCGCCCGCAACCAGCGAAGCCCTGGCCACGCTCTTCTTCTGGCATGTCGGCACCTCCCTGTCGGCCCGAGTCCAGGTCGGGCTGGCCGCCTATGTGCTCTTCTGGCTGATCATGCTCGCGCGGTTGCCGGCCGGCCGACGGGCCCCCTGGCTGAAGTGGCCCGCCCTGGCCGCCGGCCTGCTCGCCCTGGTGCTGGCCGCCAGCGTGGCCTGGGATCTGACTACGCGACCATACCGCATCGAAGGCGTGGTGGTCGCCGAATCCACCGAACTCCGCAAAGGAAACGGCGACTACTACGAGCCGCAGTTGGAACAACCGCTCTCCGCGGGCGTGGAGTTCCGCCTCCATGAATCCCGCCCTGATGTGGACGGCGTCCAGTGGTACTTCGTCGAACTGCCCGACGGCAAGAAGGGTTGGCTGCGGGCGGATGCCGCGGACATCATCTGAGATGGCAACGGAACGAACCCGGCGGGCCCGCTCGGCAGCCGGGCCGCTCGGCCGGTTCAAAACTCGTTCTTCCGCTCTGATTCCAGATAGGCAGCCCGCTGGGCGGCGTACTCCTCAGGGGTCGCCGGCAGTCCCGCCAGCCCCGGCGGTGTATCCGCCGCCTCCGGCGGCAACCGCCCCGTCACGGCCAGGGCGTGTATCCTCTTGAGCACCGGAATACACCAGCCGCATCCCGTGCCGGCGCCGAGGCAGTTCGACAACTGCGAAGCGCGGGCCGGCCGCTCCCTTTCCGCGTAGCGGACCAGCTTCCGCAGCGAAACGTGATAGCAACAGCAGATCTCGTCATCCAGCCGCATCAACGCTGATTGTAGGGCGGCGCTCACGCGGTGGGAAACCGTCTTTCGTCCCGCGGTTGTCGCGGAGTCCCGTCTCTCCTTAGAATGACGCCATCGGCGCTACGCCGCGGGAGCAGCCGCCTTGTCCGACCGACCGCTTGGTTTTCTGTCTCGCCTTTTCGGCAACAAGGCTGAAGCCGCGCCGGCGGCGCGAGTGGAGATTCCGCTCGCCCAGGCCACGGTCGGGCTGTGCTTCGACTACGAGCGCGGCATCGCCTACGACAGCGAATATCTCTCCGATGTCGGCCTGGACTTGGTAATGAAGAAGCTTCAACACCACCGCCTCCGGGCCACCTTCCACTGCCCCGCCAAGCTCTGCGAGACCGCCCTCCCCAAACTGGAGCAGATCCTCTCCGCCGGCCACGAGATCGCCGCCCTCGGCTATGCCGACGAAGACGCCCGGGCCCTCAGTCTCGACGCCCTCAAGCAGATGCTCTACGCCTGTCGCAACGCCTTCAACGCCCGCGGCCTGCAACCGATCGGCTTCCGCGCCGCCGGCGGCCGTTGGGACGACCGCCTCGCCGCCGAACTGGGCCGCCACCGCTTCGTGTACAGTGCGGAGCACGACCACGCCCGCAAACTGTATGTGCTCCATCCCGGCAATCCACCTTTGGTGCGCGTGCCCATCCGCACGGACGACCGCCTGTTGCGAAGCCGGGCCGAAAAACGCGAGCTGGCCATGTCCAACCACCACCGCTACGTGCGCCGAGCGGTGCAGGAGCGATCCTTCGCCTCCGTGTGTTTCCACCCGTGGATTCTCGCGGAAGACCTCGACCGGATGCGGCACTGGGAGGAATGGCTGGACACGGCGGTCGGCACCGGTGTTCGCCTGGTCCCTCTGCATGAGGCCCTCCCGCCGTCGCACCGCCCCGCGCCGCCCGCAGCCCCTTGAGGAAACACCCCGCATGGCCCCGTTGCTGGCGTTCCTGATCCTCGGCTCTTACCTCCTGGGCGCGGTGCCGTTCGGCTACCTCGTCGCGCGGCTCAAGGGCGTCGACATCCGTCAACACGGCAGCGGTAACGTCGGCGCGACCAACGTGGGCCGCGTCCTCGGCCGCCGCTACGGCGTGCTGGTCCTGCTGCTGGATGCCGCCAAAGGGGCCGCCACGACGGTCACGGCCGGCTGGCTCATGGCCCGGCTGCCGAATCTCGGCGGGCTGAGCCCGTCGCAGCGCGACCTCGTGCTCCTCGGCGCGGGCGCGGCCTGCGTGATCGGCAACATCCTCCCGATATACCTTCGCTTTCGCGGCGGCAAGGGCGTCGCCACCTCGCTGGGCGTCGTGCTCGGCATCTACCCTTATCTGACCTGGCCCGCCGTGGCCGTCGCGGCGGTCTGGGTGCTTGTGGTGCTGGCCACGCGGTACATATCCGTCGGCTCCATCGTCGCGGCCGCGCTGCTGCCGCCGGTGTTTGCCGCGACCGCCTGGTGGCGGCAGTGGTCCCTGGCCGAGCACTATCCGCTGCTGATCCTCTGCCTGCTCATGGCCGCCGCCGTCTTGATACGACACCGCGGTAACATCCGACGCTTGCTGGACGGGACCGAAAACCGCATCGGCGGCAAGGGCTGATATCGTCACGACCCCCGCTCGGCAGGGCTGGCCGCCGCCGCATCTTCGCCGCGGAGAAGGCCGGTCGAACAAGCCGGCTGCGGAGCACCCCGAAACGGATGTTCCGAAAACGCGGCGTTTTGCCGTTCTGCTTGATACAGCCCCCGAGTCGGAATACACTGTTATATCAATCCGATGCCGGTCCGACCTGGGGGCGGCCGGCGCTCGGTCCGACGGGTCGGCCGGGTCGGATCACCAACACCATCGCTTTTCGGGGGGGAGAGTGGATGGGCCTCGCACCAGGCGATTTTCAACGATCTTCAGCGCCAGGCCGGCACCGCTCCTGACGGCGGACGCGGCCTGCGGCGGGTGCATCAACGTGGGGTTTCCAAAGAGGGGGTCGGCGGGATCCGCCCGCCGACAGAGAGTTGGAGAGAAGTGAACATGCGAAAGTCGAATCTTCTTCGAAATAGCGGCCTGACGGCTCTGGGGGTCTGCGCCGTGCTCGGCGTCATGGCGGGATGCGACGCCCTCGGCGGCGGAGTGGGACTGCTGCCCTTCGGGCAGATCACCTCCGTGCAGATCTTTGATCAACCCAATTACACCGTGGCTTTGTCGGCGGAGACGGCCGTGCTGAATCCGCAGGCCGTCACCAAGGTCAACTGGGTCTTCGGCGACGGCACCGGATTCGTCACCGGCCCCGCCGACCGCGCGACCATCCAATACCGCTACAGCGCGACCGGCACCTACCAGGTGACCGCCTTCATCTTCGACAAGAACGGTCTGGTCGCGCAGGTCAACGGCACCGTCAAGGTCGTGCCCAACGACGATGACCCGCCTGCGCCCAGCGACCTCCCCGGGGCCATCACCGGCGCCAATCCGCAGGACGACGCCACCGACGTCAACGTCCGCACACTCCTTACCTGGACCGGCGTCACCGCCGCGACCAGCTACGACGTCTACCTGGGCACGGACGAATCGGAAGTGGAAAACGCCACGACCGCCACCCCGGCCCTCTACCGCGGCAACCAGACCGCCACCCAATACGACCCGGATCCCGACCTGACCGCCGACACCGAGTACTTCTGGCGAGTCGACACCCGCAATGCGGCCGGCGCCGCCAAGGGCGTCGTCTATCGCTTCAAGACCGCCAAGGCCCCGAAACCGGCCAAGGATTTCATCCCCGCCGATGCCGCGACCAACGTCCCGGTCGCCCAGGTACTTCGCTGGACGGCGGGCCTCCGGGCCACCAGCCACGACGTCTACTTCGGCAAGGACGAGGCCGCCGTCACCAACGCCACCCATGACACCGAAGACATCTTCATCGGCAACCAGACCGGGGCAACCTACGACCCCGCTGATGAAGACGCCGACCTCGACGGCCAGCTTCTGCCCGCGACCACCTACTACTGGCGAATCGATGAAGTCGGACCCGGCGGAACGGTCAAAGGCCCGACCCTGCGCTTCACTACGCGGGCGGCCCCGCCGCAAATCACCAACCCGCTGCCGGCCCCCAACTCCATCGATGTCGACGTGGATCAGAACCTGAGCTGGTCGGCCGCCTCCAGCGTGACCAGTTTCGATGTCTACTTCGGCGATGACGAAATCGCCCTGGCCGCGGCCGTCCGCAACAGCCCGGCCTTCAAAGGCAACCAGACCGCCAAATCCTACGACCCCGGCACGCTCGACGCCGCCACGGATTACTACTGGCGGATCGACACCCTCGGAGCCGGCGGCACCACCAAGGGCGAAGTGTTCCGCTTCACCACGGCCACCGCCCCGGGCCGCGTCGCGGCCCCCTTCGTCCCCGCCGACAACGCCACCGATGTCCTGGTCACGACCAGCCTGCAATGGACGGCGGGCATCGGCGGCGTGCTGCACTACTACGCCGTGTACCTGAGCACCAATCAGAACGACGTGATCAACGGCAGCGGCGGCGCCTTCAAGGGCTTCGAGAACCCGGGCGACACCGAATACGACCCGCCCACCGACCTCGCGCCCAGCACCTGGCACTACTGGCGCGTGGATGCGGTCGGCCCCGGCGGAACCACCGTCGGCCCGGTCCTGCGGTTCTACACCGGCCCGCTCCCGCAGCAGGCCGGGAACCCCTCGCCCGCCAACGGGCAGGCCAATGTCGCCATCCAGCCGACGCTCACCTGGACCGCGGGTATCGGCGCCGTCAGCCACGATGTCTACTTCGGCACCAGCCAGTCCGCGGTGAATAACGCCACGCGCGCCAGCGCGGAGTTCAAGGGCAACCAGCCCGGCACTTCCTTCAATCCCGGCGTGCTCTCCGGCGTGACCACCTACTACTGGCGCATCGACGAGGTGCTGAACAACGGCTCCGCCACCAAGGGCCTCGTCTGGCAGTTCAGCACCGCCCCCGGCAAGGCCTCCAGCCCCAACCCGGCCAATTTCGCCACCAACATCGAGACGGACGGGCATCTGAGCTGGACCGGCGGCACCGGCGCGGTTGCTTACAACGTGTACTTCAGCAACGTGCTGGCCGACGTGGAAAGCGATGCTGCCCTGGTCGCGACGAATATCGCCCTGACGGCCTATCAGCCCGCGACCATGATGGCCGACACGACCTACTACTGGCGGATCGACTGCGTTGCCGCCGATCTCGTCACCGTGACGCGCGGCGACATCTGGCGGTTCACCACCAAGGGCCTGCCCGATCAGGTCAGCGGGCCTAGTCCGTTCAACGGCGCGACCAACGTCGAGATCACCGCCTCGCTGAGCTGGTCGGTCGCCGCCAAGGCCACGACCTACCGCATCTATCTGAGCACGGTCGAAGCCGACGTGATCGCCGGTGCTCCGGCCGCCTTCCAGGGTGAGCAGTCTGGAACCAGCTTCAACCCGACGCCGGACCTGCTCAACGACACGCTCTACTACTGGCGAATCGACGCGGTCAACTCCGCCGGAACCACCGAAGGCGTGGTCTGGAGTTTCCGCACCAAACCGTAGTCCCTCCCCACGCCGCGGCGACGGCGTGAGCAAGCAACCAACTCTCGCAGCCGGCCGTCGGTTCGGGTCAGCAGCCCGGACCGGCGGCCGGAGGTTTTTGTCCGGCGATTCTGTCCGCTCTCTCGCCGCCGTAACCCCGCCGTCAGCCCGATAACTGACTTGCCGACAGCTCGGCGCCGGCCCCACATTTCGCGCTGAGGATCTGCCCTCGGGAGGCGTGACCATCGGCCCGCCCTTGCCACCACCCGCAGTCCGCGAGGAGAGCACCCCGCAGTGGTCCATAACGCAACCGGAATTCTGTTCCCCAGCATCTATGTTATCGATAAAATATGGGAGGGGAGCGTGCGCCGCCGCCATGCCGGCGGACTGAGAAGGGGGGAAAATACCGGCCGTCGCCCGACGGCCCTGACCGCCCGGAGGAACCCATGAACATCCGTCGCAACGCCGTCACCCTGGCCGCTCTGCTGGCGACCCTGACCGTGGCCTGCGGGTCCGCTGCCGCGCGGGCCGACGCCTGGCCCATGAAGCACCGCGACATGCACAACACCGGCCGCGCCCCGTTCGTTGTGCCACCGTCGCGAATGAACGACACCTTCTTCGACATCCTCCGCTGGCAGAAGCGGTCCCCCGGTTCGCCCGATGACGGCAACCTCAGCGGCAGCAACATGGTCTTCTTCGATGGCGCCGGACCCGGCGGTGCCGACCTGGTCGTCTGCGGCTACCACTGGCCCAAAGGCATTCAAGGCATGAACCGCCACACCGGACAGCGGTACTGGTACGGCAACCCCGCCGGCGGCGAAACCATCGGCAGCGTTTCGCCCGCCTTCTCCAACAACGGCCAGACCGTCTACGTCGTCAACGACGCCACCGGCTCGCCCGGACATCCGCTCATGGCCTTCGCCGCGGCCACCGGCCCCGCCGTCTTCTGGCACAACGGGGCCAACGCCGACCCGAACGAGATGAGCACCGGCTACCCGATCATCGCCCCCGACGGCCGCATCTTCCTGTACCGCTGGGGCGACCGGCCCTACGGAGGCGTCGACACCGGCTCGGCCATCACCCACACCTGGGCCGCCGCCGTCTCCAACGGCACCTGCTACAGCGGCCCCGCCGTCTACGTCTATGACGCCGGCGCCAACGACCTCCGCATCGTGACCGGCGGACGAAACCAGCAGATCCAGTCCTTCAACGCCGCGACCGGCGCCCTGGTCTGGCAGACCGCCGCCCGCTTCGTCGATGCCTACGTCACCGTCGATCCCGCCAACGGCAACATCTACGTCGCCGGCGGCACCGACGACGTCTACGTGATCGGCCTGAATCGCGACGGCGCGCCGCTCTGGGGCAGCAGCTCCCTTCTGATCTATGACTACATCGCCGGTGTCAATAACCCCCACCGCGTCTCCTCCGCCGGCTGCCTCAGCCACGACGGCTCGACCTACTACTTCCAGACCGTCAGCCAGCAGGGTGACGGGCGGCTCTTCGCCGTCTCGACCGCCGACGGCTACCTGAAATGGGATTACCCCACCCAGAGCACCGGCTGGGAGGGCTACAAAAGCTCGCCCATCGTCACCCCCAATGGCGTCGTCATCGTCGGTAACAACGACGGACATCGCTACTACGCCCTCCATGACGACGGCGACGGCGCCACGCTCCTCGACACCCTGGACCTCGACCCGACCTGGCGCGGCATGGCCCAGTCCACGCCCACCCTCTCCGCCGACGGCCTGCTCTATCTCCCCGCCCGCATCACCTGGATGGTCGGCAACGGCGACGGCGAAACGCCGAATTTCGCCATCGAAAACCTGTTCAACGCCTTCGACCTGAACGCCGGAGCGAGCGTCAGCCTGCCGCCGCCGCCCGCCCAGATCGCCATCGCCCTGAACAACTCAGTCAAGCTGCTCTGGCAGCCGATCCAGGACCCGACCGGGCAATTCCACCACTACGCGATCTATCGCTCCACGGCCCCCTTCACCAATGTCAGCGCGCTGACCCCGATCGGCACGGTCCTGGGCCTCGGCTCCACCGAGTACCTCGACGCCACCGCCCTGAACGGCACGCACTACTACTACGCCGTCACCAGCGTCGCGATCGGGGGCGGGGAAGGCGAGGACGTCCAGTCAATTGGGCCGCGGACCCCGCGCTCCGAAACCGACCTGCAAGTGCTCAGCGTCTCCCGCACGCCGCGGTTCCCCCGCTACCTGCCGAACTACACCTACTACACGGTGACCGAGCCATCCGGCTTCGGGCCTTACATCTTCAGCGCCGCCACCAGCCTCGGCGGCGGGCAGACGCCTTCGACGCAGCGCTGGCCGAATGTCGGCGACCCGGTCACCTACACGGCCACCATCCGCAACAGCGGCACGCTGGTCTGGACCGGCACCCTGAGCGGCACGTGGTACCGGGACGGCGCGGTGATCGGCAACCCCACCAAGAGCCTCTCCCTCCAGCCCGGCGGCACCACGACCTTCTCCATCAACGTCACCTGGGACAACCTGCTCCACGACATCAAGTTCCAGTTGAACAACACCGACGCCCGTCCCGGCAACAACGCCGTGACCATCGGCACCAAGTCCGCGCCGTTTCTCACCTACGTGGACCTGAACTTCATCGAGGACTTCCGCGAGAAGAGCACGCCCAATTACCCCCAGGCCGCCACCTTCGACATGCTGGACTGGCTCCAGCGCCATGCCCAGGAGATGAACGACATGTTCGCCGCCGCCGGCAGCCTGAAGCGGGTCCACTACGACGTGCTGGCCGTCACCCGCGACGGCGACCCCGACCCCTCCATCGACCGCACCCCCTTCGGCATCTTCCCGTTCCGCTATTACGGCGGCGAGTACAGCGACCCGCGAGCTCCGGGCTACTACCACGCCGACGTGGACATCGACTACGGCCTCTGCCACGAGATGTCCCACCAGCTCGGCCTGATCGACATCTACCAGTTCGACGTGCCCCCGGAGATGAACCAGGTTTCCAACATGGGCTACTCGGCGGTCGCCTGCATGATGCACGGCTGCTCGCCGTTCTACTCCGAGCACAGCGCCCGCGCCATGACCAAGTGGGCCCATATCGTCCACGGTTACTACGGCCAGTACCTATACGACCTGCCGGCGCAGTGCAAGTTGCGGCTGCTGGACTTCCAGGGACAGCCGCTGGTCGGCGCCACCGTCAAAATGTATCAAGTCGCTGAGCGGCCCGGCCTCGGCAAGCTCATCACCGACCAGATCAAGGCCCAGGGCGTCACCGACGGCAACGGAGAATGGACCCTGCCCAACGTCCCCATCGACCCCGGCATGGTCCCGGCCACCGATGCGGGCGTCTTGTCCGCCAACCCGTTCGGCTATCTGGCCGTGGTCGGCACCAACGGCGTGCTGCACTTCAAGGTGGAGCACCTCGACTTCGTCGACTACGCCTGGCTCGACGTCACCGAGGTCAATAACGCCTACTGGCAGGGCCAGACCGACACGGCCGTCTTCACCCGCCAGCTCTCCATCGGCGGAGACATCCAGTACTTCCCGCCCGACGACCTGGCCGAAATGAACGTCGAAAACTGGACTGCCTGGGCCCAGGACGGCACGGTCACGCTCTCCAACGACACCAGCCGCAAGCGAGTCGGCTCCGCCTCGATCAAGATGGCGGCCACCGGTGGCTTCGACAACTACGCTCGCTATCCCTACGGCCTGCTGGCCCGCTGGAACCTCAGCAACGTGAACTACATCCGGCTCTGGGTCTACGCCACCAACCCCAACGGCGGCTTCCAGAACCACAGCCCGTGGATCCGCCTCGGGCACTTCCAGGACGGCTACTTCCAGTGGACGCCCTCCTGGGACATCCTCAACCAGGCCCTCAACCAGTGGCGGGAGTTCGTTATTCCGATCAACGGCGACGCCACCTGGACGCGGAGCACCTTCGGCAGTCCCGATTTATCCCGCATCAATTACCTGCAAGTTCACGCCGACACCTGGGGCGCCGGCTTCAACCTGTGGCTGGACGGCGTCCGCTTCGACCCCTCTCCGCAACCACCCGCCGGCGACCTGAACTGCGACGGGCTGGTCAACGTGGACGACATCGCCCCGTTCATCAACGCCTTGATCGAACCGGGAGCCTACACCGGCTGCAACCTCAACCTGGCCGACCTGAACGGGGACTCGGCCATCGACGGGAGAGATATTTCCGCGTTCGTGGCGGTGCTGCTGGGGTACTGATGAGCGGCCGCGGTTCCGCCGCCGTCATCCGTACGCGGCGATCACGTCGCGAATCGAGCCGGCCGCGACGGCGACCATGAGCGTGGTGGCTACCAAGGCGATGAACGCCGCGCCCAGAGCGGCGTTCGCCGAAGGGGTCCAGCCAATCAGCATCCCCAACGCAACCGCCAGCAACAGCAGCGCCACCGCCGGGAGGAACAGCCCCCACGCCGTGCTGACCGCAATCAGGACGACCACGACCCCCAAAGATATGTACTTATGGTGCGGATGGAGCAGCGTTACCCGCCGCCCCGCCGCCGACATGGCCACCACCATCGCCCCACCGACCACGATCGACTTGGACCACGACCACGGCTCCTGAGGGCGAGTCACCCACCAGCCGACGTAAAAAACCGCCGTCAGCCAGCCGAACGCCAGAACCAACCAGCGACCGACCTGAAAACGATGGCTGATCAGCCAACCACCCGGCGTACGCCCGCCGCTGATCCGCTCCATCGTGGGCAGTTGGCGTTCCGCCCGCTTCGCCGGAAGACTGGCCGGCGCCGGGCCCCAGGAACTGCCCGTCGTTTGCAGGTCCAACCGCAAGCGAAACCCCCCCACCCGGAACGACTGGCGGGGCTGAAGCTGCCCCTTGACGATGCGTTGTTCGCCGATCCAGGTGCCGGACGGACTCCCCAGATCCTCAACGGAGGTCTTGCCGTCGCGGGAGACCAGCAGACGACAGTGATGTCCCGCGATTGCGTCGCCGTCCAGCGACAACCAGTTGCCGGTGTCGCTGCCGATCGTCAGTTCGGCCCCCACCGGCAGAATGAACTGCTCGCCCACCCAGTACGGTCCTTCCATCACGGTCAGCGTGGCGCGGATCGGTCCCGTCTCCTCGGAATCCAGCTCGAGGACGATTTCACCCCCGCAGCGCGGACACGACAACGTCACCACGATGTCGAGGTTGTCGCAATCGAGCGGCTTGCCGCAAGGACAGCAGATCACCTGAGCCATGCAATGTTCCGGAGTACTTATACGTGAAACCGTATTATGTACCAGCGAACCCGGCCCTTGAAGACCCCAGTCCCTCGATTAACCAATCTTCTCCCACGCCCACGACCGGAGCCGCCCTCCCCTTCATTAATACACTCCTTCCTGCCGATCTTAGTAGACACTGCGCGGACGGTCTGCGCAGCGCAAATCCTGCGCGAGGAACCGGCATGATCTACGCCACCGCTACCCTCTGGCTGATGATCACCGTCCTCCTGGCCTGGGGCGTGCACCACCTATGGAGCGGCCTGGTTCGGCCTCGTAACGTTAACATCGCCCTCGCACCCGGCTCCGCCGTCGTGCAACTCGCCCACACCATCGCCCTGCTGCTCACCGGCGCCACCCTCCGCAACCCACCCAAGAAGGATGACAAGGCGAGCGGGCAGAAGCCCTTGCCGCAATCCAAATTACCCATTATCGGACCCATTCTCGCCGCCCTGCTGCCCATCGCGGCCCTCGCCGTTGTTCTCCAGCTCGCCGCGACCCATCTCGGCGCGACCGTCCTGGGGCAAGTGCCCTCCGACCTCATCGCCTCCGAACTGCCGACCACGACGGCGGCATTCTGGGATCAACTGCGAAACCTGATCACGCTGGCCGAGATGACGCTACAAGCTCTTCGATCTCCGCAAGCCGCCTCCTGGCAGGCCGGACTGTTCGCGTACCTGCTGATCTCCCTCACCGTGCGGCTCGCGCCGTTGCCGGGCAACGCCGGCGGGCACATCGCCGCCGTGGTGACCATCGGCCTCGTCGCCTGGCTCGCCGGCAGCGTCTCCGACCGCCTGCCCGAGATGATGACGCGAGCCTGGCCGCTGATCGCCCTGGCCCTGGGCACGGCCGTCCTGCTGATGATGGCGTCGCTAGCCGTTCGCGGTGCGGCAGAGGTCTGTCGGGCGATCGCCCGCGTGGGCGGGGACTGACCTGCGAATCCAAAGCCCGTGCCGGGCGTGGTGCTCCGGGATGAATGCCTACACGCGAAAGATCGTCACCCTCGAGCGCCTCCTCGAAATCCTCGCTCGACTCCGCACGCCGACACCGCCTGAGATGCCACCCACGGTCGTCCAATGCCACGGCTGCTTCGACATCGTGCATCCGGGGCATATCCGCTATCTGGAGTTCGCCCGCTCGCAGGGCGACCTGCTGATCGTCTCCATCACCGGCGACGCCGCCATCGATAAGGGCGACCAGCGACCCTACATCCCGCAGGAGCTGCGGGCGGAGAACCTCGCCGCCCTGGAGTTCGTCGACTACGTCGTCATCGACCACCAGCCGACGGCGTGCGACCTGCTCGGCCGCATCCGGCCGGATCTTTACGTCAAAGGGCAGGAATACGCCACCCGCACGGATCCCCGCTTCCTGGCGGAACGGGAGGTGGTGGAGTCCTACGGGGGCCGAGTCATCTTCTCCAGCGGCGAAGTGGTGTTCAGCTCCACGCGCCTCATCGAGACGATCGAACCGGAAGACGGCCTGGCCCGCCGACGTTTGGAAGTAGTCTGCCACCGTCACGGCATCGATGCCCCGCGCCTGACCGGACTGCTGGACGAGCTGCGCGAACGGCGGATTCTGGTCATCGGTGACATCGCCCTGGAACGCTATGTGCTCTGCGACGCGACCCACGTGGCCGGCGAATCGCCGATGCTGTCCCTGCGCGAGCTGAGCACGCAGGACTATCTCGGCGGGGCTGCCTTCGTCGCCGCCCAACTGGCCGCGCTCGGCGCGGAGACCGTGCTGGTCACCGCCATCGGTGCGGACCGCGAATCCGCCTGGGCCATGGAACAACTCACCCGCCGCGGGGTCCGCGTCCTGGCCCGCCAACACCGCAGGGAATTGGCGGTCAAAACCCGCTTCGTGAGCGACGAAACCAAGCTGCTCCGCGTCGAACGAACGCCGACCTGTCTGCTGGACTCGGTCGCCGAGCGCCAAGTCCGCGACCTGCTCGCGGCTCAGGCCCTCCACCCCGGCGAAAACGGCCGTCGGGCCGACGCCGCCGTCGTCTGCGACAGTGGCTACGGCATGCTGACGCCCGGGCTGCTCACCTGGCTCGGAACCGAGTTCCGCCGCCGCATCCCGGCCCTGGTCGGCGGAACCGCCGGGCCGCAGGGTCGGCTCGCCGATCTGCGGTGCTGCGACCTGCTCGCGTGTAGCGAACGGACCCTGCGCGAGACCGTCAACGACTTCGCCTCCGGCCTGTCGGTCGTCGCCTACGAAATGCTCCAACGCACCCAGGCCCGGCGGATGTTCGTCAATCTCGGCAAGCGTGGGCTCGTCACTTTCGATCGCCCCTCGCACGATCCCGGCTCCGTGGCCTGGCGGGATCGCCTCCGCAGCGAACACCTGCCGGCGCTGGCCGGGCACGCGGTGGACCGTCTGGGCGTCGGCGAGACGCTCCTGGCCATGGCCGGAGCCGCGACCGCCTGTGGCGCCGGCCAGATGACCTCAGCCTACCTGGCCCTGGCTCTGGCGACCTTGCAGACCTGCCGCCCCGGCCTCGCGCCGATCGATGCCGAAGCTCTGCGGCAATGGCTGCGGCATCGCCCGGAACTGGAACCCGTGCCCGAAGACGAGGAGTACCCGACCCCGCTTGCCGCGCGCTGAGGACGCCGCCGGAGGCGATCCCATCTGATCGAGGACTGGTGCCATGCCCAAGCCCTGCTCTTGCAGCCTGATCCTGCCGACGCGGAACCGCCGCGCGGTGCTCGCCGACACGCTGGCCCGCCTGCACGAACTGCCCGACAGCGACTTCGAGATCATCGTCATCGACAACGGCTCCACCGACGACACCACGAGCCTGACCGCCCGATTCCCCGCGGTCCATTGGATCTTCCTCGGCAAGAACCTCGCCGCGGCCGCGCGCAACGTCGGGGCCGCAGCCGCCCGCGGCCAGGTCCTGCTCATGCTGGACGACGACAGTTGGCCGGAACCCGGCGTCGTCGACGGCCTGAGCGAGACCTTTCAGGCTCGACCCGACCTCGGCGCCGTGGCCTGTAGGGTTCGTCTGGCCGACCGACCGCATCGTCACGATGCCGGCGGCGTGCCCGGCGTCTTCTTCAACTGCGGCGGAGCCGTTCGCCGGTCGGCCTTCATGGAGACGGGCGGATATCCCGCGGACTTCGAATACTACGTCGAAGAGTACGACTTATGCTGCCGGTTGTGGCGAGGCGGTTGGCGCGTGGAACCACGGGGTGACTTCACCGTCTGGCACCGCCGCGTCGCCGTGAACCGCGACAACTGCCGGATGTTGCGGCTCTTGACCCGCAACAACCTCCGCCTCTGGCATCGGTACGCCCCCGAATCCCTGCGCACGGACCTGATCTCCTCCACCGTCGAACGGTATCACCGCGTGGCCCGAAAAGAGCAGGCCCTCGACGGTTACCTCCAGGGACTGGCCGAGGGTCGCGCAGAAATTGCCGAAGGTTTGATTCGACGCCGACCAATGAATATGAAGCAGGTGGAGGAGTTGTTCGGCCTGCCGGCGGCGCGGACCGCGCTGCGGCAATGGGCCGACGAGGCCGGAGTGGAGCGAGTCGCCGTCTGGACTCGCGGAAAAGGCTGCGAGCAGTTGATCGACTTGCTGCGGGAAGGTAGCATCGCCGTCGAGGCGGTCTACGACACGACGGTCGACGCCGGCGAATGGCGCAACACGCCGCTCCGTCCGATCGAGTCGTTCGAGTCGCGCCGCGTAGACGGCATCGTGGCGGGCACTCTGTCCCCCGGCGTCGCGGAGGATCTCGTCGACGATCTGCGGGGCCGCTTTGGCGATGTGCCCGCCCTGTCCGCGGCGCCTTGGAAGGCCGCTCAGCCAGCGGAGACGGCGGCCGCGCTTTCGTGACGCCGTTTCGTCGTGGCCGGGGCCGCGGAGGCCGGTCCGAAAAAGCCATCACGATCAGTAACGCGTGCCGAGCGGCGGAGCCGGCGGCCCGACGGTGAAAGTCGGAGCTAATCGTCCGTCCCGCGACGGTCGATTCCTTGCTCCTGAGCAGGCCGTGAAGCCCCGCTTCACCACGGATGGCGAAGGGGGGCTTCCCGCAAGGTGCTTGGTTCGTGCCCCGGAAGAAGTCCCACATCCCGGCCCTGCTGGCGGCGAATATACGGCCCGTGCGCCGACCGCCCGGCCGGACCGCGCCGGGTTCCCCGCCCGTAAGGCTGGCTTCCGCCGACGAACCGCCGCCGAACAAGCTCCCCGCGGTCTCCGCCGAGCGCTCTCCCCAATTCGAAGACGACGATCTGGCCCGCCTGGTGACGGGGCTGCGGCTGGCCGGTCGCGCCGTCGGGCTGATTCACCGTCTGCTGCTCGATCTCGAGAAACTTCTCGAGCCTGAACATCCGCAGCGCCGCCGCTCGCCGAGGGAAATCGCCGCCTTGCAGGATGCCCTCGACGCCATCCTCGACCGCATCGACCGCGCCGCCAACGAAGCCCGCTGTGAGGGCCGCTTGTTGCTGGACGGCAACTGGTGCGTGCCCCTGCCGGGGCCTCGCCACGCCGACCGCCCGTCCCTGCGGATACAGTGCCTGAAGACCGACCGCCTGGGGCGGGCTGGGCTCGGAATGCTCTCCGCGGCGCGGAGCGGCGGCCCGGCCGATCTCCGCCGCGGGCGACTGGGGCTGGTGCGCTCCATCACCGCCGCGGCGATCGAACTGGTTGCCGGGCAGCGTGACGAAATCGCGGCATTTTCCTCTCTTCTCGCGGAATTGCCCCCGGCTCCCGCCGTCGCGGCGGAAAACCATGCCGCCGCGGCCGCGGCTCACGACGACGCCGATTTCGCCGCCGCCACTAGTCGGCTCAACCGCCTTGATGCCCTGCTGCACAGCCGCTCGGAGGCGACCCCGACCCGCCGCCAGGCCCCCTCCCTCCGCATCTCGCGACCCTAGGCCGCGACTCCCCACACCGCCGGCAAGCCCCGCCGCCGGCGTCTCGCTGCGGCAGCCCAGATGATCCGGCGCAGCCGGTCGACGCCGCCCCGTTCCGACCCGCCGGCGAAGTCCGTGCCGAAACGAGCACAGCGCCTACGGCACGACCACGATCTTGCCGAAGAAACGCCCTTCCTCCATCTGCCGCTGGGCCTCGGCCAGCTTCGCCAGCGGCCAGACCCGGTCAACGATCGGCCGCACCAGCCCGCGATCGGCCATGGCCCACGCCCCGGCGATCTCCCCCTCGTCCGCATAGAACTCGACCAGACCGATGATGCTCGCTTCCTTGAACATCAGCTTGGCCACATCGATCGTGCAGGTCAGCCCGCCGACCATCCCGAGCACCACCCACCGGCTGCGATAGCCCAGCACCTCCAGCGTCCTGGCCGCCGTGTCGCCCCAGACCGGGTCGAACACTACGTCCACGCCGCGCCCGCCGGTGACCTCTTTCACCACCTCGCGGAAATCGCGCTCGTGGTAGTTCACCGTGTGGTCCGCGTGCAGAAGCTCGCGGGCCTTGGCGCACTTCTCCCCACTGCCGACCGTGGTGATGACCGTCGCCCCGGCGGCCTTGGCCACCTGGATCGCCGCCGTGCCCGCCCCGCTGCCGCCGGCATGGACCAGCACCACCTCGCCCGGCCTGACCGCCGCCTTGACCACCAGCCCGCAATACGCCGTCAGGTACACGCAACCGAAGGCCGCGGCCTCCTCGAAGGAGTAACCCGGCGGCTTCGGCGTCAGTTGATGAGCGGGCACCAGAACCTGCTCCGCAAAACCGCCCGGCCGCGAGATGCCGATGATGTCCAGCTTGCCCCGGGCCTGCGGGCCGGTGACTCGGGCGTTGACCGCGACGGCCTGCCCTACGCGGGCACGATCGACGCCCGGCCCGACCGCGGCGACCTCGCCGGCTATGTCAAACCCGCCGACATGCGGTAGCTTGAAGCCGGGCATGGCCGCCGCCCCGGAACGCAGAAAAACGTCCAGTCGATTCAGCGCCGCCGCTTTCACGCGCACGACCACTTCGCCCGCCCCCGGCGCCGGGTCGGGCAACTCTTCGCAACGCAGGACATCGACGGGACCGGTCTGGTGATAACGAATGGCTTTCATGGCAGATATACCTCGCCTGGGCCCACGAGCCTACGGCAACTTCGGCAGTTTCGGCAGCTTCGGGCCGGACTTCTTCGGTTCCTCCTCCGCTTTCTTCGGCGCGTCCTTCTTCGGCTCCTCGCCCTTGGCGTCGCCGGGTTTAGCTTCTCCGCCCTTGGCTTCGGCGGGCTTCTCCCCCGACGGCGGCGCTTGGGTCATGTCCGTCACCTTGACGCCTTCCGGAACCTTGAACACAAACCGGTCCGGACCGATCGCCGGGTCGATCTTCACGTCCGAGTACGTCGTCGTCGACATCACCTTGTCACTGCCATCGAAGGTTACGATCTTCACGGCGAAGCCGCAGTCCTTCCGGTAGGACACGACGATCTTGCCCACCGGCGCTGGACCGCCGCTCGCCTTCGGCGTGGCCTTCACGACGTAGGCGTCGGCCCCGTCCACTTTCTCGTCCGGCAGCACCTCCAGCGTGTGGGTCTTGCCGTACTGCTCGAGGGGATCCTGCTCCATCGTGGGGGGCGACTTCATCTTGAAAACATTCTTCTCGCCGTTGGATTGGATGTACGACCAGGTGAATTCGCCATCCATGACCACCAGAGTAGTCCCTTCGCGTTTCTCCGGCTTGCCGTTGATCTCCGTGGTCGAGGTATCCTTCGATTCGATCCGCGTGAGCATCTTGTCGCCTTTGCGGAGCATTTCGAAGCGGCCCTCCGACAACGACTTGTGCTTGTATCCCGCGCCCCCCAGCTCGCTCTCCGTCCGTGTCTTCGCCGACAGGGACTTCACCTTTCCGCAACTCTCGCGAATCGCCTTGGAAACCGATTCGATGGTGTCGCCCGCGGCCGGTCCCACGCCGCACGCCCAGACCGCCACCGCCGCCAGACTGACCAACCCACGTCTGCTGAACATGACTCTCTCTCCTGCCCGATGAAGGGCGTTTCCTTCCTGCGGCCGCCGCCCGACCACACGGTCAGTCGGCCAGACCGGTATGATAGCACCGCGGAGACCGTTCCACACACCGACCGGCTTTCCGGCAAACCGCCCCCGTTCCCGTCACATAAACGCCGCGGCGGCCGGCTTCGGTCTGGCCCACCCGGCGGGCCACAGGCTCACCCCGAACGCAATCCACGGCGAAGCCGGCGACGGCCCCTCTCGGGTCGCGGGCTTCCCTGCTCTGGCCCGCCTCCGTAGAATGCTCGCCGGTTCGGACACGGCGGCGGCCGTCGCCGCCGCCTCGCCCGACCAACCCCTCGTCGCAGGAGGATGGCACGAATGGCGCCCTATCGAACCCTCCCCCGCCTGTTCCTCATCCTGGCCGCCGCTTGCCTCACGCACACCCCGATTCGGGTCGCCGCCCAGGAAACGCCCACCTTTCAGGAGCGGCTCGAATACGATCCCGCGACCGCCCAATGGAAGGAAATCGCCCCGCCGATCCCAGGCACCGACGAGGGCGATCTGGCCCTGGCTCGAACACTCCTCGCCCGCGGAGAATATCCCGCCGCCCGCAAGGCCTTCGCCCAATGGTTCAAGTCCTATCCCGATTCCCCCCACCGGCCGGAGGGCCTGTTCTACGCCGCTGAAACCGAGATCATGGCGGTCGAGTTGAAACCCAAGGGCGGCGACCTCATCAAGGCCTATGAATGGCTGGAGGAACTCCTGGAAGGCTGGCACGGTACCGAACTCGGCGAGCGGGCCATCCGCAAAGAGATCATCATCGCCGAACTGTTCCTCTACAAGAATCGCAAGCAGAAGGTCTGGCGCGGGCTGCTCTGGCTGTCCGCCCACGAGGAAGCCCTCAAGATCCTCGATAAGATCATCGACGACTGGGCCAGGGACACCCCCGTCGCGGAACAGGCCCTCCGCCTCAAGGCCGATTATCACTACGGCCGAGGAGAGTTCGACGAGGCCGAAGAGGCCTACGCCCGACTGGTCCGCGACTTCCCGCGGGGCCGCTACCACAAGTTCGCCCTGCTGCGAAGCGGCGAATCGGCCTTCGCCCGCTTCCCCGGCGTCCTGTTCGACAGCGCCGACCTCGTGGAGGCCGAGGTCTACTTCACCGACTACCAACAGCGGTTTCCGCAGGAATCCAACGACCACGGCATCCCGCAGAAGCTCAACCGCATCCGCGAGAGCCAGGCCCAGAAAGAGTATCTGGTCGGACGCTATTACGAGCGAACCCGGGCCATCGACGCCGCCGCCTACTATTACCGCCTGGTCCTCCACAAGTGGCCGGCGACCACCTGGGCCGCCGAAGCTCGCAATCGCCTGATCGCCATGGGCGCTGGGGAAGCTCCGGCGGAATCGCCCGCCGATGACTGAGACCCGCACGCCAGATCCTGCCCGACCCGATCGCCTCCTGGCGGGCGTGCTGACGCTGTGCGGCCTGGCCGCCTCGATCGTCTGCCTCCTCCGCTCGCCGGAGGGCCTTCACCACTTTGACGACCTGACCCACTACCAATTCGCCCGCTGGGCCTGGCGCTGGCCCGCCTATCTGCTCGACGCCTGGGGACGTCCCGGCTTCACCGTGGCCTACTTCCTGCCCGCCGCGCTGGGCTGGACGGCCTGTCGCCTGCTCTCGGCGGTACTGACAGCGGCGACAGCGTGGTTGGCGGCGGACCTGGCCCGCGGGGTGGGGCTGCGGCACGCCTGGGCCGTGGTACCGCTGTGCTTCGCGCAGCCGCTATTCTTCCAGCTCTCGCAAACCACTCTGACCGAGACGCCGCTGGCCTTTTACCTGACCCTGGCCACCTGGCTGGCCTGGCAAGGACGCTGGTCATGGTCCTCCGCCGTCCTCTCTGTCGGCCTGGTCACCCGGCACGAGGCGGTGCTGTTCATCCCGATCTGGGTCTTTTTCGCCTTTCGCGAAGGTGTGCCCTTGTGGCGACTGTGGCCGCTGGCCTGGGCCCCGGCCCTGGTCAACCTGCTGGCCCCGCTCGCGGGCTTGCGGCCCGCACTGCTGCAACTGTTCGCCCCCCGGCCTTCCAGCCAATACGGCCAGGGCGGCTGGCTCACGTTTCTGTGTCGAGCGCTGGAAGCTTGGGGGCCGGGCGTCACCGTGGCTGCCGGCGTCGGGCTGACCGGGCTTCGCGGCCTCGGTCGCCGCGGTCGCTGGCTGGCCTTGTGCGCCGCCCTGTATTTCGCGGCGCAGACCGCCATTCGCGCACTGGGCCTCTACGATTCCGGCGGCTACGCCCGCTTCCTCGTGCCGATCTCGCCGCTGATCGCCGTGCTCGCATTGCACGGCTGGCAGCGACTGACCCAGGCCGATCCGGCCGGGCGGGCCGCGGCCGTTCGAACCGCGGCCGCCACCATGACGCTGCTCTGGGTGGCGATGGAGCGGCAACTGCAACTGCACGCGACCACTCACGATCTGGCCCTAGAGGTGCCGCGACTGAGCGAGGCGAAGCTGGCGATGCGGCTCGCCACTCTGGCCTTCGTCCTGATCGCGGCCGGCGCCTGGTGGCTGAGCCGCCGGGGTCTGGCGCCTCGGTCGGCGCGGCACGGCCCGGTCGGCGGGCTGGCCGCCATGATGGTGCTGACCTGCCTGGCCTTGTGCGGCCCGCTCCCCCGCCCAGCGGAAGCGGACATCATCAACGAGATGCTGGTGGAACTCCGCGCCCACGGTCTGGACAACCGTCCGATCTTATCCGCCAACGCCTGGGTCGATTTCGCCACTCGGCAGGAGCTGCCGCCGGATCGACCCTCCGTCCGCAAACGCCTCGAATCCGCGCCGATCGGAGCGCTGCTGGTTTGGGACCGGCAGTTCGCCGGCTCCCAGCAACATGGCCTGGCCCTCGCGGAATTCGAGCAAAGCCCCGCTTTTCGACTGATCCTTGTGACTCGCCCCGCCCCGGGCGGCACGGATCCTTACCTGCGAGTGTTTGAGAAAGTCTCGCCCTGGGGCGCCAGGCCGAACTAGACTCACCGACCAGCGGCCCACGATCCGCCGCTCAACCCTGCCGCCCAATGCCCGCAAGCCGGGTTCGCCCCGAGCGCCGCATCCCGCTGCGCCGCCCCTCGGCCGCCGGCAAGCCTCGTTGCCAGCCGCCGGGCTCCGGGTTAGCATGCGCCCGGCATGCCGGGTAACGTGCCGAGTCAGGCTGGACTCAACCCCCGCGTTTCCGCCGACCCGCCGCCCCTGCCCAGCCTTTGAGGATCGTGATGCCCAGACCACCAGGCGACGCTGCCTCCGACGCCTCCACCTACCCGATCACCCGCCTGCTGATGGTGGGCCTGGACGGCGCCACCTTCGACGTCCTCGGCCCCGCCATGGACGCGGGCCGCATGCCCAACCTGAAGGCCCTCATCGCCGAGGGCGTCTCCGGACCGCTCGAGTCCACCCGCCCACCGATCACGCCCGCCGCCTGGACTACCTTCATGACCGGCAAAGGGCCGGGCAAACACGGCATCCTCGACTTCCTGCGCTACGACCCGGTGCGGCATCAACTCGCTTTCAACAACAACCAGCGCATCAGCCAGAAGACGATCTGGCAGATCCTCAGCGAGAAAGGCTACCGGGTCGGCTCCATCAATCTGCCGATGACCTATCCGCCCGAGCCGGTGAACGGCTTCATGATCAGCGGCTTCGACACCCCGCCCGGCGAAACGTTCACCTACCCTCGCGAGTTGCAGGCCGAACTGCTGTCGCGCTACCCGGACTACACCCACGAGAAGAAATGGGAGCGGCGGGTGTTCGGCGGCGACCGACTCTTCGCGAAAAACATCGAGTACATCGCCCACAGCTTCGACCGCGGCTACGAACTGGCCCGCTTCTGCGGCGGCAAGTACGGCTGGGACGTGATGATGGTGCTCCTCAAGCTGGTCGATAACCTCCAGCACAAGGCGTGGCGCTACATCGACCCACGCACCCGCGACCAGGACCCCCGCCGCCGCGACCTGGTCCTGGATTGCCTCGCGCGGCTCGATGTGGCCCTGGGTCGTCTTCGCGGTTTCGCCGAGGAGAATCACGCCACGCTGATGCTCATGTCCGACCACGGCCACGGCAGCCTTGAGGGCAAGGCCCAGCCCAATCTCCTGCTCGCTCGCTGGGGCTACCTCCACCTGCGCAACAACGCCGCCCGGGTCCAGACTCGGGGGCAGGTCTGGTGGCATCGCTTCATGAAGGCCCGCGACGGCACCGCGGGCGCGACGCTCGACCACGATCTGGCCATCGACTGGCCCCGCACCCGGGCCTGTGTCCTCCATGCAGGCATTTACGGCTTCCTCTACCTGAACCTGAAGGGCCGCCAGCCCGCCGACATCGCCACTGTCGAGCCGTCCGAGTTCGAACCCCTTCGGCAGGAGATCCGCGAGCGGCTCCTGACCGCCACCTGTATCGACCGGGACGGCCGCGCAGTGCGGATCTTCCCGGAAGTCCACACCCCCGAAGCGTTGTACGGCTGCAACCGGGCGGACTACCCCTGGATGCCGGACCTTCTGCTGGCCCCCGCCGACGGACTGGCCGTCGTCAAGAAGATCCGCGGCTCGACCCCGGTGCGGTGGGTGCCGCTCCGACGGATGGAAGGCACCCACCGGCTGAATGGCATCTTCGTCGCCCACGGCGCGAACGTGGCCGCCGGCCGCCGCATCACCGCCCACATCGCCGACATCGCTCCGACGATCCTGGCGGGCCTGGGAGAACGCGTGCTGAAAGACATGGACGGCCGAGTCTTGACGGAAATGTTCACGAAACCCGTCGAGGTCCGGTATGAGCCGCCCCAGGAACGTAAGCCCAGCGAAGCGGGCGAGCCGCTGCTCACCGCCGGCCAGATGCAGGAGGTCGCCACCCGCCTCGGCGACCTAGGCTACCTGGACTGATTTTGCCGCTGCTCGCGCCACGCCACGGCGGCCTCACTGTCCGTCTGCGGCGGTCTTGGTGGTCGCCGCGTGGCGGAGGCCTTTCTCGCCTAGAAGCCGCTCCCACAACACCAGCGTTTGCTCCGCATCGAGACCCTTGCCGTCTCGGCCGGCCACCTTCCAGTCGTACATCCGCCGCCCGTTGAGGAAGATCGCCGGCGTCTCGCGCACCCCCAGGCTGTGGCCCAGGAGAATGTCCTCGTCGATCCGCTCCCGGCCCGCCGCCCCGGCCAGGGCCTCATTGAACCGCACCACGTCCAGTTGCACCTTCGCCGCCAGCGCGGCATAGGGCCGATCGGCCAGCCGCGGGGCGAAATCGTGCAACAACCCGCAATAAGCGTGGGCCTGCCGCGCCGTGCCGAGGCCGCGGGCCGCCTCGGCGGCGAGCGCGGCGTCGCACGAAAAGTAGTGAAAAGTCCCCTCCAGGAAAGGATTGCAGGCCGTACACAGTGGGTAGTGTTTAAAGACGCAGCGCACCCGGCCCGGGAACCGGGCCATCAGATTGCCGACACTATGGAAAAAGTCGCGGCACTTGGCGCACTCGAAATCGCTGAATACCACGATCGTGTGCGGGGCGTCGTCCGGCCCGAGCGTCAGATCGTCCGGGCGAACGGGAATGTCCTGCGGCGGAGCCTGCCGCCACCGCCACTCCAGAAAGTCGACATTGTTCGTCAGCTTCCGCACGGTATCGGCGCAACGCCACGCCGATTGGTGTGCCACCACCGCGAACCCGCCCACCAGCAGCATCGCGGCCAGGCCGACTTCGCCGGCCAGCACCGCCGCGGCCCGACCGGTCGACGGATAAGGCGGCTCCGCCGGCATCGGGACCGTCGGCGCCGGCCCTGTCCGCGGCGAACGTGGCCGCGCCTGCCACGTCAGAGCAAACAGGCCGGCATTGACCGCGTGCGCTGCCACACACCATGTGCACCACACGGGGAGCGAGAAGGCCATCAGGTACATGAAAAACAGCGACCCGCAGAAGCCCACGGTCACCACGATCAACGGCAGTCGGTGCCAACGCCGCCCGGCGTAATTGGGCACACCGATCAACGCATACCAAAGGACCAGGCCCATGAAGTACGCCAGACCCACGACCGCGGTCGGCACCGGGCCGATGCGGCCCCACCGGCTGCCGAGCACATAATCACAGTCGATGTTCCCGCTCGGAGCGCAGACCTCCGCCCCGAACGCCCGGCCCGGCGTGCCGCCCGGTGACCCCAGATCCATCAACACCCCGCTGATGACCGCCCCGACCAAGGCCATGGCCACCAGCGCTGCCCGTTGCCACCGACAACGACTCCGGCACGACTTGACGCCACAGGCTTCAGACATGGAGTGCATCCTGAACGTCGGAAAGCGGCCGCGTTGGGGTCCGTCGCGACCCGGAGGCCCGCGACCCGCCGTGTGGACGCCCGCTCGCCGACGCCAACCGCCTACAACTCGCGCAGGGACAGCTTCGCCCCGGGAGCGGCGGTGATCTGCGCGAAGGCGTTGCGGAACCGCACCTGGGCGATAATCAGAAAGAGGCCCACCAGCAGCGGGCAAAACAGGAACCGCACGACCGCCAGGAACCCGCCGTCAGCCGCCGAGCGGCTCAGCTCCTCCATGCCGTAAAAGGCGCTGTAGGCGGTCAGGGCCTCCTGCGGGGCGTGCAGCCAAGGCACCAGCATCGCCAGCGCGGCCAGCGACCAGACGAAGGACCGGGCCAGGTGCGCGGCCCCGCCCAGCCGCGCCGACAGGCTCATCAGCAACGCCAACACATAGACGCCGCACAACACCAGCACGGAGGCCCGGCCCACAAAGCCGCCCAGGGTGAGTGAAGACTGGAGAACCAGCTCCCAGCGGCGGGCAGAACCGATCTGGGCGTCTGTCGGAACGGCGGAGCCGCCGGAGACCGCGGAAGGCAGCAGCGGCCCGAGCGTGTCGGTGTGGGCGACGACGATCCAGGTCCCGACGTGCAGCAGAATGGCCACCAGGGCCAGCGAGAAGAAGGCGTTCTTCGCGTACCGCAGCACGTCCAGCGCCCCAAGGTGTTCCCGCGTCAGTTCCGTGGAAGCGTAGTCCGTGGAGTCCATGTTCCTGCCATCCGAGAGGCCGCGAACCGGCGGCGACACGACCTGCACCACCCGCGGAACGGAGCGGCCCACGCCGCCGCGCCGCGGCCGACCAGACAACCGCCCCCAGACATTTTCCGAGCGGCGCTCAACTCCGCCGAACCAGCGAGGTAACCCGCGGCGACCCGCCCGCGCTCGGCACTCTAAGCACCTTCCGTGAAGAAGTCACCACGCGGCCATCGTCGCGAATATATTTGATGATGAAGGCCACCAGACGGCCCTCCACATCCAGGTTTTTATCCCAGGGCAATCGCAGGCCGTAACCCCAGCCCAAGTTGGTCACATGCTTGGCCCGCCAGGGATACGCCTTGTCCGGCGGGAGTTCCCAGGTCTGGAGGTGAACAGGCACCTCGCGCCCTTCCTCGTCGCGGTCCAGCCGGTACATCTCCACCACGATCACCCCGTTGCCGAAGACGCCCTTCGGCTGCTCGGCGTCCTCCAGGTACACCGTGAAACTGACGCCGTTGACGCGACCGCTGACCTCATCCCCGAAGCTGAGCCACGGATTGACGCTGAAGAACTTGTTGACGCGAACGATGTTGGACTTCACCGGGCCGGACCTCGGGTCCCGCCAGTCCGGGGTCGGTTGCGCACAGCCCGCCGCCCAGGCCAGCAGGCCCAGCCCTAGCGGCAGCGGCGTCCGCCATCGCGGGCTTGGTCCCCGCCTCGCTGGGCGACCGCTCCAGCTCTTGTTGACGTCACCGACCGACTCGGCCATCCACATCCTCCGCCTCGCTCGTCGACCCTCGACCTTCCCGCCCCGCGGCGGCATCACGCGGCCGGCCGCTGCTGCCTCGCCACGCTGTTGTCCTCCGCCGGAACCAGAGGGCCGTACTGCGGGGCCTTGGGACCGTAGGGCGCTTCCTCCGCGGGCGCCGGCGGCGACTCACCCGGCGGCGGCCCGCCCGGTGGCGTGTCGATCCAGTTGATTTCGTCCTCCGTCTCCGGCAGCACTTGCAGCTTCTCGAATAGCGGATTCTGCTTCATCTTAGGCGTGATGATCCCGCTCTTGTCGCGGGCCTCGACGCTGAACCGCCTCCCGTCCTCGACGGTGCGAACGATCCGCGGCGTCAGGGCGATCAACAACTCCGTCTTGGTCTTGGACCGCGAGGTGGAGCGGAAGAGAACCCCGAGGCCGGGAATGTCGCCGAGGATCGGCACCTTGCTCTCGCTCTCCGTCTCCTGCAAGGTGATCAGGCCGCCGATCACCACGGTTTCCTCGTCCTTGACCGCCACCCAGGTGTCGGCGGATCGCTCCGTGAAGACCGGGGCCAGCACGCCGTTGCCGATGTCGATGGTGGAATCGGCGATCTGCGAGATCTCCTGCACCACGTGCAGCAGGACGAAGCCGTCCGGGTTGATGACCGGCTCGATCTCCAGCTTGATGCCGATCTTCTCGTACTCGACCTGGCTGGTGACCTGGCCGGTCGTCTGGACCTGCGTACCCCGGATGAAGGGCACGTTCTGGCCGATGTTGATGCTGGCCTGTTGGTTGTCCTGGCACATGATCATCGGCCGCTGGATGACCTCCAGCCGGCTGTCCGCCTGCAAGGCCCGCACCAGGAAGTTGAAGTCCTCGCCGGAAATGGTGAAGCTGAAGCCGGCCACGCCCGTGCCGGCGGCGCCCAGGTCGGTGCCGCCGACCACGTCGAAGTGGCTGCTCTGCAACACGCCGTTGCCGCCCTGCACGGCCGTTTCGCTGAACCGCAGTTCCTGCAAGGCGAACTCCAGCCCCATCTGGAAACGGTCATCCAGCGTCACCTCCGCGATCATCACCTGGATCATGACCTGCGGCGGGGGCAGGTCGAGTTGTTCGATGATGTTCAGAATCTGCGGTTTGAAGCGGGGACTGGCCGACACGATGAGCTGGTTGGACGGCTCGTGGGCCACGATGCTGACTTCCTGCTCCATCTTCCGCTGCGGGGAGACACTGTCGCCCAGCCGGTCCAGCCGCTGCTGCTCGGCCTGGAAGTAGCTTTCCAACGCCGTCTGCATCTCCGCGACCTTCATGTTGACCGGCGAGATCACCACGTTCTCCCGATCCTGGATGGGTTGCGAATCGAGCTGGTCGATGATGTCACCGACCACCGCGATGTCCTCCGGCCAGCCCGCGGTGATGATGGAATTGGTGCGTTCATCGGCCACGAAGGTCGTCTTCGGCCGGCCGAAGGTACCCTTCCGCGTCGGGCCTTCCTGGGAGAAGGCCGACGGCACGCCGCCCACCGCGGACGCCCCGCCTTCCACGTTCATCTCGCGGCCCTCCTGGAAGGCCCGCTGATCGGACGCGCCCTCGTCCATGGCGAACATGTCTTCCAGGAGCTGCACCATCTTGGTGGCGTCGGCATTGATCAGTTGAAAGACCTTGACCAGCACCGACCGCTTCTGGATACGGTCCAGTTTGCGGATCAACTGTTCGATCAGCTTCAGCGAGGCCGGCGGGGCCACCACCACCACGCTGTTGGCCCGCTCGTTATAGCTGATGTGCACGTTCTCGCGGATGGTCTGGAGCAGCAGCTTCTCGCCGCGCTCGTTCTCCGTCTGAAAGCTGATCAGCATGGAGCCGACCGGAGGGGCCTCCTCGTTCTCCTGACCGCCGGCGCTGCCCTGACCCTGGCCGCTGAGGATCTGGTTGAGCATCTCCACCATCTTGCTGGCGTCCTCGTTCTCGCAGGTGAAGATGCCCACCTCGGCGTTCACCCGGATGTCGTCCTGGTCCAGTCGCTTGACCAGGTCGGCGAAGTTCTCCAGCTCGCCGGGCGGGGCCATGACCACCACGGCGTTGGTCCGCGCGTCGGCCACGATGGTGATAAGCTGGCTGCCGCTGCTGCCGCCGCCCCGGCTGCTCTGGACCACCTCGTCCAGCATCTCCTTGAGCTTCTCGGCCCGGGCCTTGGCCAACGGGAACACTCGCACCATCTGCAAGAGCGCGCTGGGCCGATCCAACTGCTTGATCAGGTCGGCGATCAGGATGTGGTCCTCGTTGGACGCGTTGATCAGCAGCGTGTTGCTGGTTGCGTCGGCCTCCACCGTCACCTTGACGTTGGCCACCGACGGGCCGGTCGCCCCGGACCGCGGCTGGTTGCGGTCGTCGAAGATCTTCGTGATCATCTCGCCGATCTTGGTGGCGGGCGCCTCGTGCAGAGCGTAGACCACCGGCTTCTGCCCCGGCACGCCCGGTTCCACGTCCAGCTTGCGGATCATCTCCACCGCGCTGTCGATGCCGTCCTTGGTACCGCCGACAATGATGCGGTTGCTCCGCTCGTCGGCAAAAACGGTGATCTTGAAGCCCGAGGTCGTCTTGCCCGCCGAGCCGCTGGAGCGGATCTCGTCCAGCTTCTCGAAGTACTCCTGCACCTGGGCGGCGATCTTCACCGAGTCGCCGTGCTGGATCGTGATCAGCCGGGTGATGGCCGCGTCCCACGGCGTCGACGTGCTGTTCATCCGCTTGTACACCTCGCGGATCAGCTCCATGTTCTCCGGGCTGGCCGACACGATCAGGATGTTCGACCGGTCGTCCACCGCCACCGTCACCTTCTGCCGGTCCTGGGCGATCTTGCTCTCGCCCGTCCCGCCCGGCCGATACAGCGTCTCCTTGAACAGCTCGTCGATGGTCTCCTTGACCCGCGCCGCCCCGACGTTGTTGCACTCGAAGAACTCGACCACGGCCGGCACGCCGATCTCCTGGTCCAGCTCGGCCACCTTCTGCATCAGCACTTCGTAGTTCTCGATCGACGCGGCCACCAGCAGCGAATTGGTCACCTCGTCCACCTCGATGGCCACCTCGTCCTCCGGCCGGGTCTTGCCGTCGATGGTCCGCATCTTGGCCCGCTTCTCGAAGAGCGTGCTCAAGGCCGAGGACATCTGCTTGGCCGAGTTGTGCCGCAGGCGGACGATGTAGATGTTGGCCATGGGGTTCAGCTCCAGGCCCTCGATCTTGTCCACCACCGCCTTGATGGCGTCGAAGTCCGCCTTGGCCGCCGCCACGATCAGCGAATTGCTCCGCTCATCCGCCACGATCGCCGGAATCTCCAGCTTCAGGCCCTTCGATCCCGCCTCCTGCTGCCGCTGCCGGTCCTCCCAGAGCGTCTTGAGCTTGTCGGCCAGGTCGTTGGCGTTGCCCTTCCGCAGCGTGATCGTGCGGATGTCCTCCACCAGCGCCGTCGCCGGCACGTCCAGCTTCCGGATCAGCCCGCGGAGCTCCTCCATCCGCGCCGCCTTCGCCGCCACGATCAACGATCGCGACCGCGGGTCGCCCTTGACGATCACCGTCTCCGCCTTGTCGGCATTGGGGCCTTTGCCCTTGGGCAGGGCGTCCGCCCGCTCCTTCAGCATCTCCGTCAGGGCCGTCTCCAGCGCCGACGGGCTGGCGAACTCCAGCTTGATGATCTCGAACGGCATGACCTCCAGCCCGCGGACGTCCAGCCTGCCGATCAACTCCTCCAGCAATGCCACCGAGGCCGGGCGGCCGACCAGCACGATCTGGTTGGTCCGCGGGTCCGGCTTGACCACCGCTTGATAGACCAGGGCGCCGGCCGGGCCTTCCGGCTCGCCGAATTTCTCCCCCTTGCCGGGACGCTGCGTCAGGGACTCGCCGCCGGTCAGCAGTTCGCCGATCTGGTCGGCCACTTCCGTCGCGTCGGCGAACTGGAGACTGATGATCTTGTGTACGACCTCCGCCCGGGCCGGCTCTTTGTCGAAGACCTGGGCGATCTCCCGCATGATCAGGCAGTTCTCCCGGCTGCTGGCGATGATCAGGGCGTTGCTGTCCGGGTCGCCGAAGATGGCGATCGGCTTGTTGAGGTCGATCTGGGCGATCGGCTCGCCCTTCTCATCGAGAATCCGCATCCGGCGGATGAAGTCCTTCATCGGCGTGTCGCCCGTGGCCGCCTTCTGCAACAGGTCGTTCAACACCTTGCCCAGCTTGTCGGCCACGGCCACGCGGAGCGGAACCACCATGATGTCCGCTTCCTGGATGTTCCGCTGGGCCCCCTTCTCGCCGGGCTTTTCCTCCTGCTCCGGCATCTCCGCGTCCAACGCCTTCAGCAACTGCTCGACGAACTTCAGATGACCCTCGCCGGCCGTGATGAACACCGCGTTATTCTGCGGATCCAGCTCCACGCTGATGGCGTCGGCGGGCAACGCCTTCTGCTTCAGGTAGCTGGCGATCATCTTCTTCAGCACTTCGCCCGCCTCGCTCACCCGCCGGTTCTGAAAACGATAGTTCAGCACCCCCTCGTCCGTGGTCACATCGCGCTCGTTCTGCTCGATCAGCTTCAACGCCTCCGCCATCTTGGATTCGACCGCGGCGATGTAGATGCCGTTGGTCCGCGGGTCGGCGATGATGTCGACCTTGTCCTCGGGGCCCGGCTGGCGGTCCTTGCTGATCTCTCGCGTCTTGTCGAACACGTCTTGCAGGATCTTGGCCAGGTCCGGGGCCCGCGAGTTCTTCAGCTTCACATACTCGATCCGTTTGGCGGGCACCGCCTGGTCGAGCATCTCCAGGATCTGCTGGATCGTCTCCAGATCGGCCTCGGTGCCCTCGACGATGATCGTGCTCGCCCCCGCCGCCGCCACGTCCACCTGCGCGCCGGACAACCTCCGCTGCGCCGCCGGGCCGCTCGTCGGCGTGCCGCCCGCCTCGACCTGCGCGCCCTGCATCAGCTTCTGCATGGCCTCCAGCGCCGAGTCGGAGATGTTGATCTCCGCGCCGGGGGCCTTCGCCTTGATCTGCTCCTCGGGCGAAAGACCCGCCGGCCCGCGCGCCGGCTGCGTCGTCGCCGGCGGCTGGCCCGCCTCGGCGGCCGGCTGCGTGGCCGCGGGCTGGGCCGCGCGCGGCCGGATCCGCGTGATGATCGGCCCCTGCTGATCGGAACCCGGCTGCGTCGTCGGGGTCTGCGCCACCGCCGACGCCACGGCCAACTCCATCATCAAGCCCTGCACCGTGGCCGGCACGGGGCGAACCCCGCCCGCCGCTTCGCCGCTCGGCCCGCCGCCCGGCTCCAGCAGCTGCTCGTAGCGGCGGTCGCGGGTCCAGGATGCGTCGCTTCGCGGGCGGCCGCCGCCGCTGCCGCTCTTGCCCTGCGTGCCCTGCTGAAGCTGCTCGATGAGCTGCTTGGCCTTCTCCGGCGAAAGGGTCTTGAGCTGAATGACCGTCCGCGTCCGGCCGCCGACCGGCCCGCTGGCGACCAGTTCATCGACCAGCTTCTTCACTTCCTCGAACTTCGCCTTGGACCCGGCCACCAGCAGCGAATTGGAGAGCGGGTCGGCCCCGATGCTCACCAGGCTCGGCTTGTAGTTCCGGTTGATGTCCCGCTTGTTCTTCTCGGCGTCGTTGATCTGCTGCTCGATCCGCTGAGCCAGGTCCTCGACGTTGCGGCCGGCCTCCACTTTCAGGATCCGCACGCCTCCCGGCTCGTCCTTCATCTCCGCGTCCAGGCCCTGGGCCATCTTCTCGATCAGCTTGAATACGGAGGGCTTCGCCCGGACCACGAGCTGGTTGGTGGCCTCCACCGCCACGATGGTCGGGGCCTGCGCGGCCCCGCCGGTCCGCCCGCCACCCGTCCCCGACGCCCCGCCGAAGACCTGCGTCAGCGTGTCGGCCAGTTCGGAAGCGTTGGCGTTGACCAGTTGGATGGTCCGCGGCTCGTCGGCTCGCTGGGCGTCGGGCACGTCCAGTTCCCTGATCTTGGCCACCACGTCGGCCACGCTCTCGGGCCGGCCGACGATACTGATGGCGTTCATCGACTCCACCGCCTTCAGCCGCATGTCCCCGGCCAGCACGGTCTTCTCCTCCTGCTGCTGCTGGCCGCCGCGGCCCCACCAGCCCCAGCCGGTGTTGGCCGCTTCATCCTGCGAACGCTTGGTGACCTTCAGGTACTCGGTCAGGATGCCCAGCATCTCGTTGGCGTCCAGGTATTGCAGGACCACCAGCTCCATGACCTTCTTGCCGCCGACCGGCTCATCGGTATCGATGTCCGCCAGCAGGTCGTCGATCATTTTCTTGGTCGTCTCCGTGCAATAGACGATCAGCGTGTTGCTGGTCGGCTCGGCGGTGATGGCGATCTGATTCTCCATCTGCTTCTCGGCCGACTCGAAGAACCACGGCGGCAGGTTGCGTCGGCTGGAGGAGCCGGACTTCTTGTCGAAGAAGTCCTGAAGAATCCGGGCCACTTCCTCGGCCACCGCATGCTTCAGCGGGATCTTGAAGATCTTCATCTCGCCGATGGTCCGCTGCTGGGCCACCTTCTCCACCACCTTGCTGATCCGCTCGAACTCGCTGTCCGTGGCATGCACCAGCAGCGTGTTGGTCGGCTCGTGGCACTCGATCTTCGGCCCGTCCCCGCCGCCGCGGCCCGCCTGGGCGATGAACAACCGGCTTGCCACCTCCGCGACGCTCTTGGCCGAGATCGTGTCGGGCATGATCATGGTGTGGACTATCCGCCCGCCCTGCACGTCGATCTGCTTCACCAGGCTCTCGATCTGCTGGAACTCCTGCGCGTTGGCGAAGGCGATGATCTTGGTGCTGCCGGGGATGGCCCGGATGGTCACGGCACCCTGCGTCCGCCGCCCGCCGCGGGCGGCGTCGAAAATCTGTTGCAGGGCGGTCGCCACGTCGTTCGGGTTGCTGTTGGCCACCTCGATGACGTACTCCTGCCGCATGGTGTCGCCCTGCTTGTCCATATCCTTGATCAGCTCCTCGACCCGAACCATGTTCTCCGTCGAGGCGCTGACGATCACGCTGTTGGTCGTCCAGTCGTTGGAGCAGGTCACCAGATCCCGCGGCGACGGGTTCCGCCCGGTCTGCCGGAACATCTCGGTGATGGCCCGCGTCACGCTGTCCGGGTCGGCATACACCAGCTTGAACACCCGCTGCACGCGGTCTTCGCCCTGCTTGATGTCGAGCTGCGTCACCATCTGCTCGATCTCGGCGAACATCTCCGTGCCCGCCGTGACGATCAGGCTGTTGGAGCCGATGTCCGCGGCGATGTTGAACGGGTACTTGCCGCGGCGATCGGCCACCGTCTTGGCCTGGAGGGCTTCCGTCAGCGGCCGCACGATCTCATCCGCCCGGGCGTTCTTCAGCGGCACGAACCGGGTGGTCTTCATCATGGATTCCGGCATCTGGTCGGATTCCGCGACCAGCTTGGCCACCTGCTCCATGTTGGCCGGGCTGGCCGTCACCAGCAGCGATTGCGTGGAATCGTCCACCGCCGCCGACACCGCGTCGTTGGGGTTGCGGCTGCGGGCCTGGAACTGGGCGTTGATGATCTGGGCCAGCGACCACGGCGACGCGTACTTGAGCATGAACTGCCGCGTCGTCCGCACCTCCTCCTCCGGCACGTCCAGCTCCGCCACCCGCGCCTCGATCTCCTCGAACTTGTCCGCCGGGGCGATCACGATCAACGTATTGGTGCTGATCTCAGAGGAGTAGCTGATCGGGTAGATGCCCGTCCGCGGACGCGGCGTCGACGCCTGGTACGACTGGTTCAGCACCTGGGCCAGCGTGTCCGCCCGGGCGTGCTTCAGCTTGATGAACTTGGTCACCTTCTCGCCCTCCACCGCCGGCACGTCGGCCTCGGCGATCAGGCGGGCGACTTCCTCCATGTTCTGGGTGTTGGCCGTCACCAGCAGGGCCTGCGTGGCGTCGTCCACGTTGGCCGAGACCTGGTCGTTGGGCGTCCGGGCCCGTCCGGCGAACTGGGCGTTGATGATCGCCGCCAGCGACCACGGCGAGGCGTACTTCAGGGCGAAGCGCTGCGTCACCCGGCCCGTCGCGCCGGGCACGTCCAGCACCTCGATGATCTTCATCAGCGCCTCGTACTCCTCCTTGGAGCCGCTGATCAGCAGCGTGTTCGTGGCGTTGTCGCCGACCACGTTGATCGGGTACCGACCCTGGATCGGCTTCCGCGTCGTGCGGATCTGGTTGTTCAGCACGTTGGCCAGTTCGTCGGCCCGGGCGTGCTGCACCTTGTAGGTGAAGTCCAGGCTGGCGGCGGTGCCCTCCAGATCCATCATGTCGATGATTTCCTTGACCTTCTTGTGGTTGGCCTCGTTGGCCACGACCACCACGGTCTTGGTGTCGTAGTCGATCGAGCAGGCCACCTGGTCCCGGTCGGCCAGGCGGGCTCCGCTCGGCCGCTGGAAATTGGTCTGGATGGCCTGCTGCACGCTCTGCGGATTCGCGTACCGCAGCACGTAGGCCCGGCTGATGCGGTCGCCCGCCACCTGGGCCACCTCCGTGTCGATCTGCGCCAACTGCTTGTCGAACACCGCCTTCGTGCTCGGCGAACAGTTGATCAACAGCATGTTGCTGTTCGGGTCGGCGGTGATGGTGAAGGCGTCCTGCGGGCGGTTGCCCTGGCTCTGCCGCCACTTGTTCATGAAGTCTTCCATCACCGTCTTGACTTCGTCGGCCCGGGCGTACTTCAACGGCACCTGATAATCCTGGGCCGGTTCGCCGACCGCGGCCTGGAGCGGCTCGATGATCTGCTTCAGGATCTTCTCGTGCTGCCCGGCGTTGGCCGTGACCGTCACCATGTTGCCCGCCGCGTTGTAGGTCACCGTCGGCGGGGCGACGCCCGTCGTCCGCACGTCCTCGTTGCGGAAGATCTCGCTGATGTTGCGGGCCACGTCCGCGGCGGCGAGCGGCGGCTTGAGCGTGTACGACTTGGTCTCCAGCTTGCCCGGCGTCAACGGCTCCACGTCCACCTGGGCCAGCACCTGGTCGATCAGCATGAACGTCACCGGGCCGCCGCTGACCACCAGCGAATTGGTCCGCGCGTCGGGCACGATGCCGATCAGATCCAGCTTCACGTTGCCCATGCCGCCCGACTGCGCCGCCTGGCGCATGAGCTGCTCGAGCTTGCTCTGCACGTCGATGGCCGAGGCGAACTTCAGCGGGAAGGTCTTGACCTGCAACTGGTCCGGCGGCTTGTCCATGCTCAACGCCGTCTGCCGAATCTCCTCGAACAGCTCGTCCGGGCACTGCACATACAGCGTGTTGTTGGATTTGTTGCCCTTGATGGTGACCTGCTGCTTGCCGCCGCGGGTCGCCCGGCCCGCCTCGCCGAACAAATCCTGCAACTTCGGCGCGATCGTCTCGGCGTCGGCCACCTCGAGCTTGATCGGTCGGCGGGTCTTCTCCGCCTCGACCTTCTCGTCCATGGCCAGAATCTGTTTCTCGATCTCGACCATCGTCGGGGCCGGGGCCTTGACCACCAGCGTGTTGGTCGAGGCGTCGGCCGTGATGATCACGTCCGACTGCTGCCCGCCGCCGTAGAGCGCCCGCAGGGTCGTGGCGATGCTCTGGGCGTCGCCCTTGACCGCGAACTGCTTGATGCCGGCCGACGCCGAGGTGTCGATGTCCAGATCCTTCACGATCTGCTCGGCCTGCTCCAGGTCCACGACCTGCCCGGCCAGGACGATGCTGTTGGTCCGCGTGTCGGCGTTCACCGAGACGCGCCCTCCGCCGCGGCGCGTGCCGCCGCCCCGCATCATCCCCTGCATCCCGGGAAATCCGCCGCCGCCGGGGAATCCCCCGCCGCCGAAGGTCGCCCCGCCCGCCGTCTGGCCGGTCATCTGACTGACGATCTCGCGCACCACCGCGGCGACATCCGACGCCCGGGCGTGCTGCAGCGGAATCCGCCGCATCTCGACCTTGGTCGTGTTGGTCTGCTCCTCCAATTCCGTGATCAGGCTCTCGATCAGGTCCAGCGTCTCCTGCGGGGCCTGGGCGATGATGGTGTTCGTCTGCGTGTCCGCCGTCAGCTTGACATCCTCGGAGGACACCAGCACGCCGCCGCCGTCGCCGCCCTGGAGCTGGAGCATCTGCTGCTGCGGCTGCCCGCCCTGCGGCATCCCCGGCGGCATGCCCGGCACCATCATGTTCATCTGCCGCCGCATCCCGCCGACGCCGCCGGTCATGCCCAGCACTTCTCGAAGCGACTGCACCACCTGCCCCGCGTCCAGCTTGTCCAGACGGAAGATCCGGATGCTCTTCGGCGGCGGAGGCACCGCCGCGTCGATCTTCCGCAGAATGTCGATCACCAGCGGAATATCCGGCGCGGGCGCGGCCACGAACAGGCTCCTCGTCCGTGTATCCGGCACCACGCGAATCCGCGACGGCAACGGGGCCTGCTGCTGCATGGCCGCCTGCATCGCCTGCATCTGCTGCATCTGCTGGATCTGCTGCGGCGTCATACCGGGCTGGCCCGGCGCACCCGGCTGGCCGCCCGGCTGACCCGGCGCCGCCCCCGGCTGACCCGGCTGCTGGCCTCGCCCGCCTTCCTGTCCCCGCTGTCCCCGCTGCCGCGCCGTGCCCGCCCCGGCCCCGGCCGCGGCCTGGGCCTGGCTGAAGATGCTGCTGAGGAGCTGCGCCGCCGTGCTCACGTCGGCATTCCGCAGCGGAAACACCCGATACACGATCGGCGTCTCGCCGCTGGTCACCTCCCGAATCCAGCTCTCCATGAACTCCTTCTCATCCTCGGGCACCTCGATGATCAGCTTGCCCGTGAGCGGATCCAGCATCACCCGAATCGGCTGCTGCGCCGGATCGGTGGTCGGCAGCGACGAAGCCGCACTCGGGGTCGCAGCGCGAATCGTGACGTCCCGGAGATCGCCGCGGGCCGTTTCCGTCAACGTGGACTCCGCCTCCGAACCGGTCGCCGACGGCGTCTCGGGCGGGGCGGGGGCCGCTTCCGGTTTCGGCTCGGCTGGCGGCGCGGCCGCGGCCGCCGCTGCTTCGTCCGCCGACCCGACCTTCGAATCCGCCTTCTGCTCGGCGGCGGGCTGCGTCGTTGCCTCGGCGGCAGGGAGTGTTGTCGGCGGATCGTCGCTCGCCGGGCCCGCCGGGCGGACCCGCGCGGTCGCCAACGACTTCGGCCGATTGGCCTTGACCAGGTCGCCCAACGCCGCGGAAGAAACCGCTCCGGCCAGACTGGTCGGCAGCACACACGGCGCCGCGGGCGGCGGCGTGCTCGGCGCGGACTCGTTCGCGTGGATGTCGATGATCTCCACTCGAGAACCGGTGATGCCCGTCTCGATCACCCGGATCGGACGCCCCTTCGGGCTCTCGTATTTCTGGAGCAGGAGATTCAGCATCTGCTCCGCGGCGATGTTCTTCGGCTCGTAGACGATCGTCCTCGGGAAGCGGGCCACCGCCGACGACGGCACGTCGAACATCTCGACGTACTTGATGACCTTGTCCTTCTGCGCCGGCGGACAGTTGCGGACGATCAGCGTTTCGGGGTCCGGCCCCTCATCGAAGCTGATCTTGCTCCGCGAACCGGGCGGATTCACCAGATCTTCCAGCGTCCAACCCAGGTCGTAGGCCGTCTTGTGCTTGAGCTGAACGACGAAGAAGTCGTAGTCGATCTCCGGCCGCAGATCGTCCGGCACCTCCACGTCCTTCGGCTTGCTCAGGATGCCGGTCAACAGCTCGTCGATCTCCACGAACTTCTCCGGCATCGCCCGGATCAACAACGTGCTGTCATAGGTGTTCGCATAGATCTGCACCTCGCCGGCCTGCACCGGCGCCCGCATCGGCTGCTGCGGCCCGCCGGGCTGTCCACCCGGCATGCCCGGCTGGCCCGGCTGTCCGGCCGGAGAGCGCATGGCCGGGGCCATGGCCAGCATGGTCCGCAATTGCTTCTCCGCTTCCTCCGCGTCCGGCACGGAGTACTTCTTCATCGTCGGCTTCTGCTCGACGACGTCCACGATGTCCAGGTACTGGAGGGCCTTGGCCACGTCATCCTGGCTGCCTTCCAGCATGATGCGGTTGCCGTCGGCCAGGATCATCAGCGGTGGGGCGGCCGCGGCCGCCGCCAGACCCGGCTGACCCGGCACGCCGGGCTGTCCCGGAGGCATCCCCACCCGCCCCCGCTGCCCCGTGCCCATCAGGCTTTGCAGGGTCTCCGCCACCTGTGCCGCGGGGCGGTGCTCGGTGGTGACGACCACGCGGGCCGTCTTCACCTTGGCGTCCATCTCCGCCACCAGTTTCTGGATTCGCTCCAGCTCCTTCGCCGGCGCGTTCACCAGCAGCGAGTTGGTGATCGGCTCCGCGATGATGCTCACGGCCCGCGCCCCGCCGACCCCGCCCGGCCGCTGCGGCATCGGCGGCTGGCCCGGCTGCCCCGGCGGCATCGCCATCGCCCCGGCCCCGCGGGCCCCGAAGGTCGCGTTCAGGATCGAAGCGATCTGGTCGGCCTTGGCGTTCTCCAGCTTGATGACCGTCACTTCGTCCTTGGTCTTGATGTCCAGCTTCTCGATCAGCGGCGTCACCTTGGCCACGAAATCGTCGCCGGCAAAGATGTTCAGCGTGTTGTTGTAGGCGTCGGCCCAGATTTGCAGCCGCACCGTCATCTGCTGACCGGGCGCCGCGGGAGTCGGCGGAAACATCTGCTGCAACATCGCCGCCACGTCCGCCGCCTCGGCGTTCTCCAGCACGAAGGTGTGCAACGACGGCTCGCTGCTCTGCTCGTTCTGATCGAGCTGCTTCAAGATCGGCTCGATCTTCTCCCAGTCCGCGTCCGTGCAGTAGACAATTAGATAGCCCGTCGAATCCACCGGAATGAACCGCGTCCGCCCGACCACGGCCACCGCCATCATCGCCCCCGGCTGGCCCGGCTGCCCGGGCTGCCCCGGCGTCATGGGCCGCCCCGCGCCCCCGCGGCCGCCTTCGGCGAAAATCTGCGACAGAATCGGCACCAGCGTGCTCGGCTTCGCCGCGTTCAGCTTCACCAGGTGCTCGCGAGCCTCGTCGTCGGCGGGCACGTCCAGCTTCTCGATCAGGTCGCGGACCTTCTGCATGTCCTGCTTGCTGCACGTGATCAGCAGCGTCTTGCTCGTTCGCGGCACGATCTGGATCGTCCCTCCGGTCGGAGGTCCGCCCGGCCTCCCGCCCGCCGGCTTGGGCGCCAAGGCCCCCGCCAGCGTCGGCATGATCTCCGCGGAGGTCAGATGCTTCAGCTCGAAAACCTCATCCACCGTGTTGAGATCCGGCACGTCCCACTGCTTGACCAGTTCCTCCGCGGCGGCGATGCCCGCCCGGCTGCCCAGCAGAATGACCGCGTTGTTGACCGGATCGGCCATGATGTCGCGGTCCATGGCCTCGCGAACCTCGACCGGCACGAACTCGGTCGCCATCTGGCGGGCCAGGGCGGCCTGTTGCGCCTGGAACAGCGGCTTGAGCTGGTTCTGCAAGGCGGTCGGGTCCGCGTGTTGCAGCGGCACGACCTTCATCTGCGGCGGCTCGAGGCCCTTGCCGCCGTCCAGCTTCTGGAGCATGTCGGTGATCTCGCTCAACCGCGGCCCCATCGCCTTGATGATCAGGGCGTTGTTCTTCACGTCCGCCGTGATATCAACCTGCTTCGACCTTTCGGCTTTCTGGTCCACCCCCGGTCCGGCCCCGGGCCGAGCCTGCGGCGCCACCGCCGGAAACAGCCGCTTCAGGGTCTGCTCCGCGTCCATCGCCCGCAGCGACTTCAGCGGGATGATGACCGTCGTCCGCGGATCCTCCGAATCCGTCGCGGCCCCGCCCGGACCGACCGCGATCAATCGCGAAATCATGTCCCGCCACCGCCGATGCTCACGCACCAGGCCGGTCAGCTCGATCTTGTCGCCCCGAACCTGCGTGCCGTAGGTGTCGGAAAACATCGGGCGGAACGCCTCGATGATCTGATAGCCCGTCCACCCGGCCGGAACATCCCAATACACCATGGCGATGTCAAACTCGTCCAGCCCGGCGGCTTCCATCTCCTCAAACGACTTGTAGATCCGCTCCAGCGGGATATCCCGCATCCAGTCGGGCAACCGCTTGATCTCCAGGTACAGGTCCCGCCGCTGGATCAGGTACTTATCCGTGAGCCGCGACAGCAGCATCTCGTTGAGCTGGTGCAGGGCCTCGCGGTAGGTGAATTCCCGCGGGCTACGGTACGTCACCTCGCCCATGATCGGCGAGTCGGGCAGCTCCAACCACGACAAACCGCTCATCCGCGAAAAGTCCGCCAGCACGTCCGGCCACGGCGTCTTGTCGTAGTCGAACCGGTACATCCGCGCCTCGGGATCCTGCGGCAGCGATTCGAATTGCAGGACCCGCATCGTCGTCGTGGTCCGCGTGATCGGCGGCACGTCTTCCGCCGTCCCGGATTCCTCCTCCAACCCAACCGTCCCCCCCGGCTGACCCGCCGGAGATATGGTCGGCCGCTGCGGCCCGCGACCGGGCTGGCCCGGACCGCCCACCGGAGACGTCCGCGGAGACTGCGGCCCCGGCCCGCCGGACTGGACCCCTCCCGAAGACACCGGCCGCGGAGGCCGCTCGCCGAGCGGCAGCGGAGCAGCGGGCGCGGGGCTCTTCTGAAGGCCGGCAGTCGCCGGGGCCGAAGGATTCGCCGGGGCCATCTTCGGGCCCGCCGGCGTCGTCGGCGCAGCGGGAGACGGAGCCGACGTCTCGGCCGGCTTCGTCGGCGACGCCTTGCCGATCGACTCCATCGCCCGACGCTTGGCCTCTTCTTCCTTCTTCAGGTCTTCCGCGGACTTGCCGCCCTCCCGCGGGGCCGCCACGGGTTTCGGCTTCGCCTCGGCCGGCGCCGCCGGAGCGGCGGGCGGTGGGTTGGTCACGGCAGGTTGCGTGGTCGGCGGCGGATCATCCGCCACCAGAATCCCACCGCACAGCAGGACGGTGCTCACCACCAACGCCGGCAACCAGCGCAACCCCCAACGGCTGCGGTTCTGATCGGTCCGGCCATGTTGGAATCCCAGCGAGTTCATCATCGTGCCTCCGCCTCGGCTTTCGCGGTCGTCTCCCCCGGACTGCCTCAAAAGCCGCTTCAGGGTCGTATCGCCTTCCTGCGCCCGACTGCCGGATCATCCTCTACCGGCGGGTCCAGGCGTCGATCGCCGCCGGCAACTCGTCCTCCGTGCGGGCCTGGAGCTTCACTCGGCCCGAGTAGGTCCGTCCCAGCGGGTAGATGTAGTAATTTCCCGTCTCCGGCATCCGCACCAGACCGCCCAACGTCGGAACAATCGCCACCAGGGTGCCGCCATCGACGGCCCCGGCCTCGCCCACGCGAACGATCGAGCGGACACCTCCTGCGCTCACAATCATCTCCTGCGCCAACTGGTCCGGCGCGGACGGGTCCGGGTAATAGACCAGCCCGGTCACCGTCATGGCGGGATTCGGCGGCGGGTCCTCCACGTCCGGGGGAGGCTCTTCGATGCCGACGAACTCCTCCGGCTCCGGGTCGATCACATACGTCTGCTTCCGCTCGGCCGGGGTGAACGTCTGCGACCGGGCGGGCTTGCCGGACGGATACGTCGCCGTGACCCGGACCGATTGCACGTCCACATACTCCCGAACGTCGGCAACCCCGGGCTGGAACAGCATGGTCGGCTCTTTCTTCTGCTGCCCGTCAGCCCTGGTGACCAGCACTTCCACCTGCATCGCCTCCAGGTGTCGGTTCTCGACCGCCAGGTCCACCACGGTCGGCGGCGGCGGCGGCGTGTGCGCGTCGATCACGACCGTCCAATCCCGTTTGCCGCTCCCGTCGAAGGCCAGACGCCGCGGGCCGAAGGGGTGGCTGTCGGCGTAGACGCCGGTCACCTCGACCTCGCCGCCCTTCCCCTTCACCGTCAACGTGCTTTTACCCGCGACGGTCTCCACCCGTTGCTCAACCGGCTTGCCGTCCCAGTGAAAAACCACTTTCACCGCCACGGTCTTGCGGTCCTGGTTGTCGATCAGCACCACGTTCTCGGGTGGCGGCAGATAGGCCCGAAAGATGTTGCGGTCGCTCATGGACCGATAAAAACCGTCGCCTCGCAGTCCGCTGCGGGCCAGACCCAGTTGCTCGGCCCGCTCCGGATCGTACGTCCTGGCCTGGGCCACATTCGGGATCTTCGCCGGCGGAATTCGCGGCAACAGCGGGCTCTCGATCGTCAGCTCCACCTTGACCCGGCCGCGGGCGTCCTTGCCTTCCACCGGTGAAACCGAAAGCTTGGTGATCTGGCTGAGGAACGGCGTCGCGTACAGCTCACGGAGAAAGCGAACGGCATCCGCATAGAGGCCTTCGACCACAATGCTGTGCGCCACCGTGGTGATGTTCGTCCGCTCGCCGATCTTGGTGCCGCTGCTCGTCGTGAAGACCGCGCCCTCGAAGCCGTGTCGCTTGGCGATTTCCTTCAGCTCCTTGCCGAACGCGGCCTGGGCCTCCGATCGGTCGAACGAAAACGTCCGCTCCGCGATGTCCAGCCACCGCCGCGCCAGCAACGGCCGGGACGCAATCACCTCATCCAGGCGATCGCTGTCCGCCTCCAGATCGGCGATGGTCTCCTTCAGGTTGTGGTACGGATTGATCAGCGCGGTATTGACCAGCTTGTAGCCCAGACCGATCGCCACGGCCCCGCCAATGATGAAAACCAGCATCCGCTCGCGTGGGTTCATGGGGCACCCCCTTCATCCTGGAGCGCCGGAGGCGACTCGCCGCCTCCCGATGTCGCACCGGCTGCGGCCGGAGAACCGACGCTCACGCCGCGATCTCGCCGGGAACCGCGGCGGATCCGATCGGGTCGATTGCCCTCCCGAGCCGGCCGTGTGGTGGTGCGTGCCGGCTGAGTCGTCGCCGGTCGTGTGGTCGGGCCTCCTCCGACGTGACGCCCTGCCGGCGCCGAAGCCGGCTGGGTCGTGGGTTGGACTCCCGCAGAGCCAGGTTGCCGCGGTGTCTGCTGGAAACGCGCCGCCTGGGTCGTGGCCGGCGGCGGTGGAGGCGGCGGGAGACCCTTCAGCTCCTCGGGATCCTCCTCGCTATTCCCATTCCGCATCGCCTCTTCCAGCCGAGCGGCCTTCTCTTCGAGCGATAGATGTTCCAGCCCTTCCGTCTCCATCGAGCCGCTCTCCGGGTCCGGCTCGAGCGAATCCGGCCCTTGCGGATCCGCCGGTTTCTCGTCCTCCGGTGTGTCGAGCGGCCCGCCCTCCTCCGCCTTCGGCCCCCCGACTTCGACGCCATCGTCGGCAGCACTCGGCGGAGACTCGTCCGCGGGCTCGTCCATCGCCGCCGGAGGCGTCCTCCCATCCGGAGGGACCAACGACTCCTCATCCGCCGGCGGCGGAGGCAACGGCTCTCCCTCGTCCGCGGGCACCACCGGCTCGCCCTCGGCAGTTTCCTCTTCCGGAACTCCTTCGTCCGGCCGGGCCGACTGCTCCGGCGCCTGCGGCTCTCCGGTAATCACGGACGCCGCTCCCGGCGCAGCCCCCGTCGTTTCGCCCGGGCGGTCCGCCGGCGCGCCGACTCCCGGCTCGACGGACGGCGGCGTTGTCTCCTCCGGCGGCGGAACCTCGTCCTGCTCTTCCTTCGGGGGAGCCGTCCGCCGCGGAAGCTCCGCCTCCACCCCCGTATCGAAGTGATAGACGTCCTGCTGTCGCGTGGCGAAAGGAACCTCCTTCCCGGCCTTCACCTCCATGAACCCGGCGTCTCGCAGCGCGGCCGCGACCTCATTCACCCCGCCCAGCGACGCCGTACGCAAACGCAGACGCATCCCGCTCGGCCGCTCGTTGGACTTCCGCGGAGGCCGACGCGTCTCGAAGTCCGCCCGCATCACGAGCACTTCCTGCTCCGACGGCAGGAGCTCGGTCAGCCGGGCCAGGATTTCGGGCCAGTACTGCTCCGATGCCTGCCACTTCTCCAACGCCTCGAGCTGCGCGGCAAACTCCTCCACGTTCTTCGCCACCTTGCTCTTCGCGTCGATCTGCTTGCTCAATTCCTTGCGGCGCGCCTCCAGCGGTCGGATGGTCTGAACATAGACACCCACGCCCGACGCCACGAACAGACACGCCGTCGCCACCGCGATCGGCACCTTCTTCAGCCGCACCGCCCGCCGGCTGACCGGCTTCTTCGGGTGCAGGAAGTCGAAGTGGCCCAGACCCTTGCCGCCGTGCCCGATCGCCAGACCCAACGCGGCGCTGAATCCCCGCAGCTCCTTGGCCCGCTGCGGCGAAAGGCCCAACGCCCGATCGGGCATGTACAGCGAGGCCGGCACGGCGAACCGCGCCCCGAGCGTCTCCGCCAGTTGCGGCTCCAGGCCGGTCGCGCCACAGACGACCACGCGGTCCAGCGTGGCCGCCGGCTCGGTGGCGCGATACGCCTCGTAGGAGCGGAGCACCTCGACCATGAGGTTGCCCACGGCCTGTCGCGCGGCCTCGTCGATCTGACGCTCCAGGAGCGGCAGCGACTCGATGCGGCTGTCCTGAAGGTGGGCCTCGCCGAGCCGTTCGCCTTCCGGGATGGACACCGACGCAGCGCGGCTGAAAGCCAGGCCGCCCTCGCGGATGATGTTGATCTCGCTCAGTTGGGGGCCGACGTCCACGACCAGGACGGACTTCGACTCCAGATCGGCGGCCTTGGCCAGCACGGCGATCAGGTTGGCGTGGGGCCGCAGACCGATTCGCTCCACGGTCAGCCCCGCCTCGGCGGCCACTCGCTCATAGAACTGCAACTGCTCGTTGCGCACGGCGGCCACCAGGACCGTGGAAGCCTCTCGGGGATCGAACTCGCCGCGAACGGCGAAGTCGATCGTCGCCTGCTCCGCCGAGAAGGGCAGCTCCTTGGCGATCTGGAACCGCACCATGTTCGGCAGGTCGTTGGCCTCGGCCGGCGGCATCGGCAGCGTATTCAGCACGACCTGGTCGCGCGACACGCTCAGCAACGCCCGTCGCGTGCCGATCTTCGCCTGCCGGACCGCCTCGCGAATGAATGCCCCCAACGATTCGGCGTCGTCCATGGCCAGGCCCGGCGGGATCGGCGCCGACACCGCCTTGAGCAGCTCGACGCCGTCGGCCCGCAGCCGCACCGAAACCAGCCGCAGGTTTCGCCGGTCCCAATCGATCGCCAGCAGTTTGTTGCTTGAGAATGCCATAGTGCGTTCAGCCCGCCGATTTCGTGTCGCGCCGCTCGTCACCGTGTGGACGATAGGCCGGTCCCAGCGAGGTCAGATTCCGGTAGTACAGCACCTGCGGGATCGGCCCCTGCATCTTCACCACCACGCTCAACCGCTCCACCACGCCGGAGTTGTCCGCGTAGCCGAGTGACTGGATGTGGTACACCGCGGATTTCGCCGTGATCTTGTCGAGAATTCCCCGGAACTTGTACTCGTCCAGTACGCCCTTCGTGACCAGCCACGCCGGCGTCGATTTCTCCTCGCCGCTCAGTTCCCGCCGCACCGCGACGATCGCGTCCAGCTCCTCATCCGTCAGACCGTCGATCATCGCCAGAACCTCGCGCGGAGCCGTGCTGACATTGATCCGCCCCCCAATCTCCGTCCGCATGTCCGTCGTCAGCCGGTCCAGGATCAATGGCAAGCTCTCATACGTCCCCGGCGGCTCCTCTTCCGTCAGGTTGCTGTACACCGGCTGACTGGTGGGCGGTGGATTCTCGGACTGTCCATCGAGCGACTGTTGATCGGCAGAATCGCTGCCTTCATCCCCGGAATTTCCATCGGAATCATCCTCGGGCTGAGTCGTCGGTGGTGGCTCGACTGGCAGTGTTGTCGGGTCGTCCGACGGTGCCCCCGGCTCTTCCTCCGGCGGCGGCGGCGCCGGAAGCAGATTCATAACACTGTTAAAGGTCTTGCCCGAAGCCCGAACCTGCATGATATAGCTGATAATCTGCCCGTCGAAGTACTCCGTCAGCTTCTCCTGTAGCTTCTCGGTATCCTCAAGATTCAGATTGATCCGCGGCTTGTTGTCGTTCGCCGTATTGGTCTCGATCGACCAGACCGTCAGAAACGGCGCCACGCCGTAAAACAGCCGACCGTCGGCGTTATCCGGCGGGAAGGTCTCATCCCCGTCGTCCTCGGCCTCGTCCAGCAGCCCGTTGCGGTTGTAGTCCTCGCCGAACAGCACCCAACCGGTGAACCCCCGCACCAACAGCAGTTCCTCCACCGTGGCCAACGGCCCGTTCTTGCATCGATACGGCGGATCCAGCGTCAGGTAGTATGCGTCCTTGGCCCCGTTCGGCCGGGGCTGCCCGGCGGGTATGCCCTCGGCGGTATCACCCCGCCAGTCCAGCAGCGAATCCACCAGCACATTGATGTCCACCGGGTTCTCGGAGTCCTGCGGAATCAAGGACTCGAACAGCCGCCGAAGCTGGCCCGCCGTGGCCCGGTTCACGTCCAACTTCGAGCATTCGTCCGTAATGCCGTAGCGAACCGTCTCGGGGTCGTCGTAGTTGGTCGCCACCAGGCTGAAGCGCCAGACGGCGTCGGCGTTCGGATCGTAGGTGTTGTCCTCGGAGGTCCGGCTGCGGAGGCCCTCCTGGCCGAGGGACCGCTCGTTGCCTTCCCCCCCGCTGACGATGCCTCCCCAGAACTCCTCCGGGTTGTTGAACCAGCGATCGAGGTCGCTGCTCTTGGCCGGATCGTCCGGATCCCGCATCAACGCCACGATGGCCCTCTGTACGCCGCTTTCCGCCGCCATCCTGGCCCGGAAACGCTGCTGCTCCGCCAGCACCGTGTTGAGGTTGGCATGGACCATGAATGCGAAACCGGCCGCCAGCAACGCCAGCAACGCCACCATCACCAGCACGACCACGAGGATCAGCCCTCGCGGCCCCGCCGGCACGGCCCTGGTACGGCGACCTCGGGATGCTTCAGTCGGAGAGTACAAGATATTACTTCATTATTATCAAATAGTTACATCTGTGCTGACGACGGCGTCATTCGCCGCTGCCCTCGCTGCTGCCGCTCAGCCGCGACCACCGCTGCGCCCGCATCATCCGCGACGCCAGAAACGGATCCGCCTGCGACAGCCGCACCACCATGGTGTAGGTCCGCCGGTCGTACGGCTCCGGGACCGAAGGCAGCAGCTCGGACTCCTGAAGCAGTAATTCCTCTTTCTGCTCGTCTTCCTTCCGAGGCAGCTCCGCGTAGCCGACCGTCACTTCCACCGCCTGGGGCAAGGAGTTGCCCAACTGACCCTCCACCTCCGTGCCGATGTCCCACCGATCCGTCCACTCCACCCCGTCGAAATACCGAAATCGGATGTACTTGATCTCCTCTGCCAACCGCTCCAGCAGTACCGTCCGCGGCTGATTCTCAATCACCGAAGACTGGTACAACGTCCGCACCTCCCGCCTCACCAGACCCAGGGGTGCCGCCCCCGTAATCCCGTTCGGATACTCGTGTTGCTCCTCTTCCTCGTCGTAGGCCAGGTAGTACTGCACCTGGCGAATGTCGCACTGGGCGGGCGGTGTCTGCTCCTTGATGGAACGCTTCAGGTTCAGTTCTCGATCCGGAAGTGTCACCATCTGGATGGTCAGCATTCGATCATCCCCAGTGATGCCGGGCCCCAGTTCCTTCACGAAGGGGTTGGCCGCTCGAATCTCCTCCGCGATCTTCATGGCGATCGAGCGGCATAGCTGGGCGTCCTTGATGGTCCGGATGCCCTGCTCGCGTGATTTCATGGTCACGTCGTAAAAGGAGAACATCAGGGTGGAGACCACGGTAATGAGGCCCAGCGCCAGCAGAAGCTCAACTAAAGTCATTCCAGTTCGAATGTTACGCTTCTGTAATCCAGCCATCACTTGCCCCCTCCGATGGGCGTCCTCCGCGGCGGACCGCTTTGTTGCCCGGAAGATCCCCCCGGCTGTTGCACCCCGCCCTGCCCCTGAAGCTGACTCGCCGCGTCCAACAAGCCCTGGGTGTCCCCAGACTGGGCGGCATTCAGCAAGGCATCCGCCTCCCCTCCCATGAAACCCGTTCCAAACGCTTGAATCAGCGTGGGCAGCAAGTCGGCGAGATCCTCCAAATTGCGGACATTCTGTAGCAACTCGGCGACATCGAAGTCGGTCGCGTTCACGATTCCAGGTAACGCAGCGGTGAGTTCGGCGATCTGGTCGTCGTCCAGGCCGAAATCCTCTTTCAAATCCAACCCTTTCGGCTCCGGTCGGAGGATCCGCACGCGATATAGCAGCTCCCGCTCCTCCTCGCTGGCGGTCGGGCCGCCTCTGAGCACTTCGATGTCAATCGTGGCCAGGCGGTTGATCTTCTCGTGCGGATCAACCACCACCCGCCACGAGAACCCGGGCGGGGCTTCTTCTCCTAAGTACCCGCTTAACTCACGCTGCTCCTTAATGTTAAGGTACTTGCTGTCGATTTCGGCGATCAACCGCTCGGTCGCCACCCGCGACCGTGAAATCCGCTCCGCCATCTCGATGTGGTGCAGGCCATTACGGAATACCACCCCCACCCCGACCATCGCCATCAGCAGGATGCCGATCGACAACACCACCTCAAGCAGCGCGGTGCCCCGCCGAATCGCCTGGCCGCGACCTGTCCGGACCATAGTGTCTCGGAATCGTGTCATGTCAGACCTCGGCTATTGGGCACATGGCCCCTCTCGTTGTACGCGGAAAGGGCACAATCGTCGCAGTCCCGCCAGCCGAATTAGAGCCGCGTACCGAAAGCTCCGCGGACCCTCCGGCCAGACCCCGAAACATCATGAAGTGACATATCGTCGGCGGCTGCCGATCGACTGGAAAACTTGACGTAAGCAGAAGTTATGACCAGGAACCTTCGCGCCGGAAGGCCCTGCCAGCACTGGGAAACGGAGTCGACGTCACCACACCGGCGCGTCGCACTCTAGAAACGCGAAATCGGGTGAAGATCAGCGGTTCTGGCGAACCCATTCATCGAGGTTCTTCCGCTCCTGCTCCGTCATGTTACCGCGGTCGCGGGGCTGACCTCCCCTCGTCCCATCCTGCCGCGAGCCGGTTTCCGTCGGGCCGCCACCTCCCTGCCCGCCAGAGCCGCCTCCGCCGCCGCCACGCCGCGGACGATCTCCGGGCTGCCCGCTGCCGTCGCCTCCCTGCCTGCGGGGAGGCGGGCGATCGACACCTCGGCCACCGCCATCGCCACCGCCTTGTCGCGGTTGTTGGCCCCCGCCGGGACCCAAGTCATTGAATTGCCGCCGAGGCCGCTGCTGGGGTTGGTTCCCCATCATGGTGGAGTCCGACCCCTCGCCTCCGCCCGCGAGTAAGTCGTTGGGATCTTGCGGATTGCCCTGTTCGTCTCCGCCGGGCACTTCGGAATCAAGATCGGACTCGCCGCCCGCCATCTGCTCCTCCCCGATATCGAAGGACAGATCGCTAATATCCACCGTGTCGGGCAGGTCGAGCTTCTCCCACTCCACATAAAATTCAGGGTCGGACAACTGCTCCTCAGTGATCATTTGGCGAACCCGAGCCAGTCCGGTTCGCCCATCCAGAACAACCCAAAGCTGCGGAGTTGTTTCCTCCAGTTTATCCTCTGGTGTCAGACGCGACAGAACCAGCGTTGCCCACTCCGCGGAGCCGTCGGACTCGAACACGATCGCAGGGCGGGTCTCCTCCTCGCCCTCGGCGTCATCGACGGTCAGCCCGCGAAGTAATCGCTGCCGCTCCCGCTTGGTGCTGTCATCCTCTTCTTCCAGTTCCTTCTGTTCCTGCTTCAGCGCCGCAGCGTCGTCAACCCGAGACAACGGCTTGGTCCAGGCCGGCTGACCCAGCACGACATGATGCACCTGCACATCCGAAAGAAGGATCGGCTCCGCAGCCCAGGCTGCCGTAACCGGTTCAAAAACCCCGGGAAAACGGATCGGGTCGGATTCCCGCTCGATCAGCGGTTGCTGCGCTTCCTCGGTAAACCGGATGCGATACCGCCTGTTCTCCAGAACCGCCTCCGACCGAGCCATGAACAACGCCGAACACAGCCGGTCGGCGGACTCGGGCAACTCAGAGGCCGTGATCTGGCTCTCCAACACCGGCCAACTGATGCCCGCCAGCAGCACCAACAGCCCGAGAACCACCAACACCTCGACCAGGGTGAACGCCGCCGCGGGCCGCGGCGCCCACGGCGCACCCCATCGAGAGGCCGGCGGTTTTTCACGTGAGAGGGTCATGGCGATCATCCGGCCGAAACGGCGTTATCCCCCGCCTGGCATATCTTGAGTCAGACCGACGATCAGGCGCGGCCGTCTTCGCCGCCGCAAAAAGCTTAACGCCCGAACCTTCCCGAAATTACCGCCGATCGCTCTTCCAATTCACGATGTCGTCGTCGGTACCGTCGCGGCCGTCAGGGCCTTTGCTCCACAGATCGTAGCTGTTCTCGTTGTTCTTGCCCTCCGGTTCGTACATGTAATCGTTGCCCCACGGATCCACCAGACCCCGCTCGTCCTCCAGATACGGACCGGTCCACTTGGACGCCTCTTCGTCGTCGCTGGGCTTCTCCAGCAGGTACTTCAGTTCCTCGGGATACTTGCCCGAGTTGAACTTGTACAACTTCAGCGCCTGACCAATCGGCCCGTTGGGCATGACCGCCGCCGTGGCCATCTTCTTCTTGGCCTCCTCGCCCTGACCGACCAGCGCCGGGATGGCGAACGTGGCCAGCAGCGCCAGCAGACCGACGACAAGGAGGATTTCCAGCAGGGTGAACCCCTTGCGGGACTTCCTGACGCCGCGAACGCGATTCTTCGAAAACATCGTGGCAACTCCTTCCAGACCAGGTGTCTATCAGTCGGTCCCCGAGAGGTGAACCCTCACCCGCGGGAATCAGTTCATGCCGCTGCTGCTCATTGTCAGGATCGGCAGCAGCAACGCGACGGCGATCACCGCCACGATGCCCGCCATGCCCACCAGCAGCAACGGCTCCAGCAAACGAACCATCAGATCGATCGTGCGGCCGGTTCGGGCCTCGTAAGCGTCGGCGATGGTGACCAGGACGTTGTCCAGATTATTGCTTTCCTCGCCAACCGCAATCATATCGATGATATCCAGCGGGAACAGGCCGCTCTCGCCCAGCGGGGCGGCCAGGCTGGACCCCTTGCGAACGCTCTCCGTCGCCCCCTCGATGGCCTGCACCAGCACCTGGTTACCGGCCGAGTCGCGGGAGATCTTCAAAGCCTGCAAGATCGGTACGCCGTTCGCCAGCAGCGTTCCCAGAATGCGGCAGAACCGACAGACGGCCACCAGCGTGATCATCCGGCCCATCATCGGCGCCCGCAGCGAGATGCGGTCCCAGTAGGCCCGGCCGGCCTTACTTCGCGCGGCACTGACCAACAGCGTAATCCCCACCGCCAGCCCGCCGAGCACGAACATCCCGTTGTCCCGCAGAAAATCGCAGAGATGAAAGATCATCTGCGTCAACGCCGGGATCTCGCCCCGCAGAAACTGCCGCACCTTCGGAACCACCACCACCAGCAGAAAGGTGACGATGATCCCGCCCACGCACATCAGAATCGCCGGATACAAGCAGGCCCCCAACAGCTTGTTCCGCAATTCGTTCTGTCGCTCGGTAAACAGGGCGATCCGCGCCAGCACATCCTCCAGAAAACCGCCCTTCTCTCCCGCCCGAATCATCGACACATGCAGCGGGCTGAAGGCGTTGGGGTGCTCGGCCATGGCATCCGCCAGGGTGTGACCTCCCGAAATGCTGTCGCGGACCTCGTTGAGCACCTCCCGCAACACCGCGTTGGAGGTCTGTCGGCTGAGCACGTCGAGGGACCGCAGGGCGGGCACGCCGGCCCGCAGAAGGTCCGAGAACTGCGAGTACATGATCGCCACAACGGCCGGCTTCACCTTCTTCTTGCGGCCGCCAAGGCTCCGCGCGACGCCGCCCTCGCGGAGATCGATGGGAAACAGCGACTGCTCATCCAGCGACCGCAGCGCCTGGCTCTCGCTCTCCGCCGTAAGCACGCCGGTAATCGTCTTCCCTTCGAGGTTTCGGGCGGTATAGCTGAAGCTGGGCATCGAGGATCACGCCTCGGACGGCGACCAGCCCAATCAGGACGTAACCTAATATGGGCCAATTAATTAGCAGGCAAAAACCGATGATTCCGCCTGCCGGTCGCCGTCGTCCATTACCTTATACCTATCGTATCGGCGCGGGATTGCAGCCGCCAGCGTCAAAAAGACGCCGCTGACGGCAGCCGCCGAGCCTCCCCGACGCCGAATACACGGACTTATAATGTCGTTATAACGCGGCGGAAGCCGCCCTCTCGGCGGCAGGTCGAGACAGGCATGGGCTCCGGACCGCCCCGCGGCTCGATCGGACCGTCGGACAGTGGCCAGCCCCCAGGAACGGAATCAACCCCGAAGGTAGGTGTAGCCCTCCAGCCCCCGCTGGTATCGCCGCAGCAGCTCGGCGGATTCGTTGAAGGTGATCAGCCGGTTCCGCACGGCGTGCTCCACCGTTCGCCGCATCCGCACCAGCAGGTCCTCCGTCGAGTACTGCACATAATGCAGCACTTCCTCCACGGTGTCGCCCGCCACGACGTGGTCTACGAAGTGCTGCCCGTCGTCCGCGATGGAGACGTGAACGGCGTTGGTGTCGCCGAACAGGTTGTGCATGTCGCCCAGGATCTCCTGGTAGGCGCCGGTCAGGAAGGTGCCGAGGTAGTACTCGCCGCCGTTGAAGGCGTGAAGCTGGAGCGTGGACTTCACGTCGCGGAGGTCGATGAACTTGTCGATCTTGCCGTCGCTGTCACAGGTGATGTCCGCCAGAATGGCCCGGCGGACCGGCTCCTCGGTCAGTCGGTGAATCGGCATGATCGGGAAGAGCTGGCCGACCGCCCAACAGTCCGGCACCGACTGGAAGGCCGAGAAATTGCAGCAATACGTGTCGGCAAGCTGGGCCTCCAGGCCCTCCATCTCGTCCGGCACGTACTCCTTCTCACGCATGATCTTGAGGATCTTGCGGCAGGCCGACCAGAAGATCGACTCGGCCGTGCCGCGCTCCTCCAGCGTCAAATAGCCGAGATTGAAAAGGCTCAGGGCCTCGTCGCGGTGGTGCAATACATCGTGGTAGGCCTCTTGCAGGCTCTTCGACGAAATCGAGTTGTGCACCTCCAGCAGGTTGTGCAGCACCGGCGGGGCCTCGTCGGGCAGGCTGGCCGGAACGGGATCCTGGGCCAGCTCCGTCACGCCCAGCACGTTGAAGATCAGCACCGACTGGTAAGCGGTGACCGCCCGGCCGCACTCCGTGACGATGATGGGATGCGGCGCCTCGGCGGCATTGCAAGCCTCGGTCACGGCGTGAACCACGTCGGAAACGTATTCGTCGAGCGTGTAGTTGGCGCTGGACTGAAAGTTGCTCGAACTGCCGTCATAGTCCACCGCCAGCCCGCCGCCGACGTCGAAGTACTTCAGCCCCGCGCCCATCTTGACCAGTTCGAGGTAAATCCGCGTGGCCTCGGCCAGCGCTTCCTTGATCGAGCGGATGTTGGTGATCTGGCTGCCGAGGTGGAAGTGGGTCAGCACCAGGCTGCCCAGCATCCCCTCCTTCTTGAGCAACTCCACGCTGCGCAGAATCTCCGTCACCGTCAGGCCGAACTTCGACCGCGACCCGCCGGACTCCTGCCAGCGGCCGGAGCCGCGGGCGGACAGCTTCATCCGCAGGCCGATGCAGGGCGTCACCTTCAAGGCGGCGGACCGGTCCAGGATCTTCTCCAGCTCCGCGAAGTCCTCCACCACCAGGACGATGGTCTTGCCCAACTTCTGGCCCCACAGGGCCATGTCGATGTACTCCACGTCCTTGTAACCGTTGCAGATGATCAACGGCTCCGGCGACTCCAGCATGGCCAGGGCCGTCATCAGCTCGGGCTTGGAACCGGCCTCCAAACCGAACTTGTACGGCGCGCCGTACTGCACGATCTCCTCGACCACGTGACGCTGCTGGTTCACCTTGATCGGGTAAACCCCCATGTACCCCCCGCCGTACTCGTGATCGGCGAAGGCCTTGGCGAAGGCCTCGTTCACCTGGCGAATTCGCGTCCGCAGAATGTCCGAAAAACGCACCAGGATCGGCAGGTCGATGCCCCGCTCCAGCAACTCGTCCACCAGCTCTTTCAGGTCCAGCGAAGGGCCTTCCGCGCCCCGCGGATGGACGACCACATGGCCGCGATCGTTGATCCCGAAGAAACCCGCTCCCCATTGCCGCACCATGTAGAGATCCGCCGAATCGGCGGTGCTCCAGGTCCGCAGCAGGTCAGAGCGTGAAGTCGTTGTCTTGGAAATACCGGCCATCGATCAGGCACCTCGGCTTTCGTTGCGGAAGGATTCGTTGATCCCCGGCGGCACGGCCCCGCACGGAGCGAACCGCCGGTCGCGGCATGACATCTCGGGAAACGGACCCGGCTCCGGCAGCCGGATACGGCAACCCACGGTGGCGCCACGCCCACCCCCTCTCGGCGGCGTGTTCTCGTATCTAAGCACTCCCGTGAAACATAGTCAAGAATTGTGACGGTCTCTTTCTCTGCTCTACTCCAGCCTCCGCCGAGCGCCCCGTTCGGTCACAACCCACTGAAGAAGGTCTCCAGATGCTCCCGGTATCGCGGATCGGACATCACGCCCCAGGTGTGCGGACCGAGGATCTCGATGAACACCTTCGGCGACGGGGCCAGATCGCATAGGCGCTGGGCACTCTGGAACGGCGTGACCAGGTCGGCGGACGATTGCAGAAACAGCTTCGGCAACCCCACCGCACCAATATGAGCCGCCGGATTCAGCTCCGCCGGCATGGCGTCCAGCACATTCACCCAGGGCACGATGCCCGCCGCCAGCGGAGACCACGGCGGCAGATCCTCCACCAGGAAACTGCCCTCCAGAACCACTCCCACCACGCCCGCCGGCGGACGCGCCGCCTGGGCGATGGCCGGCAACGTACCCAGCGAAACGCCGAACAGGACGATGCGGGCCTCCGGCCCGACCCGCTGCTGCACCCAACCCAGGGCCGCGTCGGCATCCGGCAGAATGCTGTCCAGGTCCGGCGGATTCGGATTCTCCCCGAAACCCTGGTAATCATACACGGTGACGTTGCAGCCCATCTGGTGCAGCAGGACATACAGATTGGCCGTGCTGCTCCGGTTGGTGATCGCCCCGTGATGCACCAGCACCGTCAGCTTCGCCCCGGCGGCGGGCATGTACCACCCGTGAATGATCTGTCCGAGAGAATTGCGAGCGATGAAGTCCTCATACGGCACCCCGATCCAGGACGGCGCGGGGGCCAGGACGTTCAAGGCCGGCGGCGGAAAGCGGCCGCGATCGGAGACGAAGCACCCCGAGGCCGACGCCACGCCGGCACCGAGCGCGAACAGCAGCAGCGCGACCCGAATCGGAATACCAAGACCTCTTTGCGCGGCGATCCTATTCATGTGGTCGCGGTGTCTGCTCCCGAAATCTCGATCACTAGCGAACCCCGTGCCCACGGTGGGTCCGTTCCCACCGCGGGCAGCGGCTCAACGCTTTATCGGCTTTCCGAAGGGGGAGTTTCAATCTGCTCCGCCGCCGGGTGGACGGCGAAGCCGTGGATGCCACACCAACCGTCGAGGCGTCGGCGACGCCCGCAAAACGGCCGTCTTCAATCCCCCAGCACGAACTTCACGGCCGGTGACAGCTCTTTGGCCAGGCTGCGCGGCAGGCGACCCTTGACGGTCTTCAACTCGACCGTGGCCCCGCGGTCCTTCAGCTTGTCCGCGGCCTTTTGGTAGCCTTCCACCGCCGCCTTCCGGTCGCTGGTCAGGATGTAGCATCGCCACTTGGCCACGTCCTCGTCGTCCAGACGCGGTTGCAGTCGCGAGTCGAATTCGCCTCCCAGCGCAATGACGCCGCGAAAAGCATCCGGATTCCGCAGGGCGACGCCCCACGCGGCGGTCGCGCCGGCCTCGACACCGGCAATGACCACTCGATCGGCGTCGATGCGATGCTGGTCCATGACCACATTGACCGCGTCCATGACGCACGACTCGATGGCGGCGAGATCCTCGCCCCAGTCGAAGCGGCCCTCGCCCGCCGCGACCGGCCCCTGCGGAGCCAGCAGGATCGCGCCGGCCTTATCCGCCACGTCGACCCATTGATCGGCGACGGCCCTTATCGTGCCGTTGGCACCATGCAGCACGACCAGCAGCGGGGCCGGCCGTGACGGGTCATGCTTCCGCGGCATCAGGACGAGGCACTCAACCCCGGCCTCCGCCGACTTCTCGACCTTGCCGGCTTTCTTCAATGCCTCGGCGTAACGCGGATCGTCGCGCAGGCTGTCCAGATCGGAATCGCCCTCCATGTGTTTGGCGAGGTCCGTTGGAAAGCCCCCCAGCGCGATCGCCCGCTCCAGATACTTGAAGGCCTCGTCCTTCTTGCCCAGCCGCGCGTACATGCAGGCCACGTTGTAATTGGTCAGCCCGATGTCGCCGATCGAATGGGCCTCCAGGGCCAGCTTCAAGGCCCGCTCCACCTCGCCGGCCTCCGCCGCCCGCATCATCTGCCGGGTCAACTCGTTGATCCGAGCCTGCTCGCTGGGCGTCGGCGTGGCCGGCGTCACCGGCGGCTCGGGCTTCTCCCGTTCGGCAGGCTTTCCGGGCTTGGCGGGCTTCTCAGGCTTGGCGGGCTTCTCAGGCTTGGCGGGCTTCTCAGGCTTGGCGGGCGGCGACGGCGTTTCGGCCTTGGGCTTGCCCGCCTTCTCCAGGGCCTTGGCGTACCGCGGATCCTTGCGGAGCTGGTCGAAGTCCTCATCCTCCTCGATCTGTCTCACCAGTTCGTCGCTCGGCCCGGCCAGCTCGATCGCCCGCTCGAGATACTTGAAGGCCTCGTCCTTCTTGCCCAACCGCGAGTACATGCAGGCCACGTTGTAGTTGGTCAGCCAGATGTCGGCGAGCCGGCGGGCCTCCAGCGCCAACTCCAGCGCTTCCTCGTTCTTGCCCGCCTTCGACGCGGCAATCAGCTTCTGCGTCAACTCCATCACCTTCACTTGCGCCTGGGCCGGAGACAGCTCCTCCCGCGCGGGCTTCTCCGGCGAAGCGGGTTTCGCGGGCTTTTGCGCCTCCGCCGGTTTGGTCGGCGGCTCGGGCTTGGTCGGCTCCTTGGGCCGCGTCGGAAACTCCGGCCGGTCGCTGCCCTTGGGCAGCGGGGTACCTTCGCGCATCGCCCGCAACCGCCGCACCACGGCTCGGAAGCGGTCCTCCGCCCGGATCGTCTTGAGGTCGTCATCACGGACCAGCCGATCGACATCGCGGAAACCCGCCTCGACCGCCTTGTCCAGCCATCCGTAGGCCTTCTCCTTCTGCCCCAGCAGGCAGGTCAGACAGGCCAGGTTGTAGAGGGTCTGAACGTCATCGGGCTTCTGGGCGTGCATCTTCTCGGCGATGCCGAGGGCTCGGGCGTAGTCATGGGCGCGATACGCCTGATAAAGCTGCCGCTGAAGCTGCTTGAAATCGACAGGCTGCTCGGCAGGCTTGGAAGCCGGCTGCGTCGCAGGGTCCATCGCCCGCGCCGAACCGACCGCCACGACCCCGCCCACCAGCCAGGCGACCGCCCACACCACCGCTCGTCGCTCCAGACACATGGCACGTTCCTCCGCTAGGGTTAGACTCGACCCGAATACCTCGTCGACCGGAAGCCGATTCGGACACCCCCCGACTGCCCTCACCGGCCTGCCGGATCACACGTCGGCAAGTATTATACCAGGACCGTCGGACCGTCCGCAGCCGCTCTCGGCGCGCACCAACCCTCACAGGACAACGAGTCCGTGCCGCGGATCTTTCCAAGATAAGCTGCGGGGCCGCGGCCGCTGGCCTGTGGAACCCGCCTGCGGGGTACCCGGATGCCGGCGGCCCGCTCGGGCAGGCGACACTCCCGGGCCGGCAGGGCCGCCGGACCCGGGAGCGTCGAGTGGGAGTATTGTGCTTGCCGAGTTACCAGCCGAAGATATCCGCCAGGCTCAGGAGGAGCTGGATGACGAAAGCCAGAATCTGGGTGACCAGGGTGACCCAATCGAAACCGCCGTTCATGAGAAACCTCCCGTTCGTTGAGCTGCGTCCCGCCGCGAAGCACGCTGGATTGACATCAGCGTTCATATTATGAATATTGATTCACTATTGTCAAGGAGGCCACCGGCATTGACGGCCACCCCCCGCAAACGGCGAAAAAAGGCCCCCCCGGAGCCGCCGGCCCCGCCGCTCGACCCCCCGGCCGCCTCGGGCGGCCGTCGAGACCGCGAGCGGAACCGCCACCGTCGCGAGATCCTCGCGGCGGCGGTCAGACTGTTCTCCCGCCGCGGCTTCGAGAAGACCACCATGGCCGATCTCGCCGCCGAAGCGGAGTTCGCCGTCGGAACCCTCTACAAGTTCTTCAGGGACAAACAGGAACTATACCGCACCATCATCCGGGAAATCGCCGCGGAGATGAGCTCCCGCCTCACCGAAACCCTGCGCCAGGACGGCACGGAGATCCAGCGGCTCCACCGCTATATCGACGTCAAGATGGAGCTGTTCGTGAAGCATGCCCCGGTCGGCCGGCTCTACTTCTCCCAGACGACCGGCGCAGTCTGGTGCCCGGAAGCCTCCCTCGACGCCGAACTGAAGGAATTGTTCCACCAGACCCTCAGCAACCTGGGAGAGATCTTCCGCCGGGGAATCCGCAAGAAGCTGTTTGTCAACCGCGATCCCCTGCTCCTGGCCCTGACGCTCGAGGGGCTTACCCACGCCTTCATCGCGCCCCTCGTCGATAATCCGCAAGCTTTCACCGCCGAGGAAATGGCCTCGACCATCAAAGGAGTCTTCTTCCAGGGCATCCTCCGCGACGCCGCGGGCCGAGACTGAGACGACGCGCCCGGCCCGGAACCTCGCGACCCACTCAACCCGCGAGGAACCGCCCGCTATCGGCCGTCCAGACCGCCCTGCCAACCACCGCAAGGCAAGCCGCCATGAAAGAAACCTTCTTCTGCTGCTATCCCTGGGACCTGGATCAGGAGGGCATCGAGGCCGCCGTCGGGCGGATGGCCGGTGAAATCGGCGTGAGCGCCATCTCCGTCACCGCCACCCTGCACAGCCTCCGCGAACGCCGCGCCCGGGCCGCGCCCGGCCCCCGCACGCTCGACCTGGAGGCCGCCGCCCATTTCCAGCCGGACGCTCCGCGCTACGCCAACACCCGGCTCCGCCCGATCGTCGCCGCCTGGCTCAAGGCGCGAAACCCCCTGGAGAAGATCTTCCGCGAAGCCGAACAGGTCGGGCTGCACCGTCGCGTGTCGATCGCGGCCTGTCACAGTGCCGCGCTGGCCGCGCGGTATCCCCTCACCGCCTGCGTGGACGTATTCGGCGATCCGATCACCTCCTGCGTGTGCCCGGCCAACGCCGAAGTTCGCGAATTCGTGGCCGCCTTGGTAGACGATCTCAGCGCCAACTACCCCGTGGAGACGATCGAATTGGCGGACTTCTGGTTCGGCGGACGGCACCTCCACCCCCACCTCCGCAGTGGCATCTCGCTCGCCGAGGTCGAGTCCGGTCTCTTCGATTGGTGTTTCTGCGCTTCCTGCCGCCAACGGGCAACGGATCGCGGGCTGGACCCCGAACAAGCAGCCTCCCGCGTCCGCGACCACCTGGAGGCCGCGTTCCGCCTGGAACCGCCCCGCTGCGGCTCGCTGGACAAACTGCTGGCCGAAGAGCCGACGCTGGCCGAGTTTCACCGCCTCCGCCTGGAAACCGTCACCAGTCTCCTCAAACAAGTCCGCACCCGCACCAAGGCCCGACTGCTGGTCGACCTGAGCGGGCTGTCCGCCGGCGAAGCCGCCTGGTGCGCGGTCAGCCTGACCGGCCTCGCGGCGTGTTGCGACGGCCTGCTGCTGGCCCCGCCGACGGCAGACCATCACGAAGAACGGGCCTTCTTCGAGGAAGCAGTCAAAGCCGTCCACGGCCCTCCCCACGTGGATCTGTCCATCGAGTGCTATCCCCCGCGAACCCGCACCGCGCCCGCTCTGGTTAGCGAAGTCCGCCGCCTCGCGGAGGCCGGCTACGCCGGATTCGGCTTCTTCAACTACGGATTGGCCCCGGAACCATGCCTCGACTGGGTGCGGCAGGCCGTTCGCTACGCCCGCCGCGAAGCCGGCCCGGCCACCTAGGCCGCCTGCCTTCGCCGCGACCGGATCAGTCTTCGTATTCGAGCGGGGTCAGCTCCGCGTGATCGAGGGCGAAGGCCCGCAGCCCGTGCTCGTCGAAGTAGACCCGTACATAAATCTGCCGCCCGCGGCGGTCCAGCGCCATGACGCGGCCCCGGCCGTACTCTGGGTGGACCACCCGCTGCCCGATGCGGAACTCCGGGTCTTCCTCGAAGTCCTCGGCCGCCGGCTCCGCGTGATATCGACCGAAGTGGCTCTCCGGCCGCCGACGCCGACCTGCCGATGCCGAAACCGCCTGCACTTCATCCGCCGGCAGCTCCCGCAGAAACCGCGACGCCACCGTCCGCTCCGTCAGCCCGCGGACCATGCGGTAGCGGGCATGCGTCAGGACCAGCCGCTTCTGGGCACGGGTCATGCCCACGAAGCACAGACGTCGCTCCTCCTCCAAATCGCCGTCATCCCCCAACACCGCCCGCCGGTGCGGCAGCAGACCGTCCTCCAGGCCGATCATATAGACCACGGGGAATTCCAGCCCCTTGGCGGCATGCAGCGTCATCAGCGTCACAAACCCACCGGACAACTCGACGCTGTCCACGTCGCTGACCAGGCTGATTTGGTGCAACCACTCCCCCAGGCTGCCGTTGGCGTGTTCCTCGTCGTACTGCCGGGCGGCGTTGACCAATTCGTAGACGTTGGCCAAAGGTTCGTTGTCGATCTCCCCTTCCTGCCGCAAGGCGTCCTCCAGACCCGACTTCGACAGCACGGCCTCCACGATGGCCCGCACCGGACGAGGCGGCATCCGCCGCAACTCCTCAAGCAGATCCGCCACGGGCCGCAGCTTCTTCGCGGCGGACTTCAACTCGGCGATCTCGCCCGCCCGGGCCAGGGCCGCGCCGAGATCGACGCCTTGAGCCCGCGCGCTGGTCCGCAACCGCTCGATGGTCACCTTGCCGATGCCCCGCGGCGGCGTGTTGAGGGCCCGCACCAAAGCGGTCTCATCCGCGGGGTTGACCACCGCCCGCAGGTACGCCATGACGTCCTTGATCTCCTTGCGACCGTAGAACTCGACGCCACGTGCCACCTGATAGGGGATCTTCAACCGCCGCAGCTCGTCCTCCACGGTGCGGCTCAGGGCGTTAATGCGGTAAAAGACCACTACGTCGCCGGCCTGCCCGCCCTCCGCCAGATAGCGCCGGATGTCCTCGGCGACGCGGCGGGCCTCGTGGGTCTGGTCGTCGCAGGCCCACACCTGCACCGGATCGCCCGGTGGATTCCGGGTCCACAGGTCCTTGTGCTTGCGGCGCCGATTGTGGGCGATCACCGCGCCCGCCGCGGAGCAGATGGCCTGGGTGCTGCGAAAGTTCTGTTCCAGCCGAACCACCCGGGCGTCGGGATAATCGGCCTCGAAATCGAGGATGTTCTGGATATCCGCCCCGCGCCAGGCGTAGATGGATTGGTCCGGGTCGCCCGTCGCGCAGATGTTTCGGTGGGCCTGGGCCAATCGGGTGGCGATCAGGTACTGCGCGTGGTTCGTGTCCTGATACTCGTCGATCAACAGATAGCGGAATCGATCGGAAAGCTCCTCGCGGATGTCCGCATGCTCGCCGAGCAGCCTCGCCGTGTGCATCAACAGGTCGTCGAAATCACACCCGTTCTGCTCGACCAGGAGCCGCTGGTACTCCTGGTAAATCCGGGCCACCGTCTTCTCCGTGAAGTCCGCGGCCCGGGCGGCGTACTCCGCCGGGGAGAGCATCCGGTTCTTGGCGTCGCTGATGGCAGCGCGAACCGCCGCCGGCGTCCAGTTGTCGGCGGACAGCCGGCAAACGGCGATGGCCTCGCGAATGACGCTCCGAGCGTCGGCTTCGTCAAAAATGGAAAACGTGGGCCGCACGCCCACGGCCTGACCGAACGTCCGCAGCAGGCGGGCACACAGAGAATGGAACGTGCAGACCCACATCCGCGCGCCGATGCCCAGCCGGACGATCCGTTCCCGCATCTCGCCCGCCGCCTTGTTGGTGAAGGTGATCGCCAGGATCTCCTCCGGGCGGGCCACGGTGGCGGCGAGCTGGGCGGCGCGATGGGTGATCACGCGGGTCTTGCCGGAGCCGGGTCCGGCCAGGACCAGCAACGGGCCGTCGGTGTGCAGGACGGCTTCGCGTTGAGCCTCGGTCAGGCCCTCCGCCAGTCTGACGGTCGGCAGGCTGGGCATGGCCGGCATCATAGCGGCCCCCCCGGTCGCCGCCCAGCCGCCGAACCTCGCCACGAACAGCCCCGACCGCTGGAAATGCCGCGGGACTGGATGCCCCCCCGAACCTCGCCCGACCTGTTGCCCCCGCCGGTCCAGGCCGTTATCCGCCGGGGCTATAGCGACTAGATCGGCGGCATTCGGATGACCACGATCTTCCCTCCACCGACCGACCGGAATCCCACGGTCGGCGGTGGTGGCCGCGGCGGAGTCAGTGCATGGCCTTCGAAATGGTGAAGATCGGCAGCAGCAGGGCCAGCACCAGGCCACCGACCACGGTGCCGAGGAACATCACGATCGCCGGCTCCAGCATGCTGGTCAGCGTCTTGATGGCGGTGTTCAGCTCCGCCTCGCAGTGGACGGCGACTCGCTCCATCACCAGGCCGAGTCGGCCGCTCCGCTCTCCGGCGGCAAGCATCTTGTTCACCGACTTCGGCACGTTGGGCTGGTCGGCCAGGGCCTCGGAGATCTGCTGCCCGGTCTCCAACCGGTCGTTCACCGTGTTCCACATCTGCTCGTACACCGCGCTCCCGCAGGCCGCCGCCGTCAGCCGCACGCCGTCCAGCACCGACACGCCCGATTGAATCATCGTGCCCAGCGTCTGTAGACTGCGGGCCAGGTACGTCTTGTGAAACAGCGGCCCGACCAGCGGCGTCCGCAACTTAAGGATTTCCAAACGCCAGCGCCCGGCGGGCGTTCGCAGGTAAAGCACCGCGCCCACCACGGCCGCCACCAGGCCCGCGGCCACGAACGGCCCCACCGTCACCAGGCCGTGACTGAAAGCCATCAGCCCGCGCGTCACGGTGGGCAGGCTGGCCTCCTTCCCGGCGTAGATATTGGAGAATTTCGGCAGTACGTAGGCCATCAGGAAGATGGTCACGCCGATGGCGAACAGCAGCATCACCAGGGGATAGGCGACCGCCCCCTTGATCTTCTTGGTCAGCACCGCCTGATTCTCCAGGTGTTGCGCCAGCCGTTCCAACATCGGGCCCATCTTGCCGGAAGCCTCGGAAGCCTTCACCAGGCTGACGTAGATGTTGGGGAACACGTCGGGGTGCTCGGCGAGAGCGGCGGAAAACTCGCGGCCGGCGGTGACCTTCTCGATGACGGCGTTCAAAGCGGCGGCGAACCGCGGGGAATTACCCTCATGCACGCAGGCTTCCAGCGCGTCCGCCAGGGACACGCCGGTCTCGACCATGACGGCGAGCTGACTGGTGAAGAAGATCAGATCTTCGGGACGGTACTTCGCCCGACCGAACAGCACGTGCCCCGCCGCCGGACCGGCCGACGGACGCGCCGCGGAGGCGGTCTTCGGCTCGACCCGCACGATGAACTTGCCCTCGCCGCGAACGATCCGCGCCGCCTCGGCGGGTGAAGCGGCCACCACCTCGTCCTCGACGAGCGTCCCCGACTGGTCCCGGGCCACATAGGTGAATACGGCCATTGGCGGCTCCCCAATCCGCGCCCGCGCTTACGCGGTGCACACGCGGAAAACTTCCTCCACCGTGGTGATCCCCGAGCGGGCCTTGCTCATGCCGTCCTGATACAACGACGTCATCTCCGCCTCGCGGGCCAGCCGCCGCAGCTCCTGCAACGGCGCCCCGTCGGAGATGGCCTGGCGGATGGCGTCGTCCGGCACGAACAGCTCATAGACGCCGATGCGGCCGGAGTAGCCGGTCCCGTGGCACCGCGTGCAGCCCGCTCCGCGCATCAGCTTCTCCGCCGAGTACCCCGCCTTCTCCAGGGCATGACGGATGTTGGGAGTCGGCTCGTACTCCTCCTTGCAGTGCGGGCAGACCTTGCGGACCAGCCGCTGGGCGAGCACGGCGGTCAGGGACGCGCCGACCAGGAAGCTCTCCACGCCGATGTTGTTCAGCCGCACGATGGCGGACACCGCGTCGTTGGTGTGCAGGGTGGACAGAACCATGTGGCCGGTCAGGGCGGCCTGCACGGCGGTCTTGGCGGTGTCCTCGTCGCGAATCTCGCCGACCATGATCACGTCCGGGTCCTGGCGCAGGAGGGCTCGCAGCACGATGCCGAACCGCAGCCCGATCTTCTCGTTGACCTGGAACTGGTTCACGCTGCGCAGGTTGTACTCGATGGGGTCTTCCACGGTGCAGACGTTGCGCTCCGGCGAATTGATCTCGCACAAGGCGGCATAGAGCGTGGTGCTCTTCCCGCTGCCGGTCGGGCCGGTCACCAGCACCAGCCCGTGCGGCTGATTGAGGATCTGGCGGAGCTGCTTGAGCATCTCGACCGAGAAGCCCAGTGTCTCCAGATTGATGAGGGCGCGGGCGTTGTCGATGATGCGGATCACCACGTTCTCGCCGTGCATGTTGGGCAGCGTGGAAACCCGCAGGTCGATGGGACGCCCCTCCATCATCACGTGGATGCCGCCGTCCTGGGGCAGCCGCCGCTCGGCGATATCCAGGCCGGCCATGATCTTGATGCGCGAGACGATCGGGGCCATCATCTGCGGCGGCGGGCTGAGCTTCTCATAAAGCACGCCGTCCACGCGGTTGCGGACCCGCAGGCTCCCTTCGTCCGGCTCGATGTGGATGTCGCTGGCCCCCTCCTTCACCGCCGTGTAGATCAGGTAGTTCACCAGCTTGATGACCGGCGAATCGCCGGCCATCCCTTCCAGGTTGGTGATGTCATCGACCTTGGTCTCGATCAGCTCGAAGGTGTCCGTGGACACGTCCTCGATGATGTCGTCGATGACGAAGACGTTGGCGGCCTTGATGTACTGGCTGAGAATGGCTTGGATGTCCGCGCCGGAGCAGGCCACCACCTGCACGGCACAGTCGGTCATGCGGGCGATTTCCTCGATGACGAAGACGTTGGACGGCTCGCTCATGGCGACCGTCAGCACGCCGTGCACGCGGAACAGCGGCAGCACCAGGTGCTTCTCGAGGAAATCGCGCGGCACCAGCTCGATGACCTTGGCGTCGGCCAGCCGCGGAGAAAGCTTGGCATAGGGAACGTTGTAGGCCTCGGCCAGGGCCTCCACCACCTGGTCCTCGGTGGCCAGCCCCAGCTCCACCAGAATCTCGCCCAGCAACTGCCGGTGCCCGCGCCGCTGCTGCTCCTCGATGGCCGCGGCGATTTGCTCCTCGGTGAGGATGCCGCGGGCCAGGAGAATCTGGCCCACCTGTCGTCGAGTGCCGATGGTCGCCGTCGAGGGCACGATCTTATGCTCCTGGCGAGCGGCCCTCCGCCGCCGCGCTGCTCCCGGTCTCAGGCAAAGCTCTTCACCGCCGATTCCAGGTCGTCATACATCTCGAAACGCCGGGACAGGCGGGTGATCTCCAGGATCTTGCTGCACACCGTGTCGAAGTGGCACAGCTTGACCGTGCCGAGCCGTTCCTCGCACTGGTTCTGCAAGTCCACCAGGGCCTCCAGCCCGGAGCTGTCCAGCCCTTCCAGGTGAGTCCCGTCCACCACGATCTGGCACTGCCCGTCGGCGAGACACTTCTGCGCCGCCTGCACGAAGCCGGGCACGGCCTCGCCGGTCAACTCTTCCTTCACCGCCAGCACGGCGACGTTGTTGTATTGGGCCACGTTCACCGGCATCGGCACACCTCATTCCGCGGCGGCCGGCGACACGATCGCCGCCTGGACCGCACGGGCCTCCCGGACCTCCACGTTCAGCGCGGCGATGCGGTCCACGGCCAACCGGCCTTCGGCGAACTCGCGGGCCTCGCTCATCAGCCGCGGCAGGTCCAGCCCCAGGAACAACTCCGCCAACTCGGGATCGAACTGCGTGCCGGAGCAGCGCCGGATCTCCGCCACCGCCACCGGCAGCGGCAGGGCCTTGCGGTAGGTGCGGCTCGTGGTCATCGCGTCGAAACAGTCCGCCAGACAGATGATCCTCCCCAGCAGCGGAATATCGCGGCCCGACAGCCGCCGCGGATAGCCCCGCCCGTCCACCCGCTCGTGGTGGTACAGGACGCCCGGCACCAGATCGGCGATCTGCCGCACCCGACCCAGGATGCGGGCTCCGATCTCCGGGTGCCTCTTCATCGCCGTGAACTCTTCGACCGTCAGCTTTCCGGGCTTGCTCAGAATCGCGTCGGGGACGCCGATCTTGCCGACGTCATGCAGCAAACCCGCCAGGTAGACCCGGTCGGACTCCCGCGCATCGAGTCCGGCGGCTCCCGCCAGGGCGCGGCTGTAATAGGCGACGCGTTCGGAGTGGCCGCAGGTGTAGGGGTCCTTGGCGTCGATGCTGTTGACCAAGGCGTGCAACAGCCCCATCAGCAGGTCCGCCAGGTCGGCGTAGAGCCGCTGATTCGCCAGAAACGCGGCCAGGCGATCGGCCACGGCCTTGAGCAACTGCACGTCGACCGAGGTGAAGTCGCCGCGATCCGTGCAGTTCATGGCCAACACCACGCCCAGCAACTGCCGGTCGTGCCACAGCGGCAGCACCACCAGATGCTTCAGCCAGGAGCCGGCCCACCGTAGCTCCGGACGCTCGGCCACGCTGTTGATGACCAGTTGCGAAACCGGCTGGTCCGGGTGCAGCGCCAGACAGGAAGCCAGTCGCGCCAGGTGGGTGTTGTCGGGCGCCCCCGGTCCGATCTGGATGATTCGTGAACCCGCCGACCCAGGCGGAGCGGTGATCGCGCTGCCGATCCCGCCGCCCGTGAGGCTGACGCCGCCGCGGTTCTCTCCGCTGTCGTTCAGCACGAAGCCGATGGCCGAAGCCCGCGACACCTCCAGCACCTCGCGAGCCACGTCCTCCAGGACCACGTTGGGCGGATGTTCGAGCCGCAGCCGCGAGCTGATTTCGTAGACCAGCGAGAGCTCCTCGTAGGTCCCTTCGAGATTGCCGGTCAAGACGGCGATCTCGTCGCGCCGGGTCTCGCTCTCGCGCAGCAGCCCCACCGACAGCCGCAGCAACCCCGCCAGACCGGCGGCCTCCGCGGCCGGAACGACGCCCGCCTGAGCGGCCAGTCTGACCAGCAGACCGCGATCCAGACCGCACTGGTCGCAAAGCCGCGTGAAGGTCTCGCCCGGCTCCGCCGACATCACGATCCCGCCGACCACGGCCCCGACGCAGCGGGTCCGCTGGCGAAGCGGCGCCACCATCAGGCCCAGATCCGGCGCCCACGGCCCGAAATCCACGACGGCCTCCGCCGGACCGTCGTCGTCCATGAACCGTAGTTGCTGCTCGCGAACGAAGCTCTGCAAGCCGTTGCGAAAAACCTGTCCTCCGCTCCACAGCGCGGACCACAGGCGACCGGCCTGCGGGTCGTGCTGGAGGAGTTCACCCTCGCGGCTCCACAACGACAGCCAGACCCGAGCGGCGCGCCACCGCTCCATCAGTTGACTGAACCCTTCCGCGGAAAGCGGCCGGAGCGACTGGGGAGCGGCCAACCGCCCTTCGCCGCCGGTCGTTACGATCTGAACAGGCGAATGACCCACGGGCCTACTCCGCTGTGGCCGCGGCGGGTACGCCGCCGCCGATCAGGTTGCGGACCGTCTGCAAAACCTCCCGGGGACTGAAAGGCTTGGTGAGCACCTGCCGGATGTTGGTGTCCACCAGGTCCTTGGCTTCCAGCGAGAAGCCCCGGGCGGTCAGCATGATGACCGGAATGTTGCTCAGGGCCGCCTCGGCGCGGAGCCGAGCGCACAGCTCCAGCCCGCTCAGAAACGGCATCTGATAATCCGTGATGATCAAGTCCGGACGATGGCGCCGAGCCAGTTCGAACCCCTCCTCGCCGTCGGCAGCGGAGAAGACCTCGAACCCGTTGTTGCGGAGCTTCGCCGACAACACGTGCAGGATGTGAGCCTCGTCGTCACAAACCAGGATTTTCGCCGCGGTCATGTTCTCGACCCTCTGGGCGCGGCCTGCGCCGCATCCGCCCCCGCCTTACGGCAGCAGAGGCAAAACCATTCCGAACGTACTCCCTTGGCCGACCTCGCTGGTCAGCGTGATCTTGCCTTCATGAACCGTCTCCACGATGTGCTTCACCAGGTTGAGGCCCAGGCCGGTCCCGCCGGCGAGCTTCTTGTTCGCCTCCACCCGATAGAACTTCTCGAACATCCGCGGCAGGTCTTCCTTGGGAATCCCGGCCCCGGTGTCGGCCACCTCGATGCGGATGGTCTGCTCGGCCTCCTGGGGGATCATCCGCACCTCCACCCGTCCCCCCTCCGGCGTGTACTTGATGGCGTTGCTGATCAGATTGAGCAGGGCCTGGGCGATCAGGTCGCGATCGGCGTGGATCCGATACACCACCGGGCTGAGTTCCGCTTCGAGAGTGAGCTTCTTCTCTTCGGCCTGGGGCCGGAGGACATCGACCGCTTCCTTGACGATGACGGCGACCGCCACCGGCTCCTTGTTGATCCGCACCGTGCCCGCCTCGATGCGGCTGATGTTCAGGATGTTGTCGATCATCCGCGCCAGCCGGTCGGCTGAAGACTGGATGATGTCGTAGTACTCCCGGCGGGTCTTCTCGTCGTCGGCCTCGCCGTCGACCAGCATCTCCACATAAGCGCGAATCGCCGACAACGGCGTCCGCAGTTCATGGGCCGCGCGGGCCACGAACTCGCTCTTGTGCCGCGTGGCCTCCCGCTCCTTGGTGATGTCCCGCAGCAGCAGCACCACGCCGTGCGGTTGCCGTCGCGGATCGCCGTCGGGAGCCTCGCCGCCCACCGGCAGGGCCGCCGTGGCCGCCGCGTAGAAGCGCTGGCCGATCTCGAATTCGGCGCGGCGGTTGGCGGCCCGTAGGTCGGCCTCGCGCGCCTGCCGGATCAGATGCACCAGCCGCTCATCTTTGATGAGTCCGGACACCGGCTGCCGCGGAGCCTCGTTGCGGTCGAAGCCGAACACCGTCGCGGCGGCGGCATTGGCGAATATGACCTGATCGAAGGGGTCGGTCACCACCAGCGGGTCGCCGATCGCCGTAAAGACGGCTTCGGTCTGCCGCCGGCGGGTATCGGCCAGGCTCAACTCCAGCGCCAGACGCTTCTGCTCTTCAACCAGGTCGGAACTGTGCCGCTCGAGCGACGTGGTGTGCTGTTCCACGGCTTCGAGCAACGGCAGCAACTCGTCGGCCAGCGGCATGCCGTCCAGGGCCTCTCGCGGGCCGCGTACTCCTTGACAAAGGGCCTGGTGCGCCGCGCGCAGTCCGCGGCGACGATACACCCGCGACAAGACCACGATCGCCCCCGCCGCCGCCAGCAGCAGCAGCAGACCGGAGCCGGCGACCGGCGAGACTCCGCCGCCGCCCGCCATCAAGACCACCACCCAAACCGCCGCCAGCGTCAGCGGCGCCAAGGCCCAGTGGGCCGTCGGCGCCCGGACCGACCGCGATCGGACGGCGGATCGGCCCGTGGTCTCGGCGGCGTCTTCCCCGAAGCGGGAGGCGGTGCCGACCGTCGAACCTTCCGACTCGTCGTCGACCATCGACCACGGTGTCAACGGTGGTTGCGTCATGGGCCCTCCTCGAAGTCCGCCTCGGCCATCGGCTGATCCAGCGAAGCCGGGCGATTGGCCGCCGCCGCTTGCGGCCGCGGTGAAGGCGCCGGTTTCAACCGCCGAACCAGGGCGGCCACCGCCGGGGAGCGGGGTTCGAGCGCCAGGGCCTCCGCGCAGGCCTTGTTGAGCAACTCGCTCCGGCCCAGCGCCGCCGCCGCCTCCGCCGTCAGGCAGTGGGCTTCCACCATCCGCGGCTCCAGCTCCAACGCCCGCCGGGCGGAGTCCAGCGCCGCCTGCGGTTGACCGAGCCGCAGGGCCGCGTAGGCCGCCAGCAACAACGTCTCGGCCGTCGGTGCCGTCCGCTGGTGCAGACTGCCCAGGGCGGAAGCCGCCTCGGCCGCGTCCCCGGCGGCCAGCGCCGATCGAGCGAACAGGCTCCAGGCGAGAAGGTCATTCGGATCGCGGGACAGGATCGCTTTCAACACGGTCCGGGCCTCGTCGAAGCGATCACGATTGAGCAGCGCGGCGGCGTAGACCCGCCCCGCCGAAGCCGCCAGCACGCCGTCGAAGGAATCCCGCCCCGCGTCCGAGCCGCCCCGCAATTCCCGATGCACCAGCGGAGCCAGAATCGTGATGACCTCGCCGTACTCGCCTGCCCACCCCAACAACAGCGCCGCTTCGACGCACAACGCCGGATCATCCTCGTGTCCGCGCAGGGCCTCGCGGGCATGGGTCGCCGCCGGGCCGCGAAGCCCCAGCATTCGGCTGATGCGCGCCGCCAGCAGCCGCACCGCCGGATCATCATCGAAGTCCGCCACCCGGCTCTCGATCAGCTCCAATGCCTCGGCGGTGCGATCCAGCGCCACCAGCGCCTCGGCGCGAGCGGTGAGGTACGCCGGATCATGAGGGTTCAGCGCCAAGGCCCGGGCGTAATGCTCCGCGGCCTGGTCGAGGTTGCCGTACCGCTCGGCGAGGATGCCGGACCAGTATTCGATCTCCGGGTTCGGCTCCGACTGGGCGGCGGCGGAGGCCAGCGCGGAACGGGCCTCGGCCAGCCGGCCCTGCTCGAAACGCAGCTTGCCCGCGATCAGCAGGGACTCCGGCTGCGGACCGTCCAGGGCCAGAGCCTCATTCAGCGCCTTCTCCGCGTCTTCGAGCTGCCCCGCGGACAGGTGCTGTTCGGCCAACTGGAGCTTGACGCGGCCGCGCAGGGCGTTCCAGCGTTCGCGGGCCTCGGCCTTCGGTCGAGCGGAGAACTGCTTGTCGAGGATGCCGCCGGTGCATCCGGCCAGGGCCAGAGATACTGCCGCCAACACCCCTCCCGGAGCGATACTTCGCCGAGTCATGGCCGTACCTCCTCGCCGCCGGTGGTGGCGGCCTCGCCGGACTCCCTGCCCGCACCGGAGACCGTTCCCCCCTCGCCGTCTTCCATTCCCGACGGCCCCTGCAACCCGTCCGGCAGGACGAACGGCGGCGCCGGGCGGCCGAAGAGCGGACGGACTCCGCCGTTTTCCTCGGCGATGCGGTCGTGGACGAAACCGCGGATGGCCGAAGCCTCGGACTCCCAATCCCGCCGGCCTCGCAGCTTCTCGCGGAGCTCGAAGGCGTGCTCATGGCGCGGATACAGATGCAGGGCCAGATCCGTGTCCCACAAGGCCTTGTCCAGGTCGCCGCGGTCCAGGTGCTCCAGCGCCCACCGGTAGTGGGCCTGGCTGAGCTTCTCCCGGCCGAACCATTGCAGGCCCCGACGCATGCCGACGCGAAACCGCTCCACGCTCTGCTCCAGTTCCGCCGAAGCCCGCGCGTCGTGGTCGCTCTTGAGGATGTGCACGGTCAGCAGGATGATGACTTCTTCGCGCGTGGTGTCGTCGCGGGTCCGCCGGAACAAGGCCCCCGCCACGGGTATGTTCCCCAGCAGCGGCACCTGGCTCTGCCCCGAACCGCTCACCTCGCGGAACAGCCCCCCGATCAGAATCGTGTGCCCGTCCCTGACGATGACGTTCGTCGTCACCTCCGTGGTCTGCTCGTACGGCAGGTTGGCGTCGGTCAGTCCTCCCGTGGAATCCTTGGGGTGGATCTCCATCCGCACGAAGCCGTCGTCGCCGATGAACGGGCGGAAGGTGAGGATGGTGCCGGTCTCCAGGAACTCCACGCTCTGCACCGCCGCCGTCTCGGTCACGGTGGTAGTGAAGTAGCCGTCGCGGCGGCCCACGATCACCTGCCCCATCTGCTTGTTCAGGGCCAGGATCTTCGGATTGGCCAGGATGTTGGTCTCGGTGATCTGCTCCAAGGCGCGGATGAAGACGCCGATCTGGTCCTTGATGATGCCGAAGGTGAAACCACCGGTGGGCACGCCCCCGTTGAAGTCCGTCCGCGCCGTGAACGTGGTGTCCTGCAACATGGCTTGCGGCGTATTGCCGGTGGTGATCCGCTGGGCGGCGGGGCTCGTGCTGTTCAAGGTGGTGAAGTCGATGCCGCCGACGGTGGTGAAGTCGATGCCCATCGCGTTGTCCTCGGACAACACCGCCCGCAACACCGTCGCCTCGATCAACACCTGTTTGGGCCGCTCGTCGAGCTGCTGGAGCACCCGGGCCACCTCGTCCAGCCGATCGGCGTAATCGCTGACGATCAGCGTGTCGGGCGTGGCCACCGAATCCCCGCCCGCGCCGAGGCTGCCCGCGTCGCCGGCCACGCCGGCCTTGGCCGGCGGCGTCAGGGAGACCTTGCCGACGTTGCTCAGCATCGGCTCGATCAGGACCTTGGCGGACGCGGCGTTCATGTAGGCGAGCCGAAAGACCCGCGTGGCGATCCGGCGCTTCGCGGCGGCTATCTTCTCCAACTCCTCGCGCGGATGGATGTAGATGAACTCTCCGTCAACACGGAAGCCCAGCCCGTTGGACACCAGCATCGCGTTGAGCGCTTCCTCGAAGGTGACGTTGTACATGCTGGCCGTCACCACGCCGCCCACTCCGTCGGCCATGATGATGTTGCGACGCGTCGGCTCGGACAGCATCCTCAGCGCCTCGGCCAACGACAGCCCGGAAATGTGCATGGTGATCCGGTCGTTGACCCCGACGGTCAGCGTCTGCTCCGCATCCGGCTTCGCCAGATCGCTCTCCTTCAGGCCCGCGGCCTCCAGCGGCACAATCTCGGTGCCCGTGCCGGACACCGCGCCGCGGGCCGGTGTCGGCGCCTCCGCCGGAGTCCCCGCCAGAGTGCCGCCGCCGCCCTCCGGGCCGACTGCCGCCAGCAAGCCCAGCAGGAGCGGCAACAACCCCGACTTCAGCCTGCTTCGATTTCGGGGAATCCCTCCCCGCCGAAACCATGAGCGAGCGCGCTGGGCGATCGACATGGGAACCTCCCTGCACGTCTGGAAACCGACGTCGGCTTTTTGAACCCTTCTTGGCATCGGCTGATAAATCGGTAGAAACGGGTCGGGCGTTTGGTTAACAGACTCCGCCTCCGTGAGAAAAAGACCCCTCCTACACGAGCAAAACCGTCGTTTTCTCGACCCCGGACGCGGTGAGTCCGACATGACCGCCCTGCGGGCCTCGCGTCCGATATACGGCGTCCAGCCCGAGTTTCGCCGATATCTGGGTATGAGCCGGCCCGTGACAACCTACGCCACGTCCGAGAAGCCGAAGTCCCTGCCTCTCGACGCAGACCCGAATCCGCCACGAAGAATCTCCGCGCCGTCGCGCTGCCGCCGGCTCGTTCTCGGCCTGTCGGCGAGCGCCGGCGCCGCGATGGTCCTCCTGCTGGCGGCGGAACTGGCCTTGCGGCTGGTGTGGAACCGCCCCGCCGACCAGCACATCCGCTTTGAGTATTGGAAGTATCTGGAACGCGATCCGGAACTCGTTTACCGACTCGTTCCGAATGTCCGCGTCGAGTATCCCCGTTACGGGGCCTCTTTCCTGGTCAATAGCCGCGGCTTTCGCGGCCCCGAAATCGCTGTGGAACGATCGCCCCACCAACGCCGCGTGCTGGTCCTCGGCGACTCATTCGCCTTCGGTCACGGCGTCGGGCAAGGGGATTGCTTCGCCGAAGTGCTCGCCGAGCTGCTGCCGAACACGGAGGTCGTGAACCTGGGCGTGCCGGGGTACAACCTCCGCACCGAACTCCGCTACTTCGAACGCGTCGGCGGGGTGTGGCGGCCGGACGTCGTGGTGCTGGCCTTGTGTCAGAATGACGTCATCGACCACGGCGGCGAGTCCTCGACCGAGGCCGACTTCGCCGCGCCGGCCGCGGCCCGTCCCGCTTCGTCCGCGGCCGGCGCCGTCACTTCGCTCAAACGCCGGCTCGCCGACCACTGCCGCTTGTATGCCCTGGTGCAGCAGGCAGTCAGCACCCACAAGACTCTGGCCCGCGCCGCCGTCCGGATCGGCCTCAAGGACGAATTGGGCGGCTTCGAACTGCTCGACGACAATCTGCGACCATCGCTGATCAACCTGCCTCCCGTCATGAACCGGGCATGGACACAACTGGAAGCCGATCTGCTGAAGCTCCGCGACGCGGTTGCCGCGCGCGGCGCAGAACTGGTCGTCGCGGTGATCCCCGCCCTACAGGCCGTCGAGCCGGCGGCCTTGGCACGCTCGCTCGCCTATACGAAGTATGAGGCGGCTGATTTCGATCTGGACCAGCCCTATCGGTGGTTGAGCGAGTTTGCCGAGCAGCAGGGCCTCCCCCTGGTCTGCCCGTTGGCGGATTTTCGCGCCGCTGCCGAAGCCGGCACGCCGCTCTACCTGCCCGGCGATCTGCACTTCAACGCCGCCGGCCATCGCCTCATGGCGGAAGCGTTGCGGCCGACAGTGGAGCAGGCCTTGACCGCCGTGGCGGCGAAAACCGATTCCGCCGACACGATGAAACGCTCGAAGAACGACTACTCCTCGGCGGCGTCGCGGGCCTCCGCTGAAGGCGGAGCGGGCAGCGACAGGAAGAACAGCGCGGCCACGGCCGTCGCCCAATAAAGGCCCGGCGACAGCCCGAACCACGGACGATGCAACAACTCCCGCAATCCGGCAACCACCGCCCCGCCGCCGGGACCGGGCCATACCCACAAGGCATTGGCCGCCGCCGCCGCTCCCAGCAACAGCCACAACACCCACCACCGCCGAGTCGGCTCGTAGGCCCACGCCCACAACGCGATCGCCGGGAACAGATACCGCTCGTGCATCTGCGTGGCCAGGAAGAAGAAGACCAACGGCAGCAGCCGCGTCGCCCAGCGCAGCACCGCCTCCTCATCCCGCCGCCACCACCGCACCGCCACCGTGGCCCACACCACCCACACCGCCGCCAGTCCCGCCGTCCGCGGCGTCAACCCGAAAAGCCCCGGCCGGTCGTCGCGCTGGTAGTGCCGGTCCAGATCCCCCGCCAACTGCGGCGCATCCAGGGGGCGGCTGAAGAACCAGATGCTGAAGCCGTTCAAATGGGTATACGGATAGTACCCCGCAGCCGAGGCGTAGGCGTCCCACGCGCCGCCCGCCTCGCCCAGAAACGGCGCGACCAGCGCCGCTGTGAGCATCACCACGATACCGACCAGGACCAGCCACCGCCGCCCGCGAAGGCCCGCCCACCGGATGGCCCCCACCACCCAGATCGGCGACAAAATCGCCGCCTGCGCCTTGGTCAGCACCGCCAGCGTCGCCAACGCGGTCATCGACGGAACCCGGCGCCGCCGCAGCATCTCCAGTGAAACCGCCATCAGCAGCGTCGGAATAGCATCCACCTGACCCCAGACAGCGCAGTTGTGAATCGCTGCGGGCATCAAGGCATAAGCGGCCCCAACCATGACCGCCGCCCGCGGAGTCCCTGCGGCAGCCCTCCAGCCGGTCACCTCGGCCCCGCGGAGGCGCCGACTCAACCAGACCACGAGAGCCGCCGCCAACAGGGCATCCACTGTCACGGCGGGTATCTTGTAAAGCCAGCCCGCCAACCGGGCCGAAGGCGAGTCCACGCCGTACAGCAGATCCGCCGCGGCATCGCCGAGCGTCGCGCCGTCCTCCGGAGCCAGCCAGTCGTACACCCCCGCCATCCACCAAAGGACATAGAGATAGGCGGGCGGATAATTGCAGTACCGGCGGCCGTCCGGGCGGCGGGTCTCGTAGACGCCGTCCAACCCGCCGGAGCGAGCCTGGTCGGACCACACCAGGAACTGGCTTTGATCGATGGGGAAACCGGGCGCGAACAGGAAGAACGAACGCGTCGCGAAGGCCAGTCCGAAAACCACCACCGCCGCCGACCACACCGGCCAGGAAAGCGGCGGAGCCGTCGCACAGGTTCCGGTCTGGTGGTCATTCACGAGACGAGATCTCCAGGCCGCGGAAGAGCGGGCCTTGCACTCGTCTATTATCGGTTATGCCCGCGGCAACGCCACCGCGGACCCCGCGGCTTTGTAGCTTTATCGACCGTGCGGTTAATCCGATATGGCTTCGGGATGATCGTGCCGCCCGGCACCCGCCGTGAGGTCCGTCGTGGCTGGAACGCCGCGCGGAACCGGAGGGTTTACCGCCGGTCCGGAAGAGGGAATCCATGGATCTGGCAACCGTCATTGGTCTGGTAGCGGCCGTCGGCCTGTTCCTGTGGTCGATGGTGAGCAGTTCCGGTGGGGATCTCATGGCGTTCTATGACACGCCCTCGGCGATCCTCGTCATCGGCGGCTCGTCCTTCGTTACCCTGCTGGCCTGCCGCCTGGACCGGTTCCTGGCCCTGGCCAAGATCTGCAAGAACGCCTTCTTCGCCCGCGGCCAGAAGACTCACGAACTGATCGGCCAGTTCATCAAGCTGGCCGACACCGCCCGGCGCGAGGGGGTGCTCGCCCTGCAAAACGTCATTCAACAGCTTCCCAATCCCATCCTGGCCAATGGCCTGCAAATGGTCGTGGACGGCACCGACGCCGACACGATCAAGCAGGTCATGGAAATGGAAGCGGACGCCATCGACCAACGCCACGCCGAAGGCAAGGCCATCCTTGACCAGATGGCCAAGTACGCCCCGGCCATGGGCATGATCGGCACGCTCGTCGGCCTCGTTGTCATGCTCAAGAACATGGAAGACGTCAGCAAGATCGGCCCCGGCATGGCCGTCGCCCTACTCACCACCATGTATGGAGCCATCATCGCCAACGTGTTGTGCCTGCCGCTCGCCGACAAGCTCAGCGTCCGTCACGACGAGGAGATGCTCCACCTGGACATCATCCGGGCCGGTATCCTCGGCTTGCAGGCCGGCGACAATCCCCGGCTGCTGGAAATGAAGCTCTCGGTATTCCTGTCGCCCAAGATGCGGGCGAAGATCCAGGGATTGAACCGCGGCGGCGAATCCGCCTGACGCTGCCGCAAACCCGCAACGCAGCAGAGGCGAGGCATGCCCAAGAAGGCCAAGAAAGCTCCGGAAGGCGCGCCGTCGTGGTGCCTGACCTACGGCGACATGATGTCGCTGCTGCTCTGCTTCTTCATCATGCTCGCCGCCCTGGCCAACTTCGACGATCGCGACAAGATGTTCATGATCGCCATGGAATCCATCCGCCGGGCCTTCGGCAATCCCGGCCAGGCCGGCTGGATGCCCGACAACACCATCGACTTCAAGAGCTTCCTGGTCCGCTTCGAAACCCTGGTCGTGCCCGACAAGGCCAGGAACTTCGGCCTCTCCGAGGAACCCGGCACCGAAGGCGAGTACTATCGCGTCCGCAAGGTCCGCGACGGCGCGGAGCTGGTCATCGGCGGCCCGATCGCCTTCGGCCGCTTCAGCGCCGAGATCGAACCGGCCATGGATGCCGTGCTGCGACAACTGGTCGAGGAAATCCGCGGCAAGCGCAACAAGATCGAGATCCGCGGGCACACCACCCGCGAGCCGCTCCCGGAGGGCTGCGGCTTTCGCGACCAGATCGAACTCGGCTACGCGCGGGCCAGGAATGTCCGGGACCGGCTGGTGGAACTGGGCGCGGACCCGCGGGCCCTCCGAGTCGTCAGCGCCGGGCCGTATGAACCGCTGCTCAAGGAAACCTACACCGACGGCCGCCGCGCCGCCGACCGCCGCGTCGAAATCGTCGTCACCCAGGCCCTGCTCAGCGATTACGAGCCGCCGTCTGCCCAGACCGGCGCCGCTCGCGACTGGATCCCGCCCGTGGCCCGACCCCGGCCCGAACGCGCCGAGGCCGTGCCCGCCGCCGATCCGCCGGAGCGGGCCGCCCATGCCGACTGGCCCGACGATCAGCCGTAAAGCCCTTCGTAGGCGGTCTCCAGTTCCGCCGTCAGCTCCTTGAGCCGGTGCAGGTGCTCCCGGTGGCAGATCAGCGTCGCGTCCCCGCTGCGCACCACGACCAGATCCTCCACGCCCACCAGGGCGATGAGGTGCTCGTCCTCGGCGACCACGATGTTGCCGCGGCTGGCCACCATCGCCGAACGGGCCAAGGCGCAGGTGTTCCCGTCCGGGTCCGCCCCGACCACCGCCGGCAGCGCGGTCCAGTGCCCGACGTCCAGCCACTCCAGAGCCATCTCCACAACCAGCACGCTCTCGGACTTCTCCAGCACGGCGTAGTCGATGCTGATCTTCCGCAACGACGGATAGGTTTCGGCCGCCAGCCGCGGGCCGTCCACCTCGTTCCAACGAGCGGCCAGCCGCTGCATGGCCGAATGCGTCTCCGGCAACAGCCGCCGAAAATGGTCGAGGATCGTCTCCGTTCGCCAGACGAACATGCCGCTGTTCCAGTAGAACCGCCCGGAGGCCACATACCGCCGGGCGGTCTCCAGATCGGGCTTCTCCTTGAACGTCCGCACCCGCCAGACCCCGGCCCCGGCCGGCTCGCCGTGCTCGATGTAGCCGTACCCCGTGTGCGGCTCGGTCGGCTTCACGCCGAAGGTGATCAGCGCTTGCGGGTGCTCCTCCGCCGCGGCGTAGCCCCGCCGCACGACCTCGGCGAAGCGGTCGCTCGGGCGAATGACCTGGTCGGCGGTGAACACGCCCATCACTGCCCGCGGATCACGAGCATGCAGCAGCGCGGCGGCCAGGGCGATGGCATTGGCCGTGTCTCGCCCCGTCGGTTCGCCGATCAGGTTCGGCCGGGGCAGGTCCGGCAACTCCCGGGCCATCTCGGGCAGATGCTCCTCCAGGGCGACGACATAAATGGACTCCGGCGGCAGCACGAGGGTCAGCCGGTCATAAGCCGCCCGCAGAAGACTCCGCCCCTCGACGATCCGCAGCAATTGCTTGGGGCGACGACGGCGGCTGAGCGGCCACAATCGCGTGCCCGACCCTCCGGCCATGATGACGGCATATCGACTCATGCGCAGATCCCTAGAATAGGCGAGCGGCCACGCTCCCCGCGCTTCACTTCGGGTCGGAGGCCGGCTCCAGCACCAGGCAGTCGATGCCGAGGTATGTCCCCGGCTTGGTCGCGGACGGGTTGCTGCCGACCACCTCGAACCGGAACACCGGCGGGGCCGCGCCCGGCTCGAAGACGCCCAGCACGATCGGGCCGGTCGGCTTGACGGCCTTCTCCGCCGAGTTGCAAAGGTCGATCTTCTCGCCCAGTTCCCGACCGTCCACCGACACCTGAATGATGCCGTAGTCCGGGTAGCGGGTCGCATACAGCGTGACCCGCTGCGGGCCGCGATAAGTGGTCGGCGCCCGCAGTTCCACCTTGTCGCCGACCCGCGTGCAGCCCACCCAGAGCTGCGCGTCGCCGCTCCAGGTGGTGTTCCACCAGTTGCCCTCCTGCTTCCAGTCCGCGCCTTCCGGCTTGCTGACTATCTCCATCGTCTCGGCCTCGATCGCGCCGGGAATCGCGTACACCGGCGTCGGCGGCACGACCTTCAGCGACTCGGGCCGCCGGTCGGCGACGCGGTTATCCGTCGTCCCCGGCCGCGCGTAGTACCAAGTCGTCGCCGCCACGGCCATCTCGACCTTTCGCCAATGCCAGATCTCCATGTCGAAGTGCAGCGAACTGCGGAACGGAATGGCGTCCAGCGTGCGGGTTCGCAGCAGCGTCGTGTGGCCCAGCACCACCGGCCCATCGACCCGCGGCTGGGCATGGAACGGGGCCTCGAAGCGGTACCAGTCGCCCCACGCATAACCGTAGTAATCCTCCGTGCCGGTGCCGAAGTGGGAAGGAAACGTCTCGCCATCGACGTAAATCTTCTCGTCGCCCTCGCCCCACCAGACGGTGGTCGGGTTCATCAGCGCCATGGAGTCCCCCACATAGACGCCCGCGCCCTGGATCTCCACGAAATTCCAGTCGTGCTTGTTCTCCGTGGAAACCGGGTGCTCCTGTCGCCAGGTCGCGTGGAAGTGCAGCGAGCGGTCGTCCCATCTCCAGCCCCGAATCCGGGCCTTCACCAGGTACTCCACCGGCTGCACGCCGTGGTTGTGCAGCCGGATCTCCCCGCCGCTCCGGTACGGCATCGGCCAGCGGCAGGTCAGCGATCCGTCCTTGCCCACCGTCTGCCACCAACTGCTGAAGGGGTTGTGCCCCACGCCCGACCCGAAAAAGTCGCCGACGGGACACCACACCGTCTCCTCACCGTCGAACGTGATGCTTAGAACGGTACGGCGATAGGCTTCCTCGCAGTCCGCCGCCGTCAGCCTGACCATCAAACGGCTCACCGCCGCCGGACCCGCCGCCAGCGGCACGGCGACGCTCGCGTTCGGCGCCAACGTCCCCGCCTGCTGCGCATCCGGCTTGTCGGTGAGCATCGGTTCCTGGTCAACGTCGTTCAGTCTTCGGATCACCTCGCGCAGCGCCGGCTCCGCCCGATCGAACTCCGCCATGCTGAAAGTCCGCACTGCCGTGCCCGGCTCATAGGTGCGGTAGTTGATTTGGTAGTAAAAATTGTCCTTGTCGCTGGTGATCTTGCAGTGCCGGGCATACGGGATCGGCAGATACAGGTTCCAGCCCTTCGAGCGGATCGCCGAGAGCGGCGGACCCACCCGCCAGGTCCCCCCCAGCAGATCCGTCATCGGCACGGTCAGGGCGGGCGTCGTCGCGCCGTCGAAGTAGAAACGGATATTCACTTCATCGCGCGGATTCGCCGACCAGAATCGCACTACCGCCCCCGGACCGGCCGCGTCCATCAGCACCCATTCTTCCCGGCCCTCGTTCTCCTCCGTGCGGATGAACTGGTTCACGTCCTTGTTGGCGAACCAGGTCTCCGGGTCCTCCGCGGTCGTGCTGGCCCGGTCGTAGCTGCTGGCCTGGTGGCAGGTGTAATAGGGGTCGGGCAGGCGGGCGATCGTGTCGCGGTCGACCATCTCCGCAAGCAGCGTTTCATAGCTCACCGGCCGCAGCAGCCCGCAACCCGCGGCACTCACCATGACCACCAAACCGATCGTCCAGCGAAATACGTGCGCCATCTGTCCTGGTCCTTTCTGGTCCGGTTCGTCAATGTACCCGACGCCCGGTGCGATTCCACGCCACATCCGCTACCGCCGCCGCAGTCGACGTCGCCGCGGCTCGCGCGGCGATCAGTCGCCGCTGCCCGGCTTCATGGCCCGCCCGGGCCTGGGTCACCGCTGGTCACTTTCCGAAGAAGAACAGCAACACCTTGTCGAAACGCGCCGCCCAGTGGGCCTCGTTGTGCTCGCCCTCAAAGACCTCCGCGTAGTAGTAATCCCGCCCTGGAACCAGTCCGGCCTCGTCGAAGATGTCGACCCAGGCCCGAGCATCAGCGATTGCCGTGTTGTATGTGGCGATCTGCCGAGTCTCCAGCGTGCCCATGTCCAGCCAGAACCGCGTCCGCTTCATCCACGCGTGGTCCTCGCGGCACTCCTTCAGCAGCCGCCGGTCCGCCCACATCAGCGACGGCGAGATCGCCCCGCACATCGAAAACGTCTCCGGATGCCACCGACAGAGGCACAGCGAGACCAGCCCGCCCAGCGATGACCCGGCCACCGCCGTGTCCTCCCGCCCGGGCCGCGTGCGATAGGTCCGGTCGATAAACGGCTTGACCTCCTCGACCAGAAACCGCGCGTAACGCCGGGCGTTTCCCCCCGCCTGACGCCGTTCGTCGCGGCAGAAGGTGTACTCGTCGACCCGCTCCGGCGTGTTGTAGATGCCCACCATGATGATCGGCCGGATGCGGCTCCCGCGAATCAGCCGTTCGGCGGTCTCGTCGGCCTGCCACTCGACGCCGAGAAACGAGGCCGCTGCGTCGAAGACGTTCTGCCCGTCATGGAGATAGAGCACGGGATAACGGACGTCGGGGTTCTTCTCGTAGTCCGGCGGAAGATAGACGGCCAGCGTCCGCTGGTTTTTCAGGTGCCTGGAGGCGAATCCCTGGTGATAGCGAACATCGCCGGTAATGGTGGGCCGCGGCCGTGTCGTCGCCGCCCGGCCCCAGGACGCGACCGTGATCTCCACCTTGGCGTCGCCTTCGACCGTCAGCAGGCGATTGGGGATCTCGCCGCCGCGGGCATCTTTCTCAACCGTCGGCCACGAGCCGCGGGTGATCTTGTACTCCAATCGGCAACCGACCGGCAGTCGAATCGTCCCGCGATATCGGCCGTCGGGCTGCCGCGCCAGACGCAACCCGTCCGCCTTCCACAAACCGACCGCTTCCGCGCTGCCCGCCAACCAGACCTCGGCGGCCGGGTCCGTATCGGCGGGCACGGCGACCACGAACTCGATCACGGCCTCTTCCTCGACCGAAAGCGGCCCGCCGAGAACCAGCAGCCAAGACACAAGCACCAACATCGTTCCGCACTCGGTCGCCTGCTCCGGCGGCTTGGGCCGGCGCGCCGCAAGATCGCGTCAGGCGGCGAGCATCATACCATCAGCCCGCGGGCCGAGAGTGCCGCGCCGTCGCGACCCAGGGGACTGCGGCGTCGATGAGGCGATGATAACGTTATCAAGGGGGAACAAAAAGAAGCGCGGCGAGCAACTGGCGGAAACCCTACCACAATAAACGATGCTGTGAAGAAAGCATCTGCGCTCAAGGGCGCTCGTCTCGGGTTGCGAATTCTCTGCCTTGCGGCAATCCGCCTAGCGCAACAGTCACTCACTGCGCCGTCAGAAGCATACCACAAAAACCACGCGAAGGCAACCGTTTGGCCCGTCTTTCGGCGAGTTTTTCAACTAGGAAATCGAAACGGGAGGACCGAAAGCAGTTCCCCTCCCCGCTGGGCCGCGGGCATGCCTCAGCGGCTGTTCCAGACGGATCACACACGTCCAGCAGTATCGCCCCAGCGCCGGCCACGCGGACAGCACCGCCTGATCCAGACGATCCAGCCGCCGCACCACGGACGTGAACCACCGAAACCCCCGCAGCGGCACCGCCAGCAGCGAGAAAAGGTGAAAATACCGCACTTCCACCCGACCGAAAAAACGCCGAGCCAGCCGCAGGTCGGTTACGCGCAGCGGGTGTTCATCACGGGTCCGCAGCTCCGGGGTGAGACGGCGATACAGGTTAATCAGGGGATTATGCCCCAATGGCTCGATGAACACGGCTCGTCCGTCGGGCCGCAGGGTCCGCGCCAGCTCACCGAAGGCCGGCGGCAGCGCCAGATGATGCAAAATGGCGATGCCGCAGATCAAATCAAAGGACTCATCCGCGAAACTCAGCGCCTCCGCGTTCATCACCCGGAAGGAAGCATCCGCCAGGCCCTCGCGCTCCGCCTTCTCCGTCGCGCGGCGGATGGCCTCGTCGGAGATGTCGATGCCGGCGACGATCGCCCCGCGACGGGCCAGTTCAAAGGAGCAACTGCCCGGCCCGCAGCCGAACTCCAGCACCCTCCGGCCGGACACGTCCGCCGTCAGCCAGCGGCGAAAGCACGCCCGCCCGGCAGCCGTCACGGTGTAATACTTGCCGGCCCCATACTCCTCGATACGGCGGTTGCAGGCGTCGTAGAAATCCCGCTCGCGAGCCAAGCGGTCGTCCATGAACGGGCCCTCCGGCGGAGCCGCGGCGGATCGGCCGCGGATCAGCATAGATTCCCTGCGGCAACCGCCGCGGGCCGGTGTCGCGGCCGGGGCCGGGTGAACAGCAGACTCTCCGCCTCAGGCAACCGCGCCCGGTCAGCCTCCGCCTCGCGGGCCTGCCGTGCCTGCTCCACGACCGTCAGCAGGCTCCGATGCCAGACTTCCCGACTCACCACCGTGTGCAGGGCCACGTTCAAGCCCACCAGCACGAACATGAACTCGAGGTATTCCTCATTGTGAAAGAAGCCGTGCACGCAGAACGCCAGCATGCCCAGCATCAGCCCGCGGGACCAGTAATAGCCCCACCGCATGTCCGGCGGCAGCCGCCGGCATCGCCGCATCAGCCGGTACAGGCTGAAGATCGTGCCGACCACCACGGCCAACCACAGCGGATGACCCAATAACCCCAGCTCGGCGGCGTTTTGCAGAAATACGTTGTGCGCCGCCTTCTGCCCGCCCACTTCGCGGTCCTTGGCCCGCTCGAAGTTGTTGAAGCCGACGCCGAAAACGGGGTGCTGCCACAGCAGCCGCTGGGCGGCCTGCCAGGTGGTGAAGCGGGACAGGGCCGACCGATCCTCCCGGTACTCCACGATGGAGACGATCCGCTCCTGGATTTCCTTGCCGGACATCAGGAAAACGACCGTGGCCACCATCGCGACGGCCACGAACGCCCGGATGCGGTAACGGCTGGTCCAGGCCATGCACGCCAACACCACCGCGAAGGCCACGAAGCCGGCACGGGACCGCGAACCGATGATGCCCAGGCAGATCAGGGCCGCACAACACAGCAGCAAGGCCCGCCAACGCGTGTGCTTCACCGACATGGCAAAGTAGAACACCAGCGGCAGAGCCATCACGCTCACCAACGCGAACAGGTTGTTGTCGTAGTTCTTGCCGTACACCTGGTGCGGACCGAGCAGGATCACCTTGAACCCGCCCTTGATCGCCCAGAAGGCCGTGGCCAGCGCCACCACGATGTACAGCGTGCGGAAACGCCGCAACTCGCAGGCCATGCCGGTCAACAAGGCCGCCACCAGCACCACCTTGCAGACGCTGCGGAACTGGTCGCTGGTGTGGTGCATCGGATACGGCACGATCAACCGCGCCACGGCGATGTAGATCACCAGCAGCAACATGCAGATCAGCGGCCACCGCCACTCGAACAGCGGCCCGCGAACCTGCCGCCGGATCACGTCGACGATCTTGCCGGTCTGCGGATCCTGCACCGGCTCCAGCACCAGACGCTGCACGCCGATGGCGACCGCCCCGACCACCAGCGGAAGACCCACCAGCAAGGCGTCCTGAAAGTCGTTCCGCCAGCAAAGGTACTTGGGCTGAAGCAGCGAGACCACGTAATAGACGCACAGCCCGAAAAAAGGCCGCATAAACACCAGCGGCAGGATGGCGAACAGGACCGTGCAATAAAGGAAAAAACGCATCGCTTTTCCCGGTCAGTCCCCGGCAGGGCACCACGCCGGCGAACCCGCGGCGCCGGGGATGATCGAGATATCGGAGGCTCCGGCACGTCGGATAAGCTTCAACAACAGAGATTCCAGACGGTCGGCGGCCGCCGCCCACGTGAAGCAGGTCAACGCCCGCCGGCTGGCCGCCTGCCCCAGCCGGCGTCGCCATTCCGGCCGATCACGCAAGTTATCGAGACCTTCGGCGAATGCCTCCGGCGTCGACCCCGCCAGCAACCCGAACTGATCAGACCCCAGGATTTCCTCGTTGGCGTTCCGTACGCCCTGCCCGTCGGGCCGTAACGCCAAACAGGCCAGCCCGCAGGCCATGGCCTCGGCCAACGCCCCGCCGAAGGACTCCCCGCGCGAGGGAAAGGCGAACACGTCGGCCGCCTGCAAAAACGGCCGGACGTCATCCCGCTCCCCAAGAAACCGGACCCGCTCACTCACGCCCAACTCGGCCGCCTTGGCCTCCAGGGCGCTCCGCAGCGGCCCCCCGCCGACCAGCAACACGCTCTCCGGCGGGCGTCGGCAGTGCGGCAACGCCCGCAGCAACAGCCGGAGGTTCTTCTCGGCGGCCAGCCGCCCCGTCCAGACCACCACGAAGTCCGTATCCGCCAGGTTCAGCTCCCGGCGAAACCGCTGCCGGGTCGCGGCATCGACCGGAGCGAACCTCCGCTCATCCACGCCGCCATACACGGCGCAGCCCAGGTCGGCGGGCAGGTCGTACGCTGCTATAACCCCCCGACGCGTGCTCTCGCTGTCGAAAACCACCAGATCCGCGAGCCGGAAAGCCCGTCGTTCGTTCTGGTGCTTCCAGCGACGGTCCAGGTGGTACGGCCACCGCCGCCACCAGGGTCGCCGCGCCCAATCCTGCCGGTCGGCCTCGTCGTGCAGCACGGTCGACCCGCCGCAGACGAACACCACCGGCCGACCGTCGTGACGCCTGACCAACGCTGACACCACCTCGGGCTGGCAGGAAATCACCACCTCGCCATCTCCGGCCAACGCCTCGGCCGCTTCCGCCGCCGCCGCGCGGCGGGCCAGTGCTTGCAGCGACCAATGCGCCCGCAACATGGAGAAACCCGCGGCCGAAGACCGCCCGCGAGATCGTGAACCGCCGATCATCCGCACGGGCACCCCCGCGACAACGCCGTCCGTCACGTCGGTTCGACTCGCCTCCACCGCAAAGGCGACCTCATGGCCCCGCTCCGTCAGCCGCCGCGCCAGCTCAATGGCGCGGATCGACAGCCCGCACCCCCGGCGACGGAGAATCGGCATGTGCCAGAGGATTCTCACGACGGCCTCCCGGCCGCCGCAACCGCGGTCGTCGAGCGGCCCGAGCGAGCGGCGACGCATTCCTCGATGACGCCCGCGAACCGCTCCGCCAGGCGGTCGCGCCGGAACTCCCGCACCACGTCCAAGTCCCGCGCCGCGGACGTTCGCCCCGCCGCCCAGTCGTCGAAACACCGTTCGATGGCCGCGGCCAGAGCCGCCGGCTCGTGGCTCTCCAGCACCGTGACGTTGCCCGCCGCAGTCAGGATGCCGCCCAGCGCCGTGTCCCGATGCACGACCGCGATGATGTGCCGGCCGAACGCCAAATACTCGAAGGCCTTGGCCGGAATGCAGAGTCGCCCGCCTTCGTTGGCCGGCGTCAACAGCAGGACCACGTCGGCCCCGGCCATCTCGCGAAGGGCCTCCGCGTGCGGGCGGTAACCCAGATTGACGAAGAAAGCCGCGTCCTCCGGCTGAACCAGGCGCCGCTGGGCGGCGGATAGACTGCCGACCAGACGAAGCTGAAGCGCGGCGGCGATGTCCGCCCGCCGCAACCGCAGGCCGCGAACCGCCTCGAGCAGAGGGCCGATCGTCTGCTCGCGGTAGAATGCCCCCACATAGGCCAGCGTGAAACGCCGTTCGCCGGGCGGGCCGGGCGCGACCGCCGCGCTCGCGTCCGCCGCGGGGGCGTCCGCCGGATCGTAGCCGTTGGTAATGGTGGAAAACACCCGATCTTCAACACGGCCGTAGCGCTCGGCCAGCCGTCGGGCCAGTTCCGGGCAGGTCACCACCACGCGGTCGGCCTGGGCCACGATCGTCTTCTCCAGCCAGCTCCAGAAGCGGCCCGCCAACCGGTTGCGCGGGTGATAAGCGAAGTTGTCCGTGATGGGATCCCGCAGGTCCGCCACCCACGGCAGGCCCAGTCTCCGCCGCAGGCTCATGCCCACCAGATGCGCCGAGTGCGGCGGAGAAGTCGTCACCACGGCCTCGATCCCGTACCGCTCCACCAGCCGCCGAGCCTGCCGGACCGCGGCCGGCGCCCACAGCATCTCCGTCTCGGGAAGCGGCAGCCCTCCGAACACCCGGTCCAGCCGCCAGTAGAGGCGGTCCTCCAGCCCGCTCAGCCACTCCGAACCGCCTCCCGCTCTGGCGAACGGATGGCAGATCGACCGGGCCACGCCCGCCGGCTCCAGCCCACACACGCGATGCACGGTGACGTTCGGGTCCGGCGGCCCGGCCAGGGTGGGGTCCAGCAGCGGATAGTGGGTGTGACCGGCGGCGATGACCTGGACCCGCCAGCCGGTCCCCGGCAGGTAGCGGGCCAGCTTGGCGGCGCGCTGCACGCCGCTGCCCCCGATCGGCGGAAACTGATAAGACACCAGCAGCAGGTTGCGAAGCGTCATCCGAGCGCTCGTCCAGCGGCATCGTTCCGAAGCGTCGGGGCCTGACGGTCCCGCGGCCGGGTTCCACGCTGGACCGCGAAGCAAGGATCAGACGACGCGCGTGCGGACGAACTCGCGAACCCGCCACGGCACGACGGCCGACGCCGACTCCGGCTCCAGCAGGCGGGCCAGGCTGCGCCGCAGCCGCCACCGCGGCTTCAACGACCAGGACGGCAGGCTCCGCCCCGGCACCAGGCCGATCGCCTCGAGGCTCCGGCAGATCGCGTCCCGCACCTGCGGCACCGCGGGCTGCCAGCCACACTCGTCATATCGGCAAGCCGTGCCCAGCGGGTTCCAGATCGTCTCGTAACGCTGACGGTTGGTGATCCCCAGCCGCGTCCAACGCGACTCGGGACCGCTCCCCCACACATAATGCGGACACCGGCAGAGGCTGGCCAGATGCAACCCGCCCGTCGAGGCACCGGCGGCCAGCCGAGAGCGCGAAATCCGCCGAATGGCCTCCTCCAGCGGCGGCTCATACATCTCCACCCGCAAGCCGCCCTTGCGCAGCTCGCCCGCCAGCTCCTCCCACCATGACTCCCCCAGATTTCGCTCCGGGGCGACCTCCCGGCGACGCGGAACCAGCAGCACATCCGTGGTCAGGGCGGCCGGCTGCCGCAACTCGGCAAAGAGCTGATGCTCGCTGGTGGTAGGCCACAACCCCCCCGCGTAATCCGGTGTCAGAACCACGGCATCGGCGCAGTCCAGGCCCGCCTCGCGACACGCCGATCGCGCGGCGGCCTCGGCCACCGCCCGCAGCCGATCCGCCGCGATCGGCCGACCCCGTTCGTCGAGGCGATGGTCCTCGCTGGCCGCTCCGGGCGGGTCCAGTTGTGCAACCGGACAGAATATCAGGCGGCCGCTCGGCAGAATCGGGCAAGCCGACTCGTAAATCGGCCGCCGGTCCGGCGGCGCACAGACCACCACCCGATCGTAGCCGCCGTGCACCGCCTCCCAACGGACGCGGCCCTGCCAGTTCAACAACTCCCAGCCGAACTCGCCCAGATAGGGCGCGGCGATCAACATCCTGCCGTGACCGTTCACCATCCGATGTTCGGACCGCCGACGTTGGCGGGCCAGTCCTCCATCATCTTCTCGAAATCCTCGCGCGGCCCATGCGGAACCGGCCGACGGCTCAGCTCGAAGGGATCCGTGGCCGCGAGGTTGATCCGCCGCCGCATGTCCACCGCCGCCCGATGGCCGGTCTCGCGAGCCAACTCGCGAGAATCAGCGTTGTAGTGCCGCTTCAGGCCGAACGGATAGGCCAGCACCAAGGGAGGCCGGCCGGTCAGGGCGGCGAGGGCGTCCCGGGCCGCGGTGATCTCCGCGCGCTGCTGGTCGCGCGATAATGCCGCCAGCACCGGGTGCGTGTGCGTGTGATTCCCGAATTCGACCAGCTCCGGGTCGGCCTCGGCGATGTCCGCCGGCTCCAGATAGGGCCGCAAGGATGCCGCCAGCCGCGGGCCGCTGTGCCCGGTCGACCGGAGGACCGCTTCGAGAATATCCGGCAGATCGGGCCGATAGGACTGTCGAACGTGGTTCTCCAGGTCGCCATCCTCCGCCGGCAGCGCAAATCCCTCTGCCCGCAGCGCGTCGGCCACCCGCCGGCCATGCCCGTGCGCCAGCAGCCAGGCCAGCTTGTGCGTCCAGAGCAGATCGGTGTTGCCGATCACGCCGGTGACGGGGAAAACCGTCATGGGCACGCGGTGGCGGTACAGCACCGGCCAGGCATGGCGCAGGACGCCCGCGAAACCGTCGTCGAAGGTGATCACCACGGCGTGACGCGGGGTTTGGCCGCGAGCGACGGCGTCGAGCCAGTCGCTCAGCCGCATCGGCCGATAATACTCAAGCAGATAATCGAGATGCCGCTCCAGTTCTTCCGGCGAGTGCCGCAGGCCGGTCCCGGCCGTGAACAGATCCGGCTCCGGCGCGACCTGGTGGTAAGTCAGGAGGTGCAGCCGCTCCGCAGCCCGGAGCCGACGCAGACCACGCACCATCCGTCCCGTCCAGGTGTCGAACTCCGCTGCAAGCAGTGGTCTCTTCATTGACGCCTTCTTGTGCGGCGATGGCGAGTGGCGAAATCCAGACACGCGGCCAGTTGACGGGCCTCGTGCTCGCGGGTAAACGGGGCCAAGTCGGCCTCCGACCGGCTGACCCGCAACCGCCCGACTCGCCACTGTTCATAGAGATCGGCTATCCCGGCGGCGATACCTTCGCTATCGTCCGGGTCGCACAGCCGCACCCCGTCGAAACGCCGCAGAACCTCCGCCGCCGCGCCCTCCAACGGAACAGCCGCCAAGATCGCCCGACCGGAGCCTAGGCATTCATAGACCTTCGTCGTGGTATCGTTCTCGCCGCCCGGCAGATTCGGCAGGAGGATCACGTTCACATCCGACCGGACCATCTCCCGCACCGCCGCGGAATGCGGCAGCATGCCCAGATATTGAACCGCGTCGCCCGCCGGGCTGGCCGCGATCTGCTCGACGAACGGGTTGGGCCGACCGGCGAAATCCAGCCGAGCATGCGCACGACTCTCCGGGTATCGGGCCAGGAAACGGCAGAAACCGTCCAGCATCGCCGCCGGGCTGCGGGTCTTGTACAACGAGCCGGCGTACAGCAGACGGAACGTGCCGGGGTCCGGTTCGACCCCAAGCGGGAAGTCCGCCGGATCGAAGCCGTTCTGGATCGTGACGAACTTGCGGGCGGGCTGATCCCCATATCGGGCCGCGAAACGTCGCGTCATATGGCCGTTGACGCTGACCACACACGCTGCCCGCCGGATGACCGCGGCCTCGGCGGCCCGCGTCAGACGCGCCCCCCATTCCGTGTGCCACTGTTCCCAGTGGATGTACTCCACCCAGGGATCCCGAAAATCCACCAACCAGGGCAGCCGCAACAAGCTTTGCAAAACCAAGCCGACGATATGATCGCTGAAGGGCATCCCGCTGCTGAAAATCGCGTCGAATCCGTGCCGCCGATGCAGCCGAACCGCCAGGCGGACCGCCGGCAGCAGCCGCCAGATCCCTCGGTCGGGGAAGGCCAATCCGTCGTGCCAGCGCTGAAACCGCCAGCGCAACGTCGCCGCCAGGTGCTCGACATCCGATGGCCGCCGACTCAGCAGCCGCCCAACCTGCCCGGCCAGATACTCGGCCAGGGGGCCGGGCCAGTTGTCCACTGCGGGACGGAGACGATGCACCGGCACGTCCGGCGGCAGATCCGACAGACTCTCCAGATCCGTCGCCCGCCTCGTGTCGCCGACCATGATCGGCTGCTGTCGCATGGCCCCGGTGAGAACCACCGGATGCCAACCCTGCCGAGGAAGGTACTTGACGAATTTGCGAACCCGCGTCGCCCCGACCGAGGCCACCGGCGGAAAGCGGCTGGCAATGACCAGCACCTTCCGCGGCGTGGACGGGCGTCGTTCCTCCAGACCCTCGCTCGCAGGTCTGGATCCGTCCTCCCGTTCAGCGGTTGGCCCGGTGACCGCTTCCTCAGCGCCCTCGTCCCACGGGGGCAGATACGTCAGCGGCGGCGGCTCGGGGCCGAGCCGGGGCGGGCCGGAACCCGATCCTGAACGGCGGCGCTGTGGGTCTACACTCGACAACCAAGGCTCCATAGGTCGCATCTCGCCGCGACGACAGCGGCCGACCAGAATCCGGAAAGCCGGGGGGCGGCCACGCCGCACACAGGCGTCCCATATCGACGGCAGCTTCTGTATCGAGCCGTCTCGACGGAGACTATAGATGAAAGGCTCTTCGCCGGCATTGTTATCGGAAGGCAATTCTTGCCGGTCACGGCTCTCCACGGCAAGGCCAACGCTCTGCCTTCTCGGAAACGGGAGAGCGGCGTCCGCCGCAACTACAATAGGGAACCATCAACAGGGATAGTCTTATAACTGAGTGCGCGATAAGCTCTTACGCTATGTTCTGGATGATCGCCCTGCCTTTTGCCGCCGCCCTCGCGGCCCCCGTGTTCTGTCGCGTGGCGCCACGCGCTGCCGGGTGGGGTCTGGCCCTTGTACCGCTCGCGATACTCGCCCGCGTCCTGACTAACCTGCCTACGGAACCCCTGGACGCCTGGGTCGAATCCCACGCCTGGGTGCCGGATCTCAGAATCGAGCTGGCCCTGCGGCTGGACGGCCTCGCGGCCGTCTTCTGTGTCCTCATCTGCGGCATTGGCGCCCTGGTCCTCATCTACGCCCGCGGATACCTCGGCGACGACCCCCGCCTGCCGCGGCTCCAGGCGACGCTCCTGGCCTTCATGGGATCCATGCTCGGCCTCGTCCTCAGCGACGACTTGATCGCCCTGTTCGTCTTCTGGGAACTGACCAGCATCACCTCCTACCTGCTGATCGGCTTCCGCCATGAAGCCAAGGAGGCCCGCGACGCCGCCTTGCAAGCCCTGCTGGTGACGGCTGCGGGCGGCCTGGCCCTGCTGGCCGGATTCGTCCTCCTGACCATCGCCGCCGCGCAGGCCGTCGAGGCGGGATCGGCCACCCACTACGCCGGGCGGATCTCGCAGTTGCCCGCCATCGCCGCGGGACTGCAAGACCAGGCCCTCTATCCGGCAGCGGTGGTCCTGATTCTCCTGGGCGCGTGGACCAAATCGGCCCATGTGCCGTTTCATTTCTGGCTGCCGGGAGCCATGGCCGCGCCCGCTCCCGTGAGCGCGTATCTGCACTCCGCCACGATGGTCAAGGCCGGCGTGTACCTGCTGGCGCGGCTGGCGCCGGCCCTGGGCGGCACCGACCTCTGGCACATCGCCGTCATCGGCGGCGGCGTGCTGACCATGCTGATCGGGGCCGTCCTGGCGGCTTTCCAACACGACCTGAAGCGGATCCTGGCCTGCACCACCGTCAGCGCCCTGGGCGTGCTGACCATGCTGATCGGCGTCGGCACCGAAGCCGCCGTCAAGGCCGCCGTCGTCTTTCTCGTCGCCCACGCCCTGTACAAGGCCGCGCTCTTCCTCGTCGCCGGCAACATCGACCATGAAACCGGAACCCGCGATGTGACCGTGCTTCGCGGGCTGGGCCGGGCCATGCCGGTGACGGCGGCCGCGGGCATCGTCGCCGCCCTCAGCATGGCCGGCGCGCCGCCCATGTTCGGCTTCATCGGCAAGGAACTGCTGCTGAAGGCCAAGCTCGACCTGGAGGGGACCGGCTACCTGCTGATTCTGCTGGCGGTGGTGGCCAACATCTTCCTGATCGCCATGGGCCTGATCGCCGCGGTCCGGCCCTTCTTCGGCCGTCGGATCGAGACGCCCGCAACGCCGCACGAAGCGCCGGTCTCCATGCTGGTCGGCCCGGTGCTGCTGGCCGGGTTGGGGCTGTTCGCCGGCCTGGCCCCGGGGATGTTCGACGCCACGCTCGGCCCGGCGGCGGCCTCGGCCATCGCCGGCCGCCCGCTGGAGATGAAACTGGCCCTCTGGCATGGTGTCAATCCAACGGCACTTACCGCCCTGGCCATCAGTGGCGTCACCCTGGCTGCCGGCTTCCTGCTCTTTCTCAAACTGAAAAGGCGGTTGGCCTTCGCCGCCGGGCTGGCCGTCCGCCTTGCCCCGTTCAGCGCCGCGCGGGCCTACGAATCGGCCCTGGCGGGCCTCTTTCGCCTGGCCGACGGCCAGACCCGTTTTCTGCAAAGCGGCTACCTCCGCCGCTACGTGATGATCACGCTGGCGGCGCTCATCGTCGCCCTGCTCGTGCCGCTGACCCGCGGGCTGCGGCTGACCTTGGGCGACGACGCCTGGTCGATCCGCTTCCATGAGGCCGTCCTCGCCGGGCTGGTGCTGGCCGGCGCGGTCATCGCCGTCTTCAGCCGCTCGCGATTGGGCGCGGTCGCCGCGCTCGGCGCGTCGGGCTTCGGCGTGGCCCTGATCTTCGCCATCTTCGGCGCGCCCGACCTGGCCATGACCCAGATCATGGTCGAAACCCTCACCGTCATCCTGCTGGTATTCGTCTTCCACCGCATGCCGCCGGGCGCGGAGCTCCGCTCGCCGGCCCGGCGAGTCCGTGACGCCCTGCTCGCGGGAGCCACCGGCACGATCCTCGCCCTGCTGCTGTTGGCTTCGGCGGCCGTCTGCCTCGACCCGCGACTGGCCCGCGAATTCTCCGCCCAGAGTGCGCCGCTGGCCTTCGGTCGCAATGTCGTCAACGTCATCCTGGTCGACTTCCGGGCGCTGGACACGCTGGGCGAGATCACCGTGATCGCCGTGGCCGCGGTCGGCGTGGCCGCCTTGCTGAAACTCCGTCCGGCCCGCGCCCACCCCACGACCGAAACGGAGGGCCGACCATGAATTCGTTGATCCTCCGCACCGCGAGCCGCTATCTGGCCGTGCTGCTGATCGTCTTCTCCCTGTTCATCCTGCTCCGCGGCCACAATGAACCGGGCGGCGGCTTCATCGGCGGCTTGCTGGCCGCGACGGCCTTCGCCTTGCACGGGCTGGCCGACGGCCCGGCAACGGCCCGCCGCACGCTCCGCATCAACCCGCGGCGTCTGGTCGGGATCGGCCTGCTGACGGCCCTGGGCAGCGGCTTGATCGCCTGGCTGGTCGGGCGGTCCTTCCTGACCGGATTGTGGATCCCGTTCAAGGTGCCCGCCATCGGCAAGGTCGGCACGGTCCTGCTGTTCGATGTCGGGGTTTACCTGACCGTTCTGGGCGCCGTGCTGCTGGTGCTGCTGGCCCTGATGGAGGAGCCGGACTGATGTTCATCGCCCTGGTCGTCGTCATCGCCGGCCTCTACACGGCGGGGCTGTACCTTGTGCTGGCCCGCAGCGTGGTGCGGCTGATCTTCGGTCTGGCGCTGCTCGGCAACGCCGCCAACCTGCTGATCTTCGCCGCCGGCGGCCTGGCCCGCGGGCTGCCCGCCATCGTCCCGCCGGGCGCCGATCCGCCGGTTCCGCCGGTGGGCCACGCCGACCCCGTGCCGCAGGCGCTGGTGCTGACCGCGATCGTGATCAGCTTCGCCCTGTTGAGCTTCGCCGCGGTGATGGTCGCGCGGGTCTGCGCCGTTACCGGTACCGACGACGGGGACCGCATGATGTCCACGGAAACGTGACCAACCGCCGCCCCCGACCGGGCAACCGCCGGCCCGGGCCTGCGGCGCACAAGGAGTCGTGGTTGCTGATCGTTCTGCCCATCGTGATTCCGCTGGCCACCGCCGCGGCCTCCCTGGCCCTGGGCCGCGCGCCACGCTGGCAGCGCCGCGCCGGCGCGGCCGGCGCCGCCGCCCTGACCGTCGCGGCGATCGCCCTCCTGGCACGGGTCGAGACGGCCGGCATTCAAGCCGCGCAGATGGGCGGCTGGCCGGCGCCGTTCGGCATCACCCTCGTCGCCGACCTGTTCAGCGCCGTGATGGTCCTGCTGGCGGCGGTGACGGGACTGGCCGTCGCGGTCTACTCCCTGGCGGACATAGACGAGCCACGAGTCAAATTCGGGTATTATCCCCTGTTACACGTCTTGCTGATGGGCGTCTGCGGGGCTTTCCTCACCGGCGATCTCTTCAACCTCTACGTCTGGTTCGAGGTCATGCTCACCGCCAGCTTCGTCCTTCTCGCCCTCGGCGGCGGCAAGGCCCAGATGGAAGGGGCCATCAAGTACGTCGCCCTGAACCTGCTCAGCTCGGCCGTCTTCCTGGCGGCGGCGGGCCTGATCTACGGCACAGCCAACACCCTCAACCTGGCCGACCTCTCCCTGCGGCTGACCGAGGTCCAGCGCGACCATCCCAACCTGGTGACCGCCCTTGCTCTCCTGCTGGTGGCCGCCTTCGGCATCAAGGCGGGCCTGTTCCCCCTCTTCTTCTGGCTGCCCGCCAGCTACCACACCCCGCCGCCCGCGGTGTCGGCGGTGTTCGCCGGGCTGCTTACCAAGGTCGGCGTCTACGCCCTGATCCGGGTGTTCACGCTGGTCTTCCCGCCGGGCGGGGCCGTCCACACGCTGCTGCTGGTGCTGGCCGGGCTGACCATGCTGACCGGCGTCCTGGGCGCCGTGGCCCAGTTCGACATCCGCCGCATCCTCAGCTTCCACATCATCAGCCAGATCGGCTATATGGTGCTGGGCCTGGGGTTGCTGGTCTGCGGCGACCAGACGGTCCGTCGGCTCGCCCTCGCCGCGGCGGTGTTCTACATCGCCCACCACATCATCGTGAAGGCCAATCTGTTCCTCATCAGTGGCGTGATCGAGGCCCTCCGCGGCACCGGGCAGCTTCGCCGCCTCGGCGGGCTGTCCACCGCGGCCTGGTGGTTGGCGGCACTGTTCGCCATCCCGGCCTTCAGCCTGGCCGGTATCCCGCCGTTGTCCGGATTCTGGGCCAAGTTCGCGGTGATCAAGGCCGGCTTCCTCGCCGGGCGGTACGAGCTGGTCGCCGTGGCCCTGGCCGCGGGGCTCTTCACCCTGCTGAGCATGATGAAGATCTGGAACGAGGTCTTCTGGAAAACGCCCCCGGAGCCCATCCACGACGTATCGACGCACGCCGCGAACGGCGTCGAACACCGGCCGCGGGCCCCGCGGCTGGTTCCGATCGTGTGCCTCGCCGCCGTCACCGTGGCCATCGGTCTGTGGCCCCAGCCGCTCCTACGGCTCTCCGACCGGGCCGCCGCCCAGTTGCTCGATCCCGCCGCCTACCGCCAGGCCGTGCAACTCCGTGAATCGCTGGCCCATGCCGAACCGCCGCCCGCCGACCGGGAGGGCGTCCCATGAAAACCTTCGCCATGAACCTGGCCCTGGCCCTGATCTGGGCGGCCGCCACCGGTCGCGCCGGCGCCGCCAATCTGCTGCTCGGCTTCTGCGCCGGTTACCTGGCGCTCTGGTGGCTCTCTCCGATCCTCGGTGGGCAGACCTACTTCCGCTTCTTACCCAAGGTGCTGCGATTCCTGCTGTTCGTCCTGCGGGAAATCGTGCTCTGCAACCTGCGCGTCGCCTGGGACGTGGTGACGCCGCGCGCCTATCGACGCCCCGGCATCGTGGCGGTCCCGCTCGATGCCCGCACCGACGAGGAAATCACCATCCTCGCCAACCTGGTCACGCTGACGCCGGGCACGGTCAGTCTGGAAATCTCGCCCGACCGCCGCGTGCTCTACGTGCACGCCATGTTCGCGGAAGATCCGGAGGCGATTCGGCGCGAGGTCAAGCAAGAATACGAGCGCCGAGTGCTGGACCTGCTGCGAGGCCCGATGGAGGGCGAACCATGACCACGCTGTTCAACATCCTTCTGGGCATCGCCGCCCTGGCCCTGGTGCCGGCGGTGGCCCGGCTGGCCAAGGGACCGACCCTGGCGGATCGAGTGGTGGCCCTGGACGTGATCGCCGCGGCGGCCGTATCCATGCTGAGCCTCCTGGCCGTGGTGCATCACCTGCCCGTGTTCATCGACCTGGCCGTCGTGCTCGCCCTGGTCAGCTTCGTCGGCACCGTCGCCTTTGCTCGCTACCTTGAGGAAAGGAGGCGTCTGTGACCGGCCTGACGGACTGGATCGCCGCGGTGCTGGCCGCCCTGGGCGTCGCCTTCTCAGTGCTCGCGGCAGTCGGCATCCTGCGAATGCCCGACCTGTTCACACGAATGCACGCGGCCAGCAAGGCGGGCACGCTCGGGGCCTGCTGCACCGTCCTGGCGGCGGCGGTGTACTTCTCCCAGACGGACATCGCCGTGCGGGCGGTGCTGACCGTGTTGTTTCTCGTGCTGACCGCCCCGATCGCCGCCCACGTCATTGGTCGCGGCGGCTACATCGCCGGAGCGGAGCTGTCGCCGGAAACCATCGTGGACGAGTTCGGCGGACGCCCCCCGGGCTTCACCGCATGCCTCGAAACGGCCGATACCAAACCGAGTAACAACCCGACGCCCGGACCGCACGCGGCGGCAGACCGCCTCCGCGAACCCAACCCATCGGGAGAAGGACAATGCCTGGAGCCGTAGCGATACTCGGCGCGAGCGGAGCGGTCGGCCGCGAGTTCCTCTCGATCCTGGAACAACGACCCTGGGTGACGGATCCGCCGCGATTGCTGGCCTCCGCCCGCTCGGCGGGCACTCGCCTGCCTTTTCGCGGTCAGGAATTGGAGGTCGAGGAAGTCGCCGAGAGGAGTTTCGACGGGATCGACCTCGCCCTGTTCAGCCCCGGGGCGAGCGTCAGCCGCCGCTGGGCGCCGGTGGCGATCGAGGCGGGGGCGCGGGTCGTAGACAACAGCTCGGCCTTTAGGATGGAGCCGCACGTGCCGCTGGTGATTCCGGAGATAAACCCGCAGGCGATCGGCGAGGCCCCGCTCGTCGCCAACCCGAATTGCTCCACGATCATCATGAACCTGGCCGTCTGGCCCCTGCATTGCCGCTGCCGCGTCACCCGCATCGTGGTCAGCACCTACCAGGCGATCAGCGGCGCGGGTCGCCAGGCCATGCTCGAGCTGGAGAGCCAGACCCGCGACGTGCTGGAGGGCCGGCCCGCCGTGCCGCGAATCCTGCCGCATCAGACGGCCTTCAACCTGTTCAGCCACAATACGCCCATCGGCCCGGACGGCTACAACGTCGAAGAGACCAAGATGATCCACGAAACCCGCAAGATCTTCGGCACGCCCGACCTGGCGATCACCGCCACCTGCATCCGCGTGCCGGTCCTGCGGGCCCATAGCGAGTCCATCAATCTGACTTTCGCCGAACCGATCACCGCGGAGGAAGCCCGCGCGATTCTCTCGGCCGCGCCGGGCGTGGCCGTGGTGGACGATCCCGCGGCCAACCGATTTCCCATGCCGATCGAAGCGACGGGCCGCGACGAGGTACTCGTCGGGCGGATCCGTCGCGATGTCAGCCGGCCCGACGGCCGCGGCCTCGAGTTATTCGTCTGCGGCGACCAACTCCGCAAGGGCGCGGCCCTGAACGCCGTGCAGATTGCGGAACGGATGCTCCGCTGAACGGTCTGAGGACCGCCCCGGGCGGGGCGCGGTAACCACCGCCCACCACAGGGTGACCGTCTCCTCTGCCGCGCCGACCCGGTATAATGGCCCCCGGACGGGAGACCGATGCCGCGGCACCACTGTGAGCACTGTCGACTTCGGCGCCACGCGGAGCGGAAGCCGAACAGCCTTCTCGCCCGCCTGTGGCGCTGGCACACCCGCTGGTGCCCCGGCTGGAAGGCGTATCAGAAGGCCCTCGCGAAGGAGTGCCCAGCGCCGCCCGCCGCCGATATCAAACTTCCGCCGCCGACGCGTCGATAACAATCAACGAGCAGTGGCGGGACGGCCCGCCGCCAACCGATCGGAACAGGCGACCCAGGCGAGGGGATAGGGAACCAAGTTGGACTATCTGGAGTGCTATGAGCTGTTGGGCGTGCGGCCGGGATCCTCCGCGGAGCAGATCCACCGGGCCTACAAGCGGCTCGCGCTCCGCTATCACCCCGACCGCGCCGCCGGCCGCCCCGATTGCCTGGAAAGGTTCTACCGCATCACCGAAGCCTACACCACGCTCCGCCGCGGGCTGCACCGCGAAGCCGCTGACGATGGGCGACGCCCCGTGCCGGTCGGCCGGTGCCCCCGATGCGGCCGAACGGAGGAGCTTTTCCAGGCCCTCAACGGAGGAGAGTCCTGCGCCGACTGCCTCCTGAATACCCGCCGCCGGTTTCTGCCGCTGCCGAGCGTGGTAACCGTCCGTTGTCTGGCGGTGATTGGCTTGCAGGCGGCGGCAGTGGGCTGTGCCGTCTCCGTGGGACTCACCGGTCAATGGCAGCACGGCGCCGCCGGCCTGGCTGCCGTCATCGTCGCCCTGCTCGCCCTGGCCTACAACTTCTGGACAGCCGACATCATCGAGCGGTGATCCCGCCCGGGTTGGTCGCGAAGACCGGCTCAGGCATGGCTGGAACGCCCTGCCGAGGTGGTGTATGTAGGGCCTCGCTCGCGAATTGTCGCCACCGGAGGAAACCCGCATGCTCTCTCAGATTCTTGCCGCGGTGATTGGCCTGATGCCGGTCGCGGACGGCCCACGGCCGTTTCTGGGCATCGCCACCGCATTAACCCCGGGACCGCTGATCGCCGAGGGCCAAACCTACCCCTGCGGCCTGAGGATCGAAACCGTGCAGGCCGGAAGCGGGGCCGAGGCGGCCGGTCTTCGACCCGGCGACGTGATTGTTGCCCTGGACGGGCTGGATCCCGATGGACCCGCCGAGGACCTGCCGCAACGATTCACCGCGGCGGTGGCGGCCCGCCAGGTCGGCGACACCGTCAGACTCACCGTGCTCCGCACCACCATCGAAACCGTCGCCAGAGCCGACGACGAACCGTTGGAAGATGCCGCGGCCCTCGCCGACCCCGCCGCCTTCCTGACCACGCGGCCCGCCGGTACCCGGCTGCAACTGACCATGGAGAAGGTCGTTCGCCGGTTGACTCTGTCCGCCCGGCTGGGCCGGCGGCCGGAAACTCGCGGCCCCCGATCGCTGCCGCCGAATGAGACTATCTTCCCGGCGGGCGTCCCGCGGCTCGCGGAGGAACGGCTGGCCGAAGCCTTCGTCCAGCGGTTCAACATCGAGGATGACTACCGCGCTCTCCGCCGCCACCTTGCCGGGCTGGTCGAGCAGGGTGACGCCTACCGGCTGCACCGCGTGGCCTATGCCCTCCGCGAACCGTTCGCCATGCCCGCCATCGCCCGCGAAACCGCCACCGTGCCGGCCGATCTGCCCCGCCTGCTGGCCCACGCCGCCGCCTGCCTGGATCACCCCTTGCCGACGGCAGATCCGCCGAGACTGCGGACCGGCCTGTCGCCGGAGGGACATGCTCGCCAGATGGAAACACTGCTGACCGAGGTCGCCGGCATATGGGAAAAATCGTTTGCCGCGCTCTCCCCGGACGAACGGAAGCTGCTGGAGGAGTCCGTCAGCGATCTCAGCGACTCCTTCCGCGATGTCGTGATGGTGCTGTCCGATCCCGACCGGAAACGCTTATCGCGAGTCCTGGCCTTCGTGGAAGCGGCGGCCAAAGTGGATACGGCCAAGCTCGCCGACGCAGCGGTCCGTCTGTCCGCCCTGCTGAATGCCGAGTACCTCGCGGGATTGGGGCGGGACCTCGCCGGCCGCGGCGAAGGCATCTTCCTGCAACACCCAACGGCGTGGGGACCGATCGTCTTCGCCGGTGAAGGGGAGACCTGGTTTGATTCCCCAGCCGTCGTGATCGTGGACCTCGGCGGCGACGACTTCTACACGCAGCGGGTCCAACGGCCGCTCTCCGTGCTGATTGATCTCAGCGGCGACGACACCCACCAGGCCACCTTCGATTTCTCGCAAGGCGGTGCCTTGCTCGGCGTCGCCCTGATCTATGACGCCGCGGGCGACGACACGTACATCGCCCGCCGATGGGCGCAGGGCGCCGCGGTTCTGGGCGTCGGCCTGTTGTGGGATCATGCCGGCGATGACGCCTATCGCGGACAGGACTACACCCAGTCGGCGGCGTTTGGCGGCATCGGCCTGCTGATCGACGACGCCGGCCAAGACCGCTACGAAGCCCCACGCTACGCCCAGGCCCTGGCCATGCCGGGCGGCTTCGCGGCGCTGATCGAGCGCGGCGGCGACGACCATTACTTCTGCGGCGGCCGCGACCCGACCAATTACCAGACCCAGGGCGTGTACGACGCCATGGGACAGGGCTTCGGCATCGGCTTTCGCGGGCTGGCCTCCGGCGGGATCGCCCTGCTCCTGGACGAAGCCGGCGACGACGTCTACTTGGGAAGCAACTTCGCCCAGGGCGGCGGCTACTACTTCGGCATGGGCTGCCTCGTCGATCGCGCCGGACACGATCGCTATCTCGGCGCTCGCTACGCCCAAGCCTGCGCGGCCCATCAGGCCATCGGCTTCCTGGAGGACCACGCCGGAAACGATACCTACCGCTGCCGCCAGGGTGTCGGGCAGTCGTGTTCCTGGGACGAAACCGTCACCGCGCTGCTCGATCGCGACGGCGACGATGCCTACCTCGGGCCGGGCGACTTTGCCCGCTGCGCATCGCATAACCACGGCCTGGCGATCATGATTGACTACCACGGATCCGACCGCTACGACGGGTTCGGTGCCGCGCCGCGGGCCTCGGGCGAACCGCCGGTAACGAGCTTCTCGCTGCTGCTGGACTTCGGCGGCGGGACGGACCGGTACGCCGCGAACGGCCTGAACCGAACCGCTCGGCACGGCCCCCGCCACGGTTTTTTCGCCGACTTCTCCGGCGGCCCGGAGCAAGCCCTTGCCGAGCTGGACGAACTGACCCAAGAATGAGCGGCAGGGTGGCAACCGCCCGATCGGCGAGGCCGCCTCCGAACCCATCACCGCCAACAGCCTTCCTGTCGCGAGCATGTTGCGGCGAAAGGCGTCGGAACGGGAGTCGGCCTCCCCGGAAGCTGCTATACTGCCGCCCATGACCCCCGCCAACGCACCGTCGACGCCGTTCTCGCGGATTCTCGCCTGCGTCGCCGAGTCGCCTCACCTCCCGGCGGTGGTGCGCGAAGCGGTGCGTCTGGCAACGATCTGTGACGCCGACTTGGAGCTTCTCCACGTCGGCCAAACCCCGGACGCCCTGGTCCGCGGCGTCCGCGAGGCCCTGCCGCCGTCGCCGAATCGCTATGCCGAGACCCGCCTCATCGCCCGACCCGGCCACCGGCCCGATCGGGTCATTCTCAAAGAGGTCGCCCGGCAACGGTGCGACCTCATCTTCGCCGGGGCCTTGCACGAAGACCCGATGCTCCGCGGCGTGGTCGGATCCGTCGCGCGACGCATTGCCCGCTACGCGGATCGGTCCGTCCTGCTGTCCACGCATCCCTCTTCGCCGGAAGCCTTCAGCAAGACCGTGGTCGTCGCGGTGGATTGCTCCGAGGACTGCGCCCGGATGATGCCCTCGCTGATCGATTTTACCCGGCGGGCCTCGGCGGAGACGGTCCACCTGGTTCACGAGTACCCCTCCTACACGACCCGGCTGGCGGGAGGCGAGACCGAGGAATCCGACGCCGGCGGGTACGCGCAAACCCAGGAAGCCGCCGAGCGGCTCGCCTTGGCCAACTTCCTCGAACGGTTTGACTTCGGCTCCCTCCGGGTACAGACCGCCTGCCTCTCCGGCCGGGACGGAGCGGAGACGATCCGCTACGCCGAGCAACACGGCGCGAACCTGCTGGCCGCGCCCGGGCCGCGGCGCCGGTTGAGCCTGTGGGACCGCTTCTTCGGCCACCCCACGGAAACGCTCTTGCAGCGCCTGCCCTGCTCGCTCCTCCTGTACCGCCCGGTGCCACACCCTGCCGAGGGAACTACCGGATGAACGGCCTCTCCGCCCATGACGTCTCCCGGCTGCTGTTGGCGGTGGCGGTTCTTCTGGCCCTCGCCCACGTCCTCGGAGAGCTGGCCCGACGCTCCCGCCAGCCGGCCATCATCGGCGAACTGGCGGCCGGCATCGTACTCGGCCCGACCGTGCTCGGGCGGCTCTGGCCGGAAGGGATGACCGCTCTGTTCCCTTCGACGGGACCGGTCGCAGTCTCCCTGCAAGCCCTTACCACGCTGGCTATCACCCTGTTCCTGATGGTCGCGGGGATGGAAGTGGACCTCTCCACCATCTGGCGGCGGAAGAAAGCGGCCCTGTGGGTAGGCGCCGGCGGTATGCTGGTGCCATTCCTGGGCGGCTTCGCCCTAGCCTGGCACTGCCGGGACTTCCTGGGGGCCTCCGCGGACTCGCCGCGGTTCGTATTTGCCCTCTTCGTGGCGACCGCCCTGGCCATCTCGGCGCTGCCGGTGGTCGCCAAGATCCTGATGGATCTGCAACTATTCCGCAGCGACCTGGGCATGACCATCATCGCCGCGGCGGTGCTGGCGGATCTGGTCGGGTGGCTGATCTTCGCCTTCATTCTCGCGCTGCTGGGCCACCAGACCGGCGCAGCGCTGACCGTCTGGCAGACCATCGCGATCACCATCAGCTTCGTCGTCGTGATGCTCACCGTCGGGCGTCTGCTCGTCGACCGTACATTACCGTGGATTCAGGCACACACGAGTTGGCCCAGCGGCGTTTTGGGCCTGGCCCTGGCCACCGGCATCCTGTGCGCCGCCTTCACGGAGTGGATCGGCGTCCATGCCATCTTCGGGGCGTTCCTCTGGGGTATCGCCTTGGGCGATTCCCGCCACCTGCGGGCCAAGACCCGCGCTACCATGGACCAGTTCATCTCCTTCATCTTCGCGCCGCTTTTCTTCGCCAGTATCGGGCTCCGCCTGGATCTGGTCGCCCAACTGGACCTGAAGCTGGTGCTACTGCTGCTGGTGGTCGCTTTTGCCACGAAGATTGCGGGCGGCGGGGTGTCGGCGCTGCTGGCAGGGTTTGACCGCAAGGAAGCCGTAGCCATCGGGTCGGGGCTGCTGGCCTACGGCGCCATGCAGATCATCCTCGGCGTGCTCGCCCTGGAGGCGGGCGTCATCGGCGAAAGACTGTTCGTCGCCCTCGTGATCCTGGCGATCGTGTCTTCCATGACCAGCGGTTCGCTCATGCAGTGGGTGCTCGGCCGGCCCCGCGTGATCCATTTTGCCAGCCACCTGTCGGCCAAGACCTTCACCGCCGCCCTGCGTGCCAACGACCGCCGCGGCGCCCTGGCCGAACTGGCCGCCCTGGCGGCCCCGGCCGGCGGACTGGACGCCAACGCGATCCTGGAAGCGGCCTGGAGCCGGGAGCAACTCGTCAGCAGTGCCATCGGCGGTGGCGTCGCCATCCCCCAGGTGCGGCTGGAGCGACTCCGGCAGCCGATCGTCGCCTTGGGTATCTCTCGCGAGGGACTGGACTTCGACGCCTCGGACGGTCGCCCCACCCGGCTGATTGTCCTGCTGCTGACGCCCGCCGATCAAACCGCGCTCCAGCTTGGGTTACTATCGAGCATCGCCCGGACCTTCCGCGATCCCCAGGTCGTGAACCGCGCGATTGAATGCACGAATTGGACGCAGTTTCTCGCTTTACTCAAGACCAGTGACGCTTTCGAACCCGTCGCACACGCCTGACCACAGTCCGACGCCTGAATCGTGGCCACCGCCCGCGAGCAACGGCCTGACCGAAGCTTCCGTACCGCCACAAGGTAAATCAGGATCCCCGCCTGGAACTCCGCCCTTGGAATGGTGCGTTGGGCCGGACGCCTAGGCCCGGACCCTGCCCGATGGTGAGCCGCCCGCCCACGCCCCCGAGACCCACGAACGGATCCATTTTCAGCAGCAGGTGGCCGTCGAGATCCACCCAGTCCGCCAGCGGAGCGAGCTGAGCAGCCGCCGCGATGCCGAGAGAACTCTCAATCATGCAGCCCAGCATCACCTTCAGCCCCAGACCGCGCGCCAGGTGAATCATCTTCAGGGCCTCGCGGATGCCCCCGCATTTGCTCAGCTTGATGTTGACCCCGTCCACGCAGCCCGCCAGGGCCGGCAAATCCTCGAACCGAACGCAACTCTCATCCGCGACGATCGGGCACAACCCGAGCTTCTTCAGGCGGGCCAGGGCGGCGTTGTCCCCCGCCGGGATCGGCTGTTCGACCAGTTCCACGCCCTGTTCGGCCATGAAGCGAAGCCGCTGAACGGCGACCTTCGGAGTCCATCCACCGTTGGCGTCCACCCGCAGCGTCTTGCCGGGAGCCAGTCTCCGCACCCGCTTGACGATCTCCTCGTCCCCCTCGACACCGACCTTCAACTTCAGAATCGGGTATCTGTCAGCGTGGTAGAGCATATGCTCGATGGTCTGCGGATCGTTGATGCCGAGGCTATAAGAGGTCAGCGGCGCTCGAGCCGGATTCAGACCCAACAGCCGCACGACGGGCACCCCCAATCGCTTTCCCACCCAGTCATGCAGGGCGGCGTCGATCCCCGCCACGGTGGCACGCTGGGCATCGAACCGCCGCCGCAACGCGGCGGTAATATCCTCAATATCAAAGGGATCGTCGAACGGCGGCGAGTCCAGGATCCCGCGGATCTCTGCGGCGGCGGCCTCGGCGGACTCCAACGTCTGATGATAGGTGTCCATGGGGACGGCCTCCCCTCGGCCGACCTCGCCGTCATGCTCCACGCTGAAAACCAGCGCCTCCTTGTCCGTCCGCACCGCTTGCGAGGTTCGGAAAGGCCGAGCCACGGGCAGAGCAAACCGTTGCCAGGTCAGCTTCATGCGGGAAGCCTCTTCCAGATGCCGAGTCCTCGCCGAGTAGACGGCACCGAACGCGCTGCGGACGCCGGTTGAGACCCGCTGCCTTGGCGCTTCAGAGACGGGACGCAACCGATCGACCTTGGACACCATGCTAGCGTGAACTCGATTGGGTGTCTCACCGACGCCGGCACAAGCGGAGGCTTCGAACCGAAGCCGTTCTGTAACCATATGCAATGAATGTTGTTATGGATCTCGCTGTGGCGAAGGATTGTCCGGAATGCACCACCGAGCAACACGCTCCGACAGTCCCGGCGGTGATGACGAGCCGGGCCGGACCAACCCCAAGAAGTTTTTTGTCGAGGACTGCCTTTGCCACGCGGAGTTTGCTAATATACCCGGCTTGACGTGACGGGCCGCCATCCCCAGCTTGCTGGGACGGTTCGTGCGCGAACAGGGCGTCCCAGGCGGGACCCGCGTTTACAGTGGGAGTGATATGTCATTGATACCTGTCAGAATCGCCGGCACGGGAGGATTCCTCCCGGGGCCACCCATCACGAACGATGCCGTCGAGTCCGTGCTCGGCCCGCTCACCGCCGCTCCTCCGAAGATCAAGAGCTTTGTTGAAAACCTCGGCCAGAAAATGCTGGAGCGCGGCGGGGTACGAACCCGACACTTCGCCATCGATCCGCAGACCGGCGACATGACTTACAACTTCAGTACGCTCGCCGAGCAGGCCGCCCGCCGTGCCCTCGACATGGCCGAGATGGACCCGCAGGACATCGAGCTGCTGATTATCTCCTGTCCCTCCTACGACCACAGCACGCCGCCCACTAGTGCGGTCCTTCAGGAGTTGCTCGGGATCCAAACCTGCGCCGAAATGGAAATCCACTCCAACTGCACGGGCGTCGGCAAGGGCATCCAGATCGCCTACGACGCTCTGCGGACCGGACGCTACCGCACCGCGCTGGTGACCTACAGCCAGTTATCCTCTATTTATCTGCGCGGCTGCTACTTCAACCAGGGCAAGATGGACAAGGTCCATGCCGCCCTCCGCTGGATCCTCGCGGACGGTGCCGGCGCGGTCGTCCTCCAGGGCTGCGACAACGGCCAGACCCCCAACCACGAGATCATCGGCACCTTCGTCGAGTCAGTCGGGGCCGGTCGACCGGCCGGCATGACCGCGGGCGGGGCCGCCGCCGACCTCATGAAAGCCTCCCACCAGATCCCCCAGCTCTACGAGGCCGGTGAGCACCACCTCTGGCAGGACTTCTCGGCGGTCAACGACTTCGCCGCACCGCTCCTCCTGCAAGGGCTGGTGAACTTCACCAACAAACTGAAGATCCCCTCCAACAAGGTTAACCACTACGTCGTGTCGATCCCCACGCGGCAACTGTACGAGGACCAGATCCCTATGTTCCTCGAACGCCTGGGCATCACCCGCGACAACATCAAGATCCGCAGCGAGGAAATCGGTTACTGCGGCGGTGCCGCCACGCTCCTGCACCTGGATGAGATGGTCCGCACCGGCGAAATCAAGACTGGCGACCTCGCGATCGTTCACGCGGTCGAGTCCAGCAAATGGATGACCGCCGGCTTCGCGGTCCGATGGTAATGGCCACCAACCGGACGCCGCCGCCGCCTGCTTGGCTCGCGGCCAAAATGGTCGTCTACACGGCCTCTTTTCTCACGGTGGTGCTGTTCGCCCTGCCTTACGGCTTCCATCGTCTCGGCAGGCTCATCTTCCCGAGCAGCCTCCACGAATGGCTGGCGGCCGGCGACGCTCAGCGAATCATCGGCGGGGCCCTCGCGCTCGGCGGACTTGTGGGCTATCTTGTTTGCTCGCTCTGGCTGGTGATCGTCGGTCGGGGCCCCTTTGTTGAGTTCGACCCGCCGACCCGCTTCGTCGCCACCGGCCCCTATCGGTGGATGCGCAATCCCGTCGCCGCCATGTTGCTGCTGACCGTGCTCGGAGAAGCCGTTTACTTCGGCTCCGCCGGCATCCTGACCTTGTTCGCCCTGGGCCTGCTGTTCGCTCAGTACCAGGTGACCCGCATCGAGGAGCCTCGGCTCCGACAGCGGTTCGGGGATGACTACGTAGAGTACTGCCGCCGGGTGTCACGCTGGTGGCCGCGGCCGCCGGCCGGGTAGGCCCGCGGCTCGTCCCTTGCTGATCGAGTCGCACGCTCCGGCAGCGGGAGCAACACCCTCCATGAAGGTCCTCGTCACAGGCGGTACCGGCTTCGTCGGCAGCCACCTCATCGAGCGGCTCCGTGCAGATGGCGACACCGTCCGCGCACTGGTTCGACCCGGCGGCAACCGCGCCCTGGTCCAGTCCCTCGGCGCCGAGATCGCCACTGGCGACCTGGATGACCTCGAATCCCTGCGTGCCGCCTGCGAGGGCTGTGAAATCGTCTACCACTCCGCCGCCCGCGTGGAAATCACCGGCTCCGATGCCGAGTTTCACCGCACCACCGTCGCCGGGACCGCCCGGTTGCTGGCCGCCGCCGCGGAACGCAAGGTCCGGCGATTCGTCCAGCTCAGCTCCTGCGGCATCTATCCTCCCTCGCTCCTCGCCCAAGGTGTGGTGATCACCGAGTCCACCCCGACGACCGAACCCCCGGCCTGGTTCCCCTATGGCCGGGCCAAGTACCACGCCGAGCGGATGGTGCGTGAGAAGGCCGGTGCCATGGAGTGGGTGATCGTCCGCCTCGGCTACCTGTACGGCCCCCGCAACCGCACCATGCGGAGCCACCTCGAACCGATCATGCGCGACCGCATCATGATGATCATCGGGGACGGATCCAATGAAATGGCCATGGTTTACGTGGAAGACGCCGTGCGGGCCGTGGCCCTGGCCGGCCGATGCCCGGAGGCCCGCTCCCGAGTCCTGCTCGTCGCTGGGGACGAGCGCATCACCCAGCGGGACTACTTCAATGCCCTCGCCGATGGGTTCGGGATTCCCCGCATCACCAAGCGGGTCCCCTACCGGGTCGCCTTCTTCTTTGGCTGGCTGGGCGAAAAACTGATCCATAGCGGACCGCGGCAGGCCGTTCTATGCCGAGCTGCCATCGCCCTGACCGGCCTTCCGCAGAGAGTCCGCTGCGACGCAACCAGAGAACTGCTGGGCTGGCGGCCCGAAGTCCCCTTCTCCGAAGGAATGCGGAGAACCTTCGAGTGGTATCACGCCACCTTCGGACCCGCCGCCGCGCCCTCGCCATGATGCGCGGACGCAAGCCCCCCTTCCGCGGTCTACGCCGGCAACCGCCGGTCTTCATTGACGCCCGCCGCGGCGGCCTCTAGGATACCCCGTCTGCACCGACGGCAGAGCTTGATCAACCGGCCCGCAAGGGGGCGCCCCAGGCTGTGAGCTTATGCTAGACAAGGAGTTGCTGGACATCCTGGTGTGCCCGAGCTGCCGCAAGCCCGTACGCTTGCGAGACCCCGACCCCGGTGACGACGCCCAGGCCCGCCTGGTCTGCACCGGATGCGGGCTGCGGTATCCCGTTCGCGACGAAATCCCGATCATGTTGATCGACGAGGCCGCCCCCGCTCAGGCGGACAGCGGAGAACAATAATCCCATGTTTCGCGGCCAATGACTCCATGGAACCTATGTTCGCCATTATTTCGGACATTCACTCCAACCTGAAGGCCCTCCGGGCGGTGCTCGACGACATCGAGCGCCGCGGTATCAGGGACATCTACTGCCTCGGCGACATCATCGGCTACGGGCCGGAACCCACCGAGTGCCTGGACCTGATCATCGAGCGGACCAAAGTCAGCCTTTGCGGCAATCACGACCACGCTATCTTCTACGAGCCGACCAACTTCAATGTCAGCGCCGAACGAGCCGCCTTCTGGACCCGCAGCGTGCTCGAAGATGAACCAGACGCCGAAAAGCGCAATCGCCGGTGGCGGTTCCTGGGCAATCTCGCCCCACGCTACGAGATGGACGGCTTCCTCTTCGTACACGGCTCTCCCCGCAAGCCGATCAACGAGTACCTCTTTCCCGACGACGTCTACACCAATCCCAACAAGCTCATCAGCAACTTCGAGCGCATGGAGCAGATGACTTGTTTCTGCGGGCATACCCATGTGCCCGGCGTGTTCGTGGACGACCCCAACTTCGACCCGCCGGAGGAACTGGGAGAGTGCAATCGCTACACGCTCGGCGAGGAAAAAGCGATTATCAACGTCGGTTCCGTCGGGCAACCGCGGGATCGCGACCCCCGGGCTGCCTACGCCGTGGTCCGCGACGGCGTCGTCGAGTTCGTGCGGGTCGCCTACGACATTGAGGCCACCGCCCGTAAGATCCGCAGCAACCCGCAGTTGGATGATTTCCTGGCCGCGCGACTCTACGAAGGGAAGTGACCCGCGACGCCAGCGGGCCGCTGGTGTATGCTTCGACCTTTGCCGCCGGCGTTCGCCGCGCCGCGGAAACCCGAGCTAGCGAATGGACCCTCAGGCCAAGCGTACCCTCCTAGCCACCGTGCTGTGTCTGGCCATCCTGTTTGGGTGGATCAAGTTGCAGACCATCTGGTATCCGCCGCCGCCCCGGCCGACCACTACCGCCGCGGCTCTCGATCAGACCGCGACCCCACCGGCGGCCTCGTCAGCTCCCGCGACCCCCTCCACGACGTCGGCTGGAGCAGAATGGGCCGGTTCGACCCCTCCCGCCGCAACCCTCGCTGCTTCCGCCACCGGCCCCTCTTTCGAGGCCGTGAATGCCCCGCCGGGCGGCTTACCGGTCACGCTCGGCGACGACCGCCAGAACAACCCCCGCGACGGTTTCATCAACCCCTATGAAATGGCCGTGGTGGTCACTCCTCGCGGCGCCGGCATCGAGTCGATCACCCTGTCCCGCCACCGCCTGCACCCGGCCCGCGACAAGCGAAACCCGGATCACGATCCCTATGTGCTTCTGCATCCGGTCAAGGATCCCGCCACCGGCGACACCCTGACCTCTTTCGCCCTCGAAAGCATCCTGCTGGTGGAAGACAAAGCCTTGGTGCGCTTGGACGACACCGAATGGTCGATCTCCCGGCAGGCGGATGAACGGGGCGAACAGGCGGTGCTCCAGACTCGCATCCGCCGCTTCGAAGGCGAGAGCCAGACCGACGTGCTGGAACTGACCCGCACCTACCGGCTGGAACCCGCCGCGCCCGGCCCGCGAGTGTCTCTGACCATCACCAACCTGGCTCCCACGCGCCAATCCGTCCGTCTCACCGCCCGAGGGCCGGTCGGCATTCGTCAGGAAGACTACCGCGAGGATCGCCGTGTATTCGCGGCCGTGCGGCGCGCGGACGGCGGGCCGCCGCTCGCCGGGTCCAGTTTCCTGCGGACGGACGCCATCAAGGGCGAGGCCGCCCGCCGTAAGCTGTTGGTAGACGAAGACAAGCGGCTCCTCTGGACCTCGGTGGCCAACAAGTACTTCGCCTGCATCGTCGTGCCGCTGCCCTTGGGCGATCAGCAATTCCCGGAATACTACGAACAGGCCAACGCCTTGGCCCTGCTGCCGACCCGGGAGCACGCGGACGATCTGACCATTGAACAGATCTTCCGCCCGACCCAACCGCTGGCCCCGGGCGAATCCGTCACTTTGGAGATGGACACCTATTGCGGCCCCAAGAGCGTCAAGGTGTTCGATGCCCTGCCCCGCGAGCTTCAGCAGCGGCGGTACGACCTGGTCAAAACCCCCGATGTCGCCTGGTGCACGTTCAACTGGCTGGCCTCGATCATGCTCTGGCTGCTGACGCAGTCGTACCGCGTGGTCCACAACTACGGCATCGCCATCATCATCCTGGTCTTCATCGTCCGACTGGTGCTACACCCGGTCACCAAGCGCGGGCAGATCAACATGATGAAGATGACCAAAGGCATGGCCCAGCTCAAGCCCAAGCTGGAGGCCCTCCAGCAGCAATACAAGAACGACCGCCAGAAACTGAACGACGAGACGATGAAGCTCTACCGCGAGGAGGGCATCAACCCCGCCGGCCAGTTCTTCGGCTGCCTGCCGATGGTCCTGCAAATGCCCGTCTGGGTGGCCTTGTGGACCTCGCTCAACACCAACGTAGACCTGCGGCACCAGCCCTTCTTCCTGTGGATCAAAGACCTGTCCATGCCCGACGCGCTGATCCCCTTCAACGGCACCTATCACGTCCCCTTGCTGGGCAGCATGATGGGACCGATCACGGCGTTCAACCTGCTGCCGATCATCATGACCATCACCATGTACGCGCAGCAGAAGTTCACTCAGAAACTGACCGCGCCGACCACCCCGGCGACGCCGCAGAAAGACAAGAACGGCAACCCCCTCCCCGACCAGATGGCCCAGCAGCAGAAGATCATGACCTTCATGATGGTCTTCTTCGGGTTCATCTTCTACAACTTCCCCAGCGGGCTGAACCTCTACATTCTCTCCAGCAACCTGCTCGGCATGATCGAGCAGCATCGCATCCGCAAGCACATCCGCGAGAAGGAGGCCGCCGGCGAACTGTTCGTCAAGAAGGGCCGGCCGAAGAAGCCCTCCCTGTTCATGCGCTACCTGGAACAGGTGCAGAAGAAGGCCGAAGAGGCCCGCCGCGCTCAGTCCAGCCGTGTTCGGGAGGAAGCCGAGAAAAACCGCGTCCGCAAGTAGGCGTGGCCGCAAAGCGGTCAGCCGGACCTCGTCCGCGGCAGCGTTTGCCGCAGGGCCGACGCCACGAACCGCCGCCCCGCGTCGGACAGGCCCGCGCCAAACTCAATCCGCTCTCCGCCTTCCAGCTCGATGACGATGCCTTCCTGCCGACCACGCGATCGACCGTACCCCTCCGCGTCGATCTGCTGGCACCGCACCTTGCGGACGGCCGCGACCTCGAACCACCGCCGCCGGCCGATCGGCCCGACCCCGGTGAACACCGTGCCCCTCACCTCATCGAAGCGGACCTCGGTCCGCCCCGCGACGGCGCTCACCAACCCCGCCGCCAGGGCCAGGCCCACGCCGATGAACGGCAAGAGAAAAATCCAGAGAAAGATGGTCATGCCCAGGCCGAGGAATTTGCCATCCATGATCGGATCCGGGAACCAATCCGGCGGATTCCCACCCAGCAGGCGGATCGTGGACGCGAGATTGAGCAGCACGAACACCGCCACGCCGCCGTTCCAGAAGACCGCGAAGAAGAGCAAACCGGCCGCCGCTGACGAGCGGTGCGCCGCGCCGATCACCGTGGCCACGCCGTCATAGCGGTACCACGCCCCGGGCGGAGGCCGGGTCAGGTCCGCGGCGTCGTCCCGTTCCTCGGCCCGCTCGGACATCAGCTCGGCCAGACTGTGGGTAATATTGCACCCCCGACAGAAGGCCACGTCGCGGGCGACGTTGATGTCTTCTGCTGGAATCACTCGCTGGCAGCGGGTGCAGGTCGGTGTCACCATGTTGAAACCACCGGCGGCGTCCGTAGAGCTAGGGCACTGCGGGATACACTCTAGGCCGGACATCCTCGGCCTGACAAGGACGCGTTCCTGCTTGTCCCTCGGTCGGTTGTCCTGCGGAAAACCTCCCGCTACGCTTCCCGCACATGGACGAACCGAATCGCCCTCTACCCACTCCGCCCGACGAACCGACTCCGCCGACCGACCCGTTGGAAGCCGGCTCGACTCCAACGCCGCAGCCGGTCGAGGTCCGCCCGGCGGCCGGTCCTACCCGCGGCGACACCCACTGGTCACCGTGGACCACGGACGAACCGCCACCCCGACCGGAGCCGCCCGTCGCCTCCCGTGCCGCCAAGGCCATCTGGATCCTGGCGGTGCCGGCCATGCTGCCGCTGGTCGGGCTGCTCCCGGGGCTGGCCCTGGGCGTCGTGGCCGTGGTGCTCCTGGCCCGGAAAAATAAATTGTCCCACGACCGCCGCGTCGGTATCGCAGGTCTGGTACTGGCCGTCCTGGCGATGTTCTTCGGCACGCTGAATGTCGCGGCCCTGGCACTGGCCGCCCTGGCCCAGCAGCAGGCCGACACAACCACGGCGGAGAGTCCCCTCGCAGCATCGCCGGAGGACGAGGTGGCCCACGCCGCCGGCGACGGCGATACCGCACCGGACGCAGCCGGCGACCGCTCCAACCCGACCGAGGCCGCCGAAGGCGATCCGGACGCCGCCGCCTCGCCCCGCCCGGCCGAAGCCCCGACCTCCACGGCCGACCTCTCAGCCCAATTGGCCGACGCCGCGCCCCTGCTGCCGGACTGGGCCGGCGAAGCGATGTTCTGTGCCTTCTTGCTGCTCTCGATCGTGTTCCACGAGATCGGCCACGGCGTCGCCGCCTACTGGAGCGGCGACCCCACCGCCCGGGACCGCGGGCGGTTCAGCCTCAACCCCCTTCGCCACCTGGAGTGGTTCGGCAGCGTCATCCTTCCGCTCATCCTTGTCCTCACGAAATCCGGCTTCTTCATCGGGTGGGCCAAGCCCGTCCCGGTGGACACCCGGCGGCTGCGGCACTGGCGACTGGGCAATCTGGGCGTGTCCCTGGCGGGCGTTTCGCTGAACCTGCTGCTGGCCCTGATCGGCACCCACCTCCTGACCCTAGCGCTACTCGCCATGGGTCTGCACTCCAGCTCCGTCACAGTCCACCTCAAGCCCACCGAGCCATCCGCCATGCCGGCGATCCTGGGCGTGCCGCACGCCGCGGCGTGGGCCGGCGTGATCGGGGCCTGCAAGGGCCTGATCTGGGTGAACCTGATCCTGGCCTGCTTCAACCTGATGCCCATCCCGCCGCTCGATGGCTTCCACGTCATCCGCGCGGTGGCCCCGCGTTCCCTCCAGCCCCGGCTGGCCGCACTGGGTCGGTTCGGGATGATCATCCTCATCGCCCTGGTGGTCTCCGGAGCCTTGCAGTATGCGCTCTATCCTGCCGTTTTCGCATGGGTGCAGCTCCTGAGCGCGGCCTTCGTGCTCTCCGGCTTCACGTCGCCGTAGCCGGGCGGGAGCCGCCGTCCGCGGAGTCCGCCGGGAACCCCCTTCCCTGGGCGGCGACCATCGGGTCACGGCGATCCATGAACTTGCCGACCGCCGTGGCGTGACAACGCCCGCTCTGGAGCAACTCGGCCCTGAGCACGAACAACGGCGGGAGGCTCCGCTCGATTTCGGCCCGCACCAGCGATGGTTGGGCCGCAACCACCGGATGGCGAAAGCGAACGTGCAGATCCGCCGTGACCCCCGAGCAGCCGTGGGCAAACAGGCAATTGGTCATCGCCGCGTCGAGCAGCGTGGCAATCACCCCGCCGTGCAGGATCCCATCGTAGCCTTGATGCAGCGGGCTGGGCGGAAACCACGCCTCCACGCCGCCGTCCGGGCGCACCGTGAACCGCAGGCGGGCCGCGGCGCCGGTCGGGCTGCCGCAGGCGACGCAGCGACTGTGCTCGCGAGCGCGAAATTCATCGAGCAGCGCCTGACCGCACTCAGTGGTCACAGGGATTGGCTCCGGATTGCAGTGTGCCCGCCAGGTACGCCGTGACCACGTCATCCACCGGGGCGGGTGCCGCGCCGAGGACGACTTCCACGTTGTTTTCAGCAAAGAGCTGCTGGGCACGCTGGCCCATGCCGCCGGTGATGATCACCTCGGCCCCCAGCCCGTGCAGCCAACGCGGCAGGACGCCCGGCTCGTGCGGTGGAGCCGGATGGAGGGTCTTGGCGCGGACCTGGCGAGTTCCGCGGTCGGCCTCGTAGATGGCGAATTCCCGGCAGTGGCCGAAATGCGTGCAAAGCTGTCCGTTCTCAACGGGGATGGCGATCTTCATCTGGGTGTTCTCCTTCAGTGGTTCCACGGGGACCGCGTTTTCCAGCGACCCCGATTTCGGGTCGAGTTCCTGTTGCTCCTGCACCGAGGCCCACTCGCGCCGCGGATGCCGCGTGGGAGGAAGCCCGCGGCTCAGCTTGCCGACTCAGAGGCGTCGCCCGCCCAAGCGGCGCGGATTGCCCGCCACACGGCGCGGATATCCTCCGCCGCGCCATCGGAGGAAAATTCAACAATGGTCCTGGCGGACATCTGGGCTGCCGTGACCGCCGGGTCGTAGCGGACTCGGCCGGCGAGCCGCACCTCGCGGGCTGACGCCTCCCGCTCCAGATGGTCCGCCAGCGGCGGGTTCACGTCCCACTTGTTCACGCACAACCATGTCGGCACCCCTAGGCGGCCGGCCAGCTCCACCACCCGCCCCAGGTCGTGTGCGCCGCTGACGGTCGGCTCGGCCACCAGCAACGCCGCCGTCGCGTTGGTCAGCGAGGCGATCACCGGGCAGCCGATGCCCGGCGAACCGTCGATCAAAACCAGGCCGCGGCCTTGCTGTTCCGCGACTTCGCGAGCCTTCGCCCGCACCAGGCTGACCAGCTTCCCGGAGTTCTCGGCGCCCGGCCGCAGGCGGGCGTGAACCATCGGCCCGCACCGCGTCGCGGAGATGAACCACTCTCCGCAGTCCCGTTCCTCGAAATCGATCGCATATCGGGGGCAGTGCCGCACGCACACCGCGCAGCCCTCGCACGCCGCCGGATCGACCGCATAGCCGGGCGTTCCGTCGGGCCGCGGCGACGGCACGATCGCCTCGAAGCGGCACCACCCCGCGCACGCGCCGCAGGCGCTGCATAATTCGGGATGAATGACCGCTTCGTGCCCACCGCGAAAAACCTCGCGGTGTACAACGCGCGGGTCCAGCAGCAGGTGCAGGTCCGCCGCATCGACATCCGCGTCGGCCACCACCACCTCGTCACCGGCCAGCACGCCCAGCGAAGCCGTCAGGCTGGTCTTGCCCGTGCCGCCTTTGCCGCTGATGACCACCAGTTCCCGCACCAGGCACTCCCGTCCGGCCATTAGCCGCCGCACTCCCGGCTCGACCACGCCTCCAACCGCTCAAGCAGCGACTCCATCACCCGCCCGAACTCAGGCACCGCCTCGCCGACCATCCGCCCTCGTGCGTAGGCCTCCGCAATGCGGCGATCGTCCGGAATCTCCGCCCAGACGCCGAGTCCCTCCTCCCGGCAGTAGCGGGCGACGCGGTCGTCGCCGATGCCGGCGCGGTTGATCACCACGGCGGCGGCCGGCCCGAGCCGCCGCACGGTCTCCACCGCCAGCCGCAGGTCGTGCAGCCCGAACGGCGTCGGCTCGGTCACCAGCAGGACCAGGTCCGCGCCGCGCACCGCCGTCACCACTGGGCATGCCGTCCCCGGCGGGGCGTCGATGATCTGCCAATCAACCGACGGGGCCGCGGCCTTCACGGCTCGAATCACTGGCGGACTCTTCGCCTGACCCACGTCCAGCACGCCTTGCACAAACGCTACCCCCTTGGCCCGACCGGTCTCCACTCGACCGATCGGATAGGGAACTTCGATGATCGCCCGTCGAGGACAGGCCAACGCGCACCCGCCGCAGCCGTGACACAATTCGGGGAAGACGAGCGGCTTCGCCCCCAGGCAGACGATCGCGCTGTACTGGCAGGACTGCCCGCACAGGCCGCATTCGTTGCAGGCCTCCTCATGCACCTGCGGCACCAGCAGCGAGACCGGCTCACGCTGATCGATCTCCGGGTGGAGGAATAGATGGCCGTTCGGCTCCTCCACATCCGCATCGAGGTAAGCGACGCTCCGACCGCGGCGGGCCGCCGCTGCCGCCAGATTGACCGCGAGCGTGGTCTTGCCGGTTCCTCCTTTTCCGCTGGCAATCGCGATGTTCACCGCGTCGGCCCCATGCGTCGTCTCTGCGGTGCTGCCGGTGTTTCCCGTCAACACCGCTCGCCGGTCACGCCGCCGATGTCCGCCTCAAAACCAGTTCGCCCTGCGGCCCCAACCACCGCCGACGCCGCGCCCAAAACCTAAGCCCATCCCACGGCCGAAACCCATCCCACGGCCCCGCCCCATGCCCCCGGCACGACCCGTGCGCCGACGGCGACCCCAACCCAGGCCCAGGCCGAGCGGAACACCGGGAAGCGGTTGCCCCGGCGTCATCGACGGCACCGACGATCCGCCGGCCGCCATCGCCGCGGCCCCGCCTGCCGTCGCCCCGGTCCCGGTGGGCGAACCGAGCTGTCCCGCTTGGAACTGCTCCACCACCTGCCGCGCGACACCGCTGCACCCTTCGACGATGCGGATGCCGGCGGCAGCGAGAGCCTGCTGGGCGTTGGGGCCGCAGTGCCCGGTCAACACCGCCTGCACGCCGTGCTCCGCTACCAGTCGCGCGGCCTGAATCCCGGCTCCCTGACCCAAGGCCGCCGCCGCGTTGGAAACGGCCTCCATGCTCAAATCGTCCGTGTTCACGATCAAAAAGTATGGGCAGCGCCCGAACCGCGGGTCGATCATCGACTCCCAGCGGGGCTCAACAGCACTCACAGCTATCTTCATGGCCAAGTTCCTTTCATTCCAAGGCGGGCAGACCCGGCAAGCGTCCGTCCGCGGGTGGTTGAGAAGAAGGCGGCGGCGAGTACCCCGCCGAACGCCGGCATCGGCCCCGACCCGCTCCGCGACGACTTGCACCCCGCCCTCGCCGACAGCAGCCCGGCATGGTGAAGGCGGCATCCGCCAGCCGCCCTTCCAGGTAAGCCCGCTGGACCTCATCAACCGGGCCGCAGACTCTCGCCAGCAAACGAATACCAGACGCCACCAGCAGCATCTCCAGCGGCCGCGACACCGCGCCGCAGATCAGCGTATCGATGCCCAGCTCGCGAATCCGCTTCGCCCGTGCCGCAAGGTCGGCAGCCGGGAGGGCTTCCTCGCCGCGAGCCACTTCGCCGCCGCCGGCGACGGTAATGACCAACAGCCGTTCGGCGACATCCAGCACCGGCGACACGCGACCCTCGTGAATGGCCACGGCGAGCTTCATCGCCCATGCCTGATGGGCAAGCGGCATACCGCAGAGGCAGGCGGCCCATTCAAGAGCCGTAACTGACTTGCTTGTAATTGATTAAGAGAAGTTCAAGCCGCCGGAACCACCTCCCGGTCATTGCATGATGCAATTCTCATCAGGTGAAAACATTGCATCTTGCAACGGAGGCGGCCGGTGAGACCAGATGAGCCGAGCCCTGCGGATTCAGGTCGCCCGCGGTCGTCGACGGGACGGCTTGCCCTCAGCATCCAGCCCCAGCATCTTCAGCTTGCGGAAGAGCGTGCTGGGGTTGATGCCCAGCTCACGGGCCGCGGCGGCACGATGACCCTGGTGGCGGCGAAACGCGTCGCGGATATGCAGAGCCTCCAGCTCCCGCAGCGTCAACCCGCTCTGGCCGCGACGCGAAGTCTGACCCCGGATGCCGTGCAGCCCCGGCGGCAGGTGTTGCACCTCGATCACGCCGGATCGGCACAGCACGAAGGCATGCTCGATGATGTTCTCCAGTTCGCGCACGTTCCCCGGGTAGTCGTGAGCCATCAGCACGGCCAGCACCGCATCGGAGACCCCCGCCACTTCCTTGCCCTGCATCCGGTTGTACTTGGCCACGAAGCGATCAATCAACAGAGGGATGTCTTCCCGCCGCTCCCGCAGATCGGGTAGCCGTAGCCGCACGACGTTAATCCGGTAGTACAGGTCCTCGCGAAACGTCCCCGCCCGCACCATCTCCGCCAAGTCCCGATGCGTCGCGGCCACCACCCGCACATCCGCCTTGACCGACTGCACCGCGCCGAGCGGCTCATAGACCCGCTCCTGCAACACCCGCAACAGGCGTGCCTGCATCGCCGGAGAGATGTCACCGATCTCGTCGAGAAACAGCGTTCCGCGTTCCGCCAACGCCAGCCGTCCGGGCTTGTCGCGGCGGGCATCGGTGAAGGCCCCCGCCTTGTAGCCGAACAACTCCGATTCCAGCAGCGTGTCCGGCAAGGCCCCGCAGTTGACCGCGACGAAGCGTCGGCCACGCCGCGGGGAGCAATCGTGAATGGCCCGAGCCACCAGTTCCTTGCCGGTCCCGCTGGATCCTTCGATCAACACGGTGCTGGGGCTGTCCGCCACCTGCGGGAGCAACTCGAACAAACGCTGCATGGCGGCGCTGCGGCCGACCAGGTCCGCGAAGGTGTAGCGGGACTCCAGCTCCTTTCGCAGTTCCTCGACCTGACTCAGATCGCGAAAGGTCTCGACGCCGCCGATCACGCGCGCTTGCGCATCCTTCAACACCGCGGCGGAAACGCTGATCGGCACCCGCTCGCCGGCGGAGTTCAGGATATACACCGCGCGATTCACCACCGGCCGGCCGGTCCGCCGCGTCTGCTTGAGGGCGCAATCGCTCTCACAGATGCTGGCCCGAAAGACGTCGCAGCAATGCCGCCCCAGGGCCTCCGACCGCGGTACCCCGGTGATCCGCTCGGCGGCGGCATTGAAGGAAGTGATTCGCCACTCGAGGTCCACCGTGAAGACCCCGTCGGCGACGGAATCGAGAATGACGTCATGCGCGATGGGGTGGGCTGGAGGGTCCATGTTTCGGCCCGATCCGCTCGGCCGTCCGGAGACCGGCTCGCCTCCTAGCGGGTCCACTGCCGCAGCCAGGCTAGCACGGTCTCGTGCCATTGGACGCTGTTGGCGGGCTTCAGCACCCAATGGTTCTCATCTGGAAAGTACAGCAACTTGCTGGGGATGCCCCGCCGCTGTAAGGCCGTGAAGGTCGAGATCCCCTGCGTATCCACCACGCGGAAGTCGCGGCCGCCGTGGATCACCAGCATCGGCGTCTTCCACCGGTGGACGTGTTCGATGGGGTTGTGCTTGGTGTAAGCGAAGGGCCGCTCCCACGGCGGGCCGTGCCGCTCCCACTCCGGGAACCACAGCTCTTCCGTATCGTAGTAAGCCATCCGTTCGTCGAGGTTCCCGTCATGATTCACCAGGCAGCGGAAGCGGTCGGGCCACTGGCCCGCGATCCAGTTGATCATGTAGCCGCCGTACGACGCCCCCAGCGCCGCCACCCGCTTTCCGTCCATCCACGGATACCGTTCCAGCGCCGCCGCCAGCCCCTTTTGCAGATCCACCAACGGCTTGCCGCCCCAGTCGTCGCGGATCGAGTCGGTGAAGGCCTGCCCGTAGCCGGTCGAACCGTGGAAATCCACCATCACCACCGCATAACCCGCCCCGGCGTACACCTGCGGGTTCCAGCGGTAGTGAAACATGTTCCCGAACGACCCTTGCGGCCCGCCGTGGATCAGAAACGCCACCGGATATTTCCGGCTCGCCTTGAAGTCGACCGGCCGCACGACATAGGCGTAAACCGGCTCGCCGCCCCACCCGGCGAACGTGAACTGCTCCGGTTCGCCCATCCGCGCCGCCGCCACCTGCGGCGCGTTGATCCGTGTCAGGACGCGGTGGTCCCGTCCGTCAGGGCGGATGCTGTGGAGCTCCGTCGGCCCGCGAAGATCGCAATATCCGAACACGATCCGATCGCCCGCGACCAGCGGGGTGGTAACGTAGCCCGACTCGACGATCGTCCGCACGCGCCCGGTCTTCACGTCCACCGCGAAGAGCGAATGCTGGCCGAGATGGTCGGCAACGGTATAAATGGTGCGGCCGTCAGACGACCAGACGATCGTCCCGGCGGAACGGTCCCAACCTTGGGTAAGCGAGCGATCGACACCGCGGCGGGGGTCGGCCGCTCGGCCCCATGCCCGCAGCATGATCCGCAGCCGGTCGGATTCGTAGCCCGGCCGCGACATCGCCAGCCAGGCCAGCGTCCGGCCGTCCGGGGAGAATACCGGATGGGTCATCACCGCCTGGTTGGGCGAGGTGAGGCACCGCGGGGGCCGCGAACCGTCCACCGGCGCCTCATACAGATTGAAGGCCGTGGACCAGGCCTCCTCCCGCCCGGCGTCGCGGGCCGAGAAGACCACCGAACGGCTGTCCGGCGTAAAGGTGAAATCCTCCGCCCCGCCGAACGGCTTTGACGGTACGTCGGCGTCCATCCGCTTCATGACGTCCACCCCGCCCCCCGGCGACCGCAGCGAACCGCCCGCCCGCGACCCGCGGCGCTGAGTCGGCCCCTCCGCCGCCAGCGGCATGACGAACAGATGTGACCGGCGGCCGTCTTTCCAGGTGTCCCAATGCCGAATGAACAAGCGGTCGTAGACCTTGCCGGTCGCCTTCTGCTTCGCGATCTCGTCCAGGCGGGACTTGGTCTCCGTCGGGGATCGGCCGGGGAACACCTCCATCGAGAAGGCCAGGTACCTTCCGTCCGGCGAAATCGCCAGGCTCCCGAGATCAAGCGGCTCCCGCGTGATCTGTTCCGCCTCGCCGCCGTCAACGGGGATCCGCCAGACCTGGGACGTCTCGGTCCGCGCGGAAAGGAAGTAGATGAATCGGCCGTCCGGCGACCATCGCGGATTGGAGGGCTTGGCGGAATGAGTGGTGAGCCGCCGCAGGCCCGTACCGTCCACGCCGACCAGCCAGAGGTCGGCGGTGGATTTGTTCTCCGCCGTGTCGTAGCTGGTCAGAACGAACACCACCGCGCGACCGTCCGGCGAGACCTGCGGGTCGCCGATCCGCTTCATAGCCCATAGATCGTGGACGGAAAACGGGTGCGAAGCGACGGCGGCAGGTCGAGAACGGGCCATAAGGTGCTCCTGAGTAGCCGAGGAGGCCACGGTTCAAAACGCAAAGGGGAGATTGTAACGGAACCGGTGCGGGTCGGCACGGGCGGTGGGAGCCCCCCCGCATCAGGCGTATCCTGCCCGTCCCACCGGGTGACGTTCATGGCTTCCGGCCGTGCGGGCTATCCCTTCTGCCCGCCGCGGCCTCCAGCCTGGTACTTGATGACACGGACCTTTTCGAGCGTGATGAGGCCCTCCTGGACCATCTGATCAAGATGCGACAGCAGCGTGTTGATCTTCTCCTCGCTGTCCACGATCTCGATCACGATCGGCAGATCCTCGGAAAGCCGAAGGACCTTCACGGTGTGCAGGCGGCTGTGCGCTCCGAAGCCCATCGGACCCCGCAGCACCGTCGCCCCCGCCAGATGCAACTCGCGGGCCTTCAGCACGATGGCCTCATACAATGGTCGGTTGTGCCACCGGTCGTTCTCGCCGATGTAGATCCGGAGCAACTGGGCCTCGCCTTCGAGCTTCATCATGCACCTCACCGCCGACAGGCTCGGCGAGAATTCCTCGAAACCGGGCTGCCAGCCGGCGTGCGTACACCGGCCGGGTCCACCCCGCGTCATGGTAGTCCGCCTGGCTCCCTTTGGCACGCCGAACGACCGAGGCGGCCGACCACACCGGTCCCGGCACCGCGGCCCTTGTCTCCCCGGCGGCGGCGGGCTTACACTGCCGCTCGGCACGCTGGCAAACGCCTGATCTGCCCCGGCGTGGGCGCGATCCCGGTATGCAGGCCGGAACGCGGCTCGGCCGATGAATCCCGCATTGACGCGATGTCAGAGAGGAGCCGATCCCTTGAACACGGAAATCATCCATATCCAAGCTCGTGAAGTCCTCGATTCCCGCGGCAATCCCACGATCGAGGCCGTCGTGCTGCTCGAAGACGGCTCGGCCGGTCAGGCCATCGTACCCAGCGGCGCCTCCACCGGCGAACACGAAGCGGTCGAGCTGCGCGACGGCGACAAAAACCGCTACTTCGGCAAGGGCGTGGAGAAAGCCGTCGAGCACGTCAACACGTTGATCGCCGAGGCCGTCGTCGGCATGGACGCCACCGACCAGGAGCAGATCGACGCGGCCATGATCGAGCTGGACGGCACGCCCAACAAGGCCAAACTCGGGGCCAACGCGATCCTGTCCGTCTCCCTGGCGGCGGCGCGGGCGGCGGCGACGGCGTGCGGCCTGCCGCTGTTCCGCTATTTGGGCGGCTGCCGGGCCCATGTGCTGCCGGTCCCGATGATGAACATCCTGAACGGCGGGAAGCACGCCGACAGCACGGTCGATTTCCAGGAGTTCATGATCCAGCCGTGGGGCGCGCCCAACTTTCGCGAGGCCCTCCGCTGGGGCGCGGAGATCTTCCACACGCTGAAGAAGGTCCTGAAGGACAAGGGCTACAACACGGCCGTCGGCGACGAGGGCGGTTATGCCCCCAGCCTGAAGTCCAACGACGAGGCCTTCGAGGTCATCGCCACGGCGGTGGAGAAGGCCGGCTATAAGCTCGGCGAGCAGGTCTTCTTCGCCCTGGACCCGGCCGCCAGCGAACTGGCCAATGAGGCCGGCGCGCCGAACAAGTACAAGTTCTTCAAGAGCAACCCCGGCAAGGTGATCGGCGCCGACGAGATGATCGACTACTGGGCGGAGAAGTGCAGCCAGTGGCCGATCCGCAGTCTGGAGGACGGCCTCGCCGAAAACGACTGGGACGGATGGGTGAAGCTGAGCCGGAAGCTCGGCGACAAGGTCCAACTCGTGGGCGACGATCTGTTCGTCACCAACACGGAACGGCTGGCGACCGGCTTGCAGAAGAAGGCCGCCAACAGCATCCTCATCAAGGTGAATCAGATTGGCACGCTGACCGAGACGTTTGCGGCGATCGACCTGGCCATGCGGAATGGCTGGACCGCGGTCATCAGCCACCGCAGCGGCGAGACCGAAGACACCACCATCGCCGATGTCGCCGTGGCCTGCAACGCCGGGCAGATCAAGACCGGCAGCGCGTCACGCACCGATCGCATCGCCAAGTACAACCAGTTGCTCCGCATCGAGGAAATGCTCGGCGACCAGGCCGTCTTCGGCGGCAGCCTGTGGAACAAGTAGCGGCGCCGATGGCGGCGCCGCCCGCCGCGGGGTCCGCCGCCGAACGTCACCGCAACCCGAGGCCGCGTTGCCATGGCCGACTCCGACGCCTCGCTGCCGCCCACCCGGCCGGCCGAAGACCTGCCGCGGTCGCCGTTCGGGCATCGGGTCATGTTCGTCCTCCTCGTGCTGCTCAGCTTCGCGGTCTTCGCCCCCACCCTGCTGCTCCCGCTGTTGCAGGAGTACTGCGACCTGCGCGCGGAGGAAGCCCGTCTGGAGGAACGCATCGAAGACCTGCGCGATGAGATCACCCGCCGCGACCATCTGATCAACGCCTTCACCCGTGACAAGGAAATCGTCGAGCGGCTCGCCCGGCTCGATCTCCGCTTCCGCAAGCCCGGCGAGGTCGTCATGCCCATCCTGCCGGAACCGGCCGAGCCGGATCCCGCCCGCGAGGACGCGGCCCTGACCACGGCAGCCGGCCATTCCCTCCTCGAACTGCCGCGGGACTGGCCGGCCTGGACGCACCGTGCCAGGGAATGGGCCGACCACCGCGGACTGCTGGCGGTCTTCCTCAATGGCAACGTCCGGCCCGTCTTCTATCTCATGTCCGCCGGACTGCTCATCGCCGCCTTCGTGCTCTTTGCCCCACGGACCCACCGCCCACCGAAACACGAAGACGGCGGCGATTCGCATCGACTGGAACCGACCCCCTGAGCGGGATCCGCGAGACCGATATCGCGCAAGTCCTCTCGAGGCCTGGTCCGTCCCAGCCATTTGCGGTGCAAAGCAAAAACACAACTCCGCGCCCGGAAAAGCCGCATTGCCGCATCTCGATCATCATCTGGTGCCCTTGTCCGTTTCAGCCCGGTGGGTTACTCTGAAAGCGAGCCGCAGGAGAACCGCCCGTTGCGCCCCGCCCGACTCGCCCGGCCCCTGCTGGCCGGGCTGATCGTACTGTCCTTGATCGCGGTCGCCTGGTTTCGTTTCGGTGCGAAGGCCCCGGAGCCGGGTCGCCGTCCGCCCGACGCGCCCTTGCCGAACATCGTCTTCGTGCTGGTGGACGCGCTCCGCGCCGACCGGCTCGGCGCCTACGGAGGCGTTCACCAATTGACCCCGGCCATCGACGCCTTCGCCGCCGAGGGCCTGCTCTTTGAACAGGCCATCGCCCAGGCGCCCTGGACCCAGCCCTCCGTGGCCTCGATCTTCTCGGCGGTCTACCCCGGCGTGCATCAGGTCCGCGACTACCAGCTCGCCTGGGACGCCACCTTCACCGAAGCCCCGTCCGTCGCCGTCTTCAGCGAACAGCTCACCACGCTGGCCGAAGCCCTCCACCAAGGCGGCTACCAGACCGCCGCCTTCTCCGCGAACCCGTTCGTCGCCGCGGAATTCGGCTTCGGCCAGGGCTTCGACCACTTCGACAGCTCCTTCGCCAGCTTCACCAAGGAATCCACCTCCGGGCACACCATCAACGAAGCCGTCTTCCGCTGGCTGCCGCGACGCGACCCCGCCCGGCCCCTCTTTCTCTACCTGCACTACATGGACGTGCACGGCCCGTACGAAGGCGATCGAGATTGCCTCAATCGGCTCCTCGACGAAGTCGAACGCCTCCCCAACAAACGCGAGCTGACCCCGCTGGAGATCGCCCGTCTGGACCACCTCCGCCGACTGCCGGCCCTGGCCGATCCCGCCCGGCACGAGCCGCTATCCCGGTATCGCGAGTATTGGGTGGCCCGCTATGAGGCCGGCGTGCGCGCCGCCGATCGGCATTTCGAGGAGTTGCGTCGCGGGCTGGCGGAACGCGGGCTGTGGGACAACGCCTGCGTCATCTTCGCCTCCGACCACGGCGAAGCCCTGTGCGAACACGGGTTCTGGGATCACGGTCTGAGCGTCCACCACAACCAGCTCCATGTTCCGCTGATCCTCCGCTGGCCGGGCGTCGTCCAGGCCGGCGTTCGCGTGCCCCGGATCGTCGAGCTGTTCAATCTGATGCCCACGCTCCTCGATCAGCTCCGGCTGCCGCCGGTTGAAGGCGTACAAGGCGTCTCGATGCTCCCGCTCCTGCAAGGCCAACCGTTCACCCGCCGGCCGGACGCCTTCGCCGAAGCCGTGAAGTTCGGTACCGAACAGAAAGCCCTCTACCAGGACGGCTACAAGCTGCTCTACGTCGAAAGCGATCCGCCGCGGGCCTCGCTCTACCGCGTGCCCGGAGACCCCCAGGAACAGCAAAGCTTCGCCCAAACCGCCGGCGGTCTCCTGGCCCGGCTGATTGGGGACTTGCAGCCGATCCGCAGCCGCAACCGCGATTTGGCCAAGGCCCTGCCCCAGTCCCGCGCGCCGATCAGCGAGGAGCAGCGGCGACAGTTGGAATCCCTGGGTTACGTCGGAAAGCCCTCGACCATGGCCGACCACGCGACCTCAGCGCCGGCCCCGCCGCCGGACGGTGCGACCACTCGCCCCCTCAGATCCGCACCTTGATCACCGACCGCAGCAGCCCCGCCGAAAGCAGCGACGCCACGGTGAACGTCCAGATCCAGCGCGTATCTCCCGTCAGCGGCAGACGTGATACCGGGTATTGCACCACGATGGATTCCACCGGGACATCGCTCGGCAATACCGGTTCGAGCGGCCGCATGAGCTGAGCGCCCCACCGCGCGCCGACCCGCTCCACGCTGACGCGGTCTCGCTGCTCGCCGACCACCAACTCCTTCTCCAAGCAATGATTGTTGATCCGCAGCCGCAACGGGTGCCGTCCCGGCTCGCCGCCCCGAATCCGCCAAACCAGATCCCCGCCGCCGGGCACAGGCCCGACCTCCACCACCGCCCCACCGTCCGTCTCCAGGACCGGCTCGGGCACGACCGCCGCGGCCTTGAGTCGCACCCGCACGAAACTCCGCTCGCCCGGCTTCAGTGGCCGCCACTGGTACCGCCCGGCCAGTTGTCCCAGCAGCAGGGCCATCGGCAACAGCATGATGAGCAACGGACGGAGCAAGTGCCATTGCAGACGCGCCAAAGCCCCCAGGACGCGAAGCTGCGTGCGGAACGTCAGCCGGGGTTCGTCCTTGAACAACTTGAGAGCCAGCAGGTTCGCCGTGAGGCGGTCCCGGGCGCGGCCGATCGCCCTCTGGTTGGACGTGTAGCGAAACAGCACCAGCATCGCCGCGCCGGACACGCCGGAGAGCAGCAGCAGCTCCAGCCAGGAGGGAACCGGAGCCAGAACCCGAAACACCACCTCGCTCACCGCCGAACAGGCCGAGTTCAGCCACGCCAGAACCGGCGATAACACCGGGTTCAAAGCGGGCTCGAGCCGGCCCCACGCGGCGGACAACCATCGTCCACACGAAGCCACCAGCCACAAGGCCGTGTCGCCGAGCCACAACAGCAATCGGTTGACGATCTCCATCGTGAGGCGTTCGTCTCCGCGGGCCGCCCGCCGCTCCAGCCCTCTTCATTCCCCCGCCGCGAACGGCTACTCCAGGTAGCCCAATCCGCGCAAACGTTCTTCGACCCGGGGATCATCCTCCGGCGTCTCCAGTCGGCTTAATTCCCGCTCGATCACGTGAACGACGAATTCCTCCGGTGACGCGTAACCCGCCGTCTCGGCGACTTTCTTCACGCGGTCGTGCAGCGCTCGGTCAAGGTGGATCTTAGGCATCGAGCTTCTCTTCCTTTCGAACCCGCCGGGCCACCGCCTGCGGGCTGAGCAGGTGGCGGCCGGTCATCGCGGCCGGAACGCTCAGGCCGAATTCCCCCAGGATCGTCGGAGCCAGGTCAATGAGCGACGGCCCGCCCTGACGAAGCGGCCGATTGCAGAACAGGACGCCCGGCAGTTCCTCGGCGGCCATGCAGTGGTCCGCGGCCCAGGCGGAATCGTTGTCGCTGAGGACGTCGCCCTCCACGGCGCCCATCGCGCCGCCCCATGAGCAGCGATAGCCGCGGCGATAGCCGATGATCAGGTCCGGCGCCGACGCGACGCAGGGGCCGCTGTACACCAGGTCGCCGCGATACACCGCCGCGATCGGAGATTGCCCGGTCGCCGGATCCCGCGCCGCCAGCAGCCCCGCCGACAACTCCTCGAGCACCGCGTCCCGTTCCTCCGGCCGGACGACCCCGTCACGCTCCCGGCCGGCGAGATTCAGATACACGCTGTTCAGGCCGAGGGCATAAGCCCGCGTGCGGCTCCAGTCGGCCACCGCCCCGCTCGCCGCCTCGGCCAGCGACGCACAGTCCGGAGGTCCCAGGTAGCCGTGGTCCCGCAGCCAGGTATTCGGATTGAACTGCCGGCGAAAATTGCCGAAACCGTGGTCGGAAAGCACCAGCAGCGTGGCCTGCGGCCCGCAACGCCGGGCGATGTCCCCGACCACGCCGTCCAGCCGCGCGTAAAGATTCTCCAGCACGCCCATGTAGTGCCGGGCCTCGGCGGGCGACCGGCGGGGGTGCCGCTCGTCGGAATCCCACCAGAACATGTGGGCCTGCAAGTCCGTGCTGGAAAAGTAAAAGAACAACAGGCCCTCGTCGTAGTCGGACAAGGCGTGATCCAGCAGCTTCAGCCGCTCTTCCAACACGAAGTCGGCCTGGATGCGGAACTCCTCATCGCTGAACACGCCGTTGGTCAACGCCTTGTGGTCTTCCTGAAACCCCAACGTGCCGAAGCGGCCGAGGCGGTCGGCCAGCTCGGTTACAAACTCCGGCGGCTCGCTGATCGGCTGGCGGCCCGGAGACAGCGGATCGATGTTCAGCGGCGAAACGTACAGCCGGAAGTGCGGGCGAACCTCCTGCAAGTAAAACCGACAGATGCCCTGTACCTGGTCATTCGGCAGAAACGAAGGCAGCTCGATCGGAAAGACCACCCGCACCCACCGGCTCCATTCTCCTTGACGCAACACCACGGTCCGGTCGGCGATTTCGATGCGGGCTTCCGGCTCGCTGGGGTGACGGAAGATCGTCAGCGGCGCCTCCGTGCCGACCGGCCGCTTCAACAGCGTGTTCTTCGGGCCGGCCAGCCTCGCCCGCGCCACGTCTCCGTCGAACCACAGCGGATGCACCAGCCCGCCGTTCTCCTCGTGCTGCCCGCCGACCCGCGTGCTGAAGACCTGGTAGGTCCCGTAGGTCCCCAGCAGGTCCGGCGTGCCCATGCCGGCCAGGCTGCGATGGTGGCCGTGCTCGGAAGGGCTGGGAGGATAATCCGCCGGCAGGTCGTAACACACCGAGGGAATCCCGGCCTCGTCCAGATAGTGCCAGAACGGCGTGCCTTCGCGCCGCAGCACCGTCCGCGACGGCTCATGGTTGAACGGCCAGAAAGTCAGCGGCAAGCGGTGTCGGCCGATTTCCCAGCCCCCGCTCGCGGCGATCGTCTCCGCCGCGGAGTAACGCGGCTCGGACGGGCGGTTCGGCCGCCGATGGATGAAATCGAAAATGCCGTGCGTGCCCGGGTCGGCCCCGGTGATGAAACTCGCCCAGGCCACCGGGCTTTGCGGAGGGATGCTCGTCGCCAGGCGGGAGTAGCCGCCCCCGGCCCGCAGCGCCGCCAGATTCGGCAGCCGCCCGGCCTCCATCAGACGCTCCGTCAGGTCTGGGTCCATGCCGTCGATGCCGATGACGACGACCCGCTGACCGACCCGGCGCCCCGACCGGCGGCGAACCTGTGCCGGTGTCGGCACAGTGTCACATCCGCCGCTGAGACCGGCGAGGCCCAGCAAGCCGCCGGCCGCGGCGGATTGCAGGAACTTGCGTCGAGTCAACAACCTCTTGCGGCTCATCTCCGGTGCTTCCTATTCCTTTGCCCCTCGCACTCCGCCCGGCGGGATCAACCCGTCGGGACGCCGGCCGGCTTCGGGCCGGCCCCCTCGGCGAACGACCCGTCCGCCGCGGCAATCGCCAGCGGCCGGCCGTCCATGTATGCCGGCGGAGTGATGCCGAAGGCCCGCAGCACGGTCGGCGCCAGGTCGGCAATGTGCGGCGCGGGACCGCCGAGCTTGCGATTGCAGAGCAGAACGCCGGGGACCAACGCGGGATCGACGATGTGGTCGGCGCTCCAGGCCCGCGTGTTGTCGTGGAACAGCCGGTCCGTCGGCTGACCGACCGCCGCCTCCCAGCTCACCCGGTATCCGCGGTTGTAGCCCACGATCAAGTCCGGCGCCTCCGCCTTGTACGGCCCGTGGTAAATGCGCTCCGCTTGCAGCACGCGATTCACCGCGGTCGTGCCGTCGACATCGCGCAGGCCGCTCAGGCGACCGGCAATCTCCGCCCGCAACGCCGCCGCCTCCGCCGGGTCGACGATTCCCTGGGCCTCCCGCCCCCGCAGGTTCAGCCAGATGCCCGCCAGGCCGATGGCATAGGCCCGAGTCCGCGACCAATCCACGCCGGCCAGATGCTTGCGGCCCCGACCCTCCGGCTGAAGCGCGAGGTAGCCGTTCTGTTCGAGCCAGTAGTTCAGATCGACGCCGCGACGGAAGGAAGTGCAGCCGTGGTCGGAAATGACCATCAGCAAGGTCTCCCCATCGTCACAGACTCGCAGCGTGTCGCCGACCAGGGCGTCCATCCGTACATACATGTCCTCGATCGCCGTCGGAAATGCCCGGCCGTTGCCGTTGCGGTTCGCCGGATGGTCCGGCTCCAGATAACGCCAGAACATATGCTGCACCCGGTCCGGGCTATCCACCACGCAGACGCACAGGCCCCGCGGCGTCTTCTCCAACGCATCGAAGAACATCCCGATCCGCTCTCGGTCCGCCTCCAGGCATTGGTGCAGGAAGGCCCCCTCATCCAGCACGTGCTCGTTGAGCGCCCAGGTGTCCTCCGCCAGCCCCAGCGTGGCGTAAGGCCCCAGCAGCCGGGCGAAATACGGCGCGTACATCGGCGGGTGCGAAATCGGCAACGCCGGCCGGGCCGGATCGATCTGGATCGGCGTGACGTACAAGCGAAATTCCGGCTCCGCCTCCAGCAGGAGGAATTCGGCGATGCCGGTCACGGTCACGCCCAACCCCGCCTTGAACGGAACCCGCACCCACGGCGTGTACTCGCCGCGCCGCAGCGGAACCGACTCGCCCGCCACCTTCAGCACCGCCCGATCCGGCCCCTCGATACGAACCTCGAACGGACATCGCAGCGGCTCCCCGCCGTCCGCCGTGGTGTCCGGCGGGCCGATCAGATCACTGCGAACACGGTCCCCCGCGCGCTCCACGCGAATCCGCTCGCCGCCCGTCGTCTCGCCGTTCCCCTCCCACGCCGTCGAATAATACGAAAACGTGCCCTGGCTCCCCCGCAGGTCGGGCACGCACATGGCCGAGAGCAGCACCCCGCGAAACTTCTCCGGCGGAAACGTGATGGGCATCCGGATGATGTTGCTGAAGATGCCGTGCTCCCCCAGCGTGCGCCAGAAGGGCCGGCCCTTGCGCAGCAACCGGACTTCCGGACGGCCCAACGGAATCCGCCGACGGCCCAGCTTCAGCGTTCTCCGCGGCGGGGCAATCCGCACCGACGACAGCGCCGGCAGGTACGTTCGTTGATCCCGCGTCAGGAAGTCGAAGATGCGATGCTTGCCGGGATTGCATCCCGTCAGGAAGGACGCCCAGGCCACCGGGGTCATGGCCGGCGCGGTCGTCGCCAGCCGCCGGTAGTCGCCAGTGTCCCGCAGCCGTGCGAAATGTGGTAGCTTACCCTCAGCCAGGTAACGATCGAGCAGCGTCGGTTCCAGCCCATCCAGACCCAGGACCACGACGCGGCGGAACCGCGCTCGGGCGTGCGCGCGACGCCGCCGCACGACCCGCAACGCCCACCGCACCGGCCAGAAGACGAAGGCCCCGATCGCTGAGCCCAGCGTGAAGAACAACGTCACGAAGGTGGTGCCGATGGCGAAACCCGCGCCGGGGCCGATATAAGCCTCTGCCGGGTCGGGCCACAACAGCGTCGCGGAAATCGCGACCGCCAGGGCCGCGAACCAGGCGGTCGGCCTGGACCGCCCCCCCACGGCCGCGACCGCCGCCCCTTCTCCCGCGCGCCGGCCGGCGCGCGGAACGGCCGAGGGCGCGGCAACGCCGCATAGGGCGATCGGCTCATTCCCTCGTCGTGCGTGCAACGGCTCAGCGGGGCTGGAGACACAGCACCCCCGGCGGGCGTGCGGGACCACGACGGTCCGAACCGGGGGCAACCGCGTCTGGTTTGCTGTCTGCGAAATTGTAGAAGCGAAAGCGGGCGGGTCAAGAAAAGCGTTCTCGGAACCGACCGCCGCATCACGGCCGGTAGTGCCGATTTCATGGCACCACCCACCCACGGCCGAGACCGAACCCGGCCCCGGCGCCCGCGACGCGCGCAACTTCGCTCTCGCGCAGCGCGAGGACGACGACCGCCTCTCGCCTGCGCCGGTTTCGAGTCCGGAAAATCGCCGCAGCGGACAATCTGACTCAGGCATGATCCCAGGTGTGGCTTCCGCGGCACTCCTTTCAGACTGTTTAACGCCGCGGCGAGCCCAAGCTTGCGGCCTTTTTTCCGCAAGATGATCGGACCAGGCCCCACGAATGACGAACCGGGTCGGGTGATCGGCCAGCGAAACGCCGACGGTCGCCGGTCCAGGCCGTTCTGCCCTGCCCGCCTTGGCGGATCTCGCGCGGCGGGTTATGTTGAATGGTTCCGGGAACGGGCCGGTGACGAAGCCGTGCCGCCGCCGCGTTCTGGCGAGCATGACCCGAAGCCTCGGTTCCGCGTCAGGGCTTCAGGCCGCGGTCGGCGAACGTGACGCAGACCGCGGACCAAGACCAGGCCGCCGCCCTGCCTGAGTCCCGGCATTTTTTGCGCGGTGTGTCGACCATGAGAATCCTCAGCGGGGTACAACCCTCCGGCAAGCTCCATCTGGGCAACTACTTCGGGGCGATGAAGCAGCATATCGAGGCCCAGGAGCAGCACGACTGCTTCATCTTCATCGCCAATTACCACGCCCTGACCACCATCCAGGACGCCGAGCGGCTCCGGGCCAATACCCTCGACGTCGCCCTTGACTATCTCGCCCTCGGCTTGGACCCGAAGAAAGCCTGCCTCTTCCGCCAGAGTGACGTACCGGAAGTGACCGAATTGGCCTGGATCCTCTCCACCGTCACCGGCAAAGGCCTCCTGGAACGCGCCGTCAGCTACAAGGACAAGGTCGCCAAGGGCCTCCCCGCTTCGATGGGCCTGTTCAGCTACCCGATCCTTCAGGCCGCCGACATCCTCATCTACCGCAGCGACGCCGTGCCCGTCGGAAAGGACCAGGTGCAGCACATCGAGATGACCGCCGACATGGCCGGCTACTTCAACAACACCTACCGGTGCGAGGTCTTCGTCATCCCGCAGCCGAAGCTCAACGAAGCCGCCATCGTTCCCGGCATCGATGGCGAGAAGATGAGCAAGAGCTACGGCAACGCCATCGAGCTATTCGAGGACGCCAAGGCGGCCAGGAAGAAGATCATGAGCATCAGGACGGACAGCACGCCGGTGGCGGAGCCGAAAGACCCCGACCGATGCAACGTCTTCGCCCTGCTGCGGCTGTTCTGCGACGCGGCGGAAACGGCGGAATGGGCGGAACGCTATCGTCGCGGCGGGATGGGCTACGGCGAAGCGAAGAAGCGGCTGGCGGAGTTGTACGAGGCGAAGTTCGGCCCGGCCCGCGAGCACCGCGCCCGGCTGGTCGCCGACCCGAGCTACGTCGAAGGCGTCCTGGCCGAAGGCGGCCGCCGCGCCCGGGCCGTGGCCCAGGCGGTGATGGAGGATGTCCGCAAGGCGTGCGGGATCGTCACCAGCGGCTCTGCGACCTAAGCCCGCAAACAGGCGTCGGCCGCCTCCGCTGTCGCGCCTTCTGCCGCCGCGGCCGCCGGTCGAGCACGAACCCAGCCGCCGCCAATCCGTACCCCTCGCTGAAAAAGCGCCGGGCGAGTACCATGCCTCCCGCATGACCGACTACCGCGTCAAGACCGACATCTACAACGGTCCCCTGGACCTGTTGCTCTACCTCATCCGGCGCGAGGAAGTCGACATCTACGACATCCCCATCGCCCGGATCACCGCCCAATACTGCGAATACGTCGAGCTGCTGAAGGTCATCGACCCCAATGTCGCCGGCGAGTTTCTGGTCATGGCCGCCATGCTCATGGAGATCAAGTCGCGGATGCTCCTCCCGCGGACGGCGCAGGCCGAATCCGCCGAGGAAGACCTCGGCGATCCCCGGCTGGAGCTGGTGCGACAGCTCCTCGAATACAAGAGATTCAAGGACGCCTCCCTGGAACTGAGCGAGGCCGCCCAACTCCACGCCCAACGCTGGCCCCGCGTCCCCGCCAAGCTCCCGCGACCCGAACCCGGCGAGGTCGACCTCGAAGACGTGCAGATCTGGGACCTCGTCGCCGCCTTCAACAAGCTCATGGCCGCCATCGGGGCCGGGGCCGTCACCCACGACGTCATCTTCGACGACACCCCGATCGCCCTCCACGCCGCCGACATCCTCGACCGCCTCCAACGCGAAGGCGGCGAACTCGACTTCGCCGACATCTTCCTCGGCCGCACCAAGCCCGAGATGATCGGGCTGTTCCTCGCCCTGCTCGAACTGATGCGACAACGCCGCGTCCGTATCACCCAGACCGGCATCTTCACCCCCATCCTCGTCGTCCTCATCTCCGCCGAGCCGATCCAGATCGGGCAGGAATGGGAACCGGCCGGTCGCGAAATCTCGCCCGCCGCGGAACCCACCCCGAACACCGCGGCAACGCCCGGCACGCCGCGCGACCCCGCCCCGCACACCGCCGAATCCGACGACTCGACCGCCCCCGGCGAGGACGACGACGAACCGTTCACCGAACTGGACCAGATCAAAACCGAAGTCGACATCGACGCCGTCCTTCGCGGCGGACCTGCCGCGCAAGCCGCGTCCACGGAGGATCCTCCCACCCCATGACCCCTTCCCATAAACTGCAAGCCCTCGGTCTAACCCTGCCCCCCGTGCCCGCCCCGGTCGCCTCCTACATCCCCGGAACCCGCGTCGGCAACCTCGTCCTCTGTAGCGGACAGTTGCCTATGTCCGACGGTAAGTTGATCGCGACCGGCAAAGTCGGCGCAGACCTCTCGCTCGATCAAGCCCAGCGCGCTGCCCGACAGTGCGGGCTGAACGCTCTGGCCGTCGCCGCCCAGGTCGCGGGCGGGATCGATCGGCTGGCCCGCATCGTGCGTCTGGCGGTGTTCGTCAACAGCGCCCCCGGTTTCACCGACCAGCCCAAGGTGGCCAACGGGGCCAGCGACCTGATGGTGGAGATCTTCGGCGAGGCGGGCCGGCACGTCCGGGCCGCCGTCGGGGTCAACGAGCTGCCGTTGAACGCGGCGGTCGAAGTCGAGTTGCAGGCGGAAGTCCGCGATACGCCCTGACGCGACCGCGGCCCGGTGAAAACGTGACGGCCTCACCCGCTGCCAACCTGCCTCTCCGCCCCCTCTGGTGGGACGCCGCCGTCCAGCCCCACGGGGCCTTGGCGCTGATCGATCAGACTCGCCTCCCCGCCGAACAAGTTCAGCTCCGTTGCTGCACACTCGAATCCGTCATCCGTGCCATCAAGACTTTGCAGGTCCGCGGGGCGCCGGCCCTCGGCATCGCCGCCGCCTATGGAGTGGTCGTGGCCCTGAACGAGTCTGCCCCCGGCGGCGGACTCTGGCCGCAGCGGGTTCGCCAGGCCTGCGACTTCCTCGCCGCCAGTCGACCCACCGCCGTCAACCTGTTTCGCGCCCTGGAACGAATGCGAAAACGCGCCGACCAACTCCAGGGCCGGAACTGGCTCGAAGCCCGCGACGCCCTCCTGGAAGAAGCCCATGCCATCCGCGCCGAAGACGCCGCCATGTGCCGCGGCATCGGCCAAGCTGGCCGTCACCTCATCCAGAACGGCATGGGCGTACTCACCCATTGCAACGCCGGCGCCCTGGCCACCAGCGAGTACGGCACCGCCCTGGCGGTCCTCTACGCCGCTCGCGAGGCCGGCCGCACGTTCAAAGTGTTTGCCGACGAAACCCGTCCGCTGCTCCAGGGTGCCCGCCTCACCTGCTGGGAGTTGCTCCAGGCCGGGGTGGACACCACCCTGATCTGCGACAACATGGCCGCGACGCTCATGGCCCAGCAACGCATCCACCTCGTCATCACCGGCGCCGACCGCATCGCCGCCAACGGCGACGCCGCCAACAAGATCGGCACGTACGGCGTGGCCGTCCTCGCCGCCGCCCATGGCATCCCCTTCTACATCGCCGCGCCCAGCACCACCTTCGACCTCAACCTCAAGAACGGCGACGCCATCCCCATCGAGCACCGCGACCCGGCCGAGGTCCGGACCTGTGGCGGACGACCCATCGCCCCGGATGCCGTCGCCTGCTTCAACCCGGCCTTTGACGTCACGCCCGCCCGACTGATCACCGGCCTCATCACCGAAAAGGGCTTGATTTATCCGGTCACCCCGCAGGGCATCCGCCGCCTGATCTCCCGCTGACGCGGCGTAATCCCCCGGTTTCCATTCCCCGCCGGCATGAATCACTCGTCCAGGCGACCCGCTTGACCATAATATATTCGGGACTCTCAGTATCTTGTTGTTCTAGGGCAGGGCCGCCGGCCCGTCATGCCGGGACTGCGGAATCCTTGGTATCGTCACCCTTGAAAGGCGCCACCATGCGGGGTAACATACGATGAATGCAGCCCGGACGGCCCTCGCCCGGCCGGGCCTCCCGCCTATACGGCCCACCGGGGAGTGTGGAGGAACAACCATCATGAAGTGTCGCAACAAGCGTCGCCGTGTCTCCGTCTTGGCCGGATACATCCTGGCCGGGGCCTTCCTGTTGCAGCTCGGCCCGTGCATCTCGATGCTCCTGCCGCTGGGCGCCGCCGCCTTTGATGTCAGCGCCCTGCTGGACGAGAACGGCTACCTGTTCGGAATCTTCAACCTGTGCGGACGGACCAACATCCAGTACGTAGATGAGGACGGCGTTCCCACCGATGGCGACATCCTCTACACCGAGGACGACCTGATCTGGGACTGTCCGGTTCGCCAGGTCAGAGATCCGGGAACGTGATGCGGCGGGGACTCGTCTTCCCGCGCCAGCGGCCGCCAGACCTTCACGGCGGGCGTCGCCGTGCGAGCTGAATGATTGACACAGAGACAGCCCTCGCGTCTTGACCCTCTACAGGAGGCCACGAAGGCCCGAAAGGTTCAGAACATGGGAAAGAGCAAGCTCCTGACCAAAGCGCTGATGAGTATGACCGTGGTCTTGGCCGGTGGCGCCATGCTCGGCAACGGCTGCATGAACACGCTGGCCTCCATCCCCATCTGCGGGACCGTGCTGACCTTCTGCACGCCCGCCGATCAGATCAACATGCTCTGGCCGTACCTGGAAGTGCCGGATTTCCGCACTGATCCGTCCTGCACCATCCCCTACGGCTGTGGCGAACAGGGTGCCAGCGACTTGTTCCCGCCTTTGGAAGGCGGTCCCGGCGGCGGCGCCTCCGATCCGCCCTCGGACGACAGCGGCGGCGGTATCGGCGGCGGCGGCGGATTCTAACCCCTCCCGCCACCATCCGCCCGTGAAGCACGAATGACCGGTAGGCACACTCCCGCTGACCCGCGCGGGAGTGTGCCTCTTCTTGCGCCTCGCGACCGAACCCTTAAGGTGATTCGCCAACGGCCGTCGCCAGCACCCGAACGCTGAAAGCCCGATCCGACATCCGGCTTCGCTCCCCGTCCGCCGCGATCACCCCGCCGACCAGATCAAACGGCGACCGCGGCTCCACGGCCGTCAACACGCACGCCAGCTCCGGCTCCCCGTTCAACCGCACGTCGATCGGCAGACAATATCCCCGGGTCTCCGCCGACACCGCCGGAAGAAAGCGGTCCTCCACGCGGACCCGCTCCAGCCTCGGATAAACCTCGACCTCAACCCGGCCCGCCCGCCACATCAATGACCACAGCGACGGCCGCGGCACGAACGGCTTGATCACCGGCTTCAGATTCGGCGCGAGGATGATCTGTCCCAATCCGAACAGAGCGGGCATCACCTTCACCGCCTCCGCCCGGATCGATTCCTCGGTCGCCGCAGGCCGAGCCAGGGCCGCAGCACATTGAGCCCAGAGGCCCTCCCGCAGGAAAGCCTCCGGCGCGAGAACATAGGACGAACGGCAACGCTCGCCGCCGGCGTCGTACAGATGCACGGCCAGAAGGATCGCGTGGTCGCCCACCCAGGCCAGCGGTGTCATCTGTCCCGCCGCGTCTGTGACCGCGGCCGCCACCGACCAGCGGTTCACCGGCAGGCGGCCCGTCTCGGTCCCGAAGGTGCCGGACCCGGTCGCGCGGACATAGTGGCAGGATGGTTCCGACGGAGGAGGTGGCTCGTCCGCCGGATAGATCACCACGTCGAAGCCGGCGGGAATCGGACCGGAGCGAAGCTCCACGAGAACGAAGGAAACCTGGCGGGACTCGCCCTGCCTCACCTCCAGCCCCAGCAGCACACGGCTCCCAGGTCGCCAATGATCCTCTGACAGCGGGGCGAACCCCGACAGAATCGTGCGGCCGGCCGCAAAAGCCTCCTGGGCCAGCTCCCTCTCGTATTCCGGACGCAGCTCCAGCTCGACGGCCATCCGTGGCGGCACACTGCATCCCGCAATCCACAGTGCAACCGGAAGCAACACCCTCAGACCCGCCCTGCGTCGCATCCGAGTCTCCACTACGTCCAGCGGCGTGCGGGGCAACGCTGATGTTGCTCCCGTCACCGTCGCGGGCATGATAACCACACACGATGGAAAGGCGAGCATCCCAGGAATGGCGAGGAAGATCAGACTCGCGGGCCTCGCCCGGCTGCTACTCCTCCAGCGGCGGGCAGCGGCCGGCGGTCCCGCGCAGGGCCTCCAGCAACTCGGCTAGATTCCGGTATTGGCCCTTGGTCAGCTCCGGGATGAGGGCGTTGACACGATCGACCGTCGCCGGATCGAGGCGATCGAGGTCGATGGCGCCGGTGGTGTTCAAGTCGGCAATCAGGTCTTTCAGCGTCTCGGATCGCTCCAAAAGGTTGGTCGCACGCACCAGGCGACCGAGCGGATCACTCTCCGCTTCATCCGCCAGGCGTAGCAGCGTCGTGGCCACGGCATACGGATATGAGCCGGGCGCCGTGTCAGGATGGTCGCGGATGTTCACGGCTGCGGGACGGAACATCGTCGCCGCCCAGCACAGGGCCAGCACGACCAAACCGCCTTCGGCGCCGCCGACCAGTCCTCCGAGGCCCCGATCCAGCAAGCGCGGCAAGTTTCTCCGGGAAACATAGCGATTCCGGAAGCGGCCCACCGCCACGCCCAGACCGGCCCAGATCAGAAGGAGCAGAATCACCGTCAGCAGCCCGGCGACCAATCCATCCGGCTGGCCTCCCATCCAACCCACCACCGGCCCCGCCAGAAACGGGTCCGCCACCAGGACCATCGCCCCCGCCACGAACGCCGCGATCATCAACACCTTCCGAAACGCACCCCGCCACAAGCCGTGAATTGCCCCCAGCGTCATCAGCGGAGCGGCGATCTGTCCCACCAAGACATCCCGGCTCAGGCTGTACCCGAAACCAGCCAGACCCAGCACGAATACGACCGCCGCCGCAAGCGCCGGCGACGGCGGCCGCCGCGACGCCTCGAAATCCATCACCACCACCGACCTGCTCGCGCTGGAGCCTGCCCGCGATGTCGGTTGAGACGAACTGGAAAGCGGCATCGGTCAACTCCTATAGAAGCAGCCTGCCACCCCACCAAACCCCTTGTTCCGGCGACAGCCGGTCTCGCCGCGCCCTGTTTATCTTGTCGGCGTACCGTCGAATATTTCACAGGTCAAGCGTTAATCGTCAGTCGGGTGCTGCGCATGACCTGCCTTGACAGCCGCGGCCCGACCTCGTGCCATATTCGGCGACGGCGGCCACCGCCCAACCCGCCAGGAAGGAGCCTCTCATGCCCAACGGCGAATGGTACTACGTGAAGGACGGCCAGCCGGCCGGTCCCGTGCCGCTCGAGGAACTGATCCGCATCCTGCCCGAGGTCGGCGGCCCGTCGGCCCTCGTTTACGGCCCCACCACTGGCGATTGGGTGCAGGCCCGGCACGTCTCCGGCCTCCGCGAGCACCTCGCCGGCAGGCCCACCCGGCCACCGCCGCCCGGCACCGGGAACGCCGACGTCATCGACTACGAGATCTTCGGCGACGACCTCCAGTTCGTCGAGGTCACCCTGGACCCCGGAGAGGTCGTGGTCGCCGAAGCCGGGGCCATGATGTACATGACCCAGGGCATCGAGATGCAGACGGTCTTCGGCGATCCGTCCAAGCAGCAGGGCCTCATGGGCAAGCTGTTCGACGCCGGACGCCGCATGATCACCGGCGAATCCCTCTTCCTCACCACCTTCGGCGCGGGCGGCACGCAACGCGAAAAAGTCGCCTTCGCCTCGCCCTACCCCGGCAAGATCATCCCCATGCACGTCGGGCAGCTCGGCGGCGAGATCCTCTGCCAGAAGGCCGCGTTCCTGTGCGCCGCTCGCGGCATACAGATCGGCATCGCCTTTCAGAAGCGGATCGGCGTCGGCCTCTTCGGCGGCGAGGGCTTCATCCTCCAGCGGCTCCAGGGCGACGGGTTGGCCTTCGTTCATGCCGGTGGCACGATCGTCCGCCGGGAACTGGCCGCGGGAGAGATCCTCCGCGTCGATACCGGGTGTCTCGTGGCCTTCCAGCCGTCCGTGGACTACGACATCCAGTTGGCCGGCGGGATCAAGACCGCCCTCTTCGGCGGAGAAGGCATCTTCCTCGCCAGACTGGCCGGACCGGGCACGGTCTGGCTGCAATCGCTGCCGTTCGCCCGCCTCGCGGGCCGCATCGCCGGCACCTTCAGTGCCGCTCGCGGTAAGGGCGAAGGCTCGATCCTCGGCGGGCTGGGCAACTTGTTCGAGGGCAAGTAGGCGACCGCTGCGGGGACTCGCCGCGCCCGACCACACACCGCTGCGGAACAGACTCTCGGCGCCAACCCGTTCACCCGGAGACGGCCCGCTTCATGCAGCAGCAGCCGACTCCGACCGTTGGCCCCGCTCGTATTCCCGACACCCATCAACGAGGACGGCCAACTCCTGCACGACGCCGGCCACCGTGGCGGCCTGGGCGGAGAGTTGCTCCGCCGCCGCCGCGGACTCCTCCGCTCCGGCGGCGTTCTGCTGCGTGACCTTGTCCATCTGGGACACGGCGATGTTGACCTGTTCGACGCCCTGGGCCTGCTCCTCGCTGGCCCGGGCGATGCCGTTGATCAACTCCGCGACCTTGGCCGCCTCGGACACGATGCCCGAGAGCGATGCTCCGACACTCGTGGAAATCTCCGCTCCCTGCCGAGCCTGCTGCACGGCTCCCTCGATCAGCGTGGTCGTGTCCCGGGCCGCCGACGCGCACCGCTGGGCCAGACGCCGCACCTCCTCCGCCACCACGGCAAAGCCCTTGCCGTGCTCGCCGGCCCGGGCCGCTTCCACCGCCGCGTTCAAAGCCAGGAGGTTGGTCTGAAAGGCGATTTCCTCGATGACCTTGATGATCTTGCTGATTTGGCCGGAGGACTCATTAATCGCCACCATCGCGTCGTTGAGCCGATTCATGGTGCGGTCGCCTTCGTCGGCCGCCTGGCGAGCCTGCTCCGCACTCACCCGGGCTTGCTTGGCGCTCTCGGCATTCGTCCGCGTCATGGCCGCCATCTGTTCCAGAGCGCTGGCGGTTTCCTCCAGCGAAGAGGCCTGCTCGCTGGCGCCCTCCGCCAGGCTCTGGGAGGCGCTGGACACCTGCCGCGACACCTCCGCCACCTGCGCCGCTCCGTCGTTCAGGTTGACGATGATGCGCCGAATCGGCTTGGTCACGCTCCGCGTGATCAGGAACGCCATCGCCGTGCCGGCCGCCACCGCCGCGAGCAGACCATACAGCACCCCGCTCCGCCCACGATGCACCGCGGCATCAATGGCCCCGCCCGCGGCCTCCCCATTGTGGCGATTGAACGCCACGACGGCCACGACGGCATCCATGAATTTCGCCAACGCCGTGCCGGCTTCCTTCCGCAACAGCTCGTACGCCTCGGCGTCCCGATCCTCCATCGCCAGTTGCATGACCGCCGCACGCACCTTCAACCACTCGGCCCGCGCCGCGACCGCCCGCGTGAACAGCTCGCGGTCCTCATCCAGCGTGATCGTCTTCTCATACTCCGCCAGGGCCGCGTCGATCCCTTCCTTGTTCTTCTTGCCCGCCGCGGCCACCTGGTCGAACCCGCTCTGGTCCTTCTCCAGAATCATCTTCAGGAGCAAGGCGTAGTTGTCCCGCGCCAGCGATTGGATCTCGCCCGCCAGGTACATGGCGGGCAGACAATTCCCCACGATCACGTTCGTCAACCGATCGACCCTGGTGAACTGGTAATACGCGTACCCTCCGAGCGATGCCGTCACCGCCACGCTCGCCAGAAAACCCAACCCCAAACGTTGCGCTAGTCTCAACTTCATCGGATCTTCTCCCGAAATACCTGCCCCTCGCCCCCGGCAAGGAGCAGCTCCACACCACGCACTCGTTGATTCTTCTCCGCGTTCACTCCCCGTACGCCGGCACCGATCACGCGCCTCCGCGATGCGCTTCGGCTGCCCAACAGTGGGCACGTCTGCCTCCGGCCCGTGCTCCGCGAATCCGCAGAAGCCACAACGGAATCAGCGTCTCGCCCGGCCAGCAGGTCCAACGACTCGCGAGCCAGAACCTGCCACACCTTCTCCTCCAGCCGAACCACCGCCGCATGCGCGCCACATGCCGAAGACAACCTCCCGGCACATCGGCGGGGCCGCAAACGATGGCCGGCCCGGCTCACGCCCAAAGCTCGAAAGACTGCGGCAACATTGAGAAGCGACAACGGCCGGGCCAGGCAATACCCGCCGCGCCGCCCACAGGACGCCTTCAGCACACCGCCCCTGGCCAGCGCTTGCAGCACCTTGGCGGCACGCTCGCGGGGCAGCCGCAAGGCGGCAGCCACCTCCGCCGCGGAGAAGCAATCGCCCGGCCGGTCGGCCAGAAACATGATCGCGTAGAAGCCGTGTGCCGTGGTCGCAGAGAAGAACACTGTTCGATGACCTCGCCGCCCGCTTTGGCCCGCCATCCGACGCCAGTCATCGGTTGCTGCGGACGCGGCGATGAGAAAACACGGACAGTTTCCTGTCTGCGTTTCCCGGCCCCCTGGGACAGCGCGGTGTCCCCCGGCGGCTGGACGCCGAAAACAGAATCGAGTCCGAGAAACAGTTGGGTATCAGATAGGTTGATGAAAAGACGCAACGGAACTCGGCAAAGAAGGCCGAGAAATGAAACCGCCCGCTGGCGCCGCCGCCACGCTACGCCGTTTGGCCCAGTCGCTCGAAGCTCAGCTCCAGGCGGTCCTTGACGATCTGCATGTTCGCCGGGCGGTCGGACATCTCCACCTGACAGCAGTCCTCGATCAGCTTCAGGATGGCCGCGTCGCGGGGGTTGTCGCGGCGCAAACGCGCGTTGGCCCAGTTGTCGAGGTTGATCCCCGCCTTGCCCACGGCGATCGGGCCGACCTCCGCGACCTCGGCGGTGTTCAACTGCGTCTCCACCGACTTGCCCAGAAACACCCGGTGCATGGTGGCCCCCAGCCCGAACACGTCCGTCCGCTGATCCAGCGGATTCCGCTGCACCTGCTCCTTGGCAATGAAATCCTTCGTGCCCTGAATCCGCTCCTTGCGGGTCAGCACCGGACACGCCTGACCGAAATCGATGATGGTCGGACGGCCGTTGCGGGCACAGAGGATATTCGCCGGCTTCAGGTCGGCATGGATGAATCCCCGGTTGTGCAGATCATGCAGGCCGTCGGCGACATGCCAGAAGATCTTGACCAGCAGCGGGACCGAGGCGGATTCCATGAACTTGTCGAGCGGAATGCCGTCGATGTAAGCGAGTATGTTATAAGCCTCGATGGCGCGAAGCTTACGCTTGACGATGCCGTACTCGTAACTCTTGCGCAGCACCGGGTGGTTGTTGTGGACCCCGACGTCGAACTCCGTCTTGAGCTGCCGCACCTGCGACTGCCAGTTGGGGGCGTTCACCGACACGTACTTCTTGCAGTACTGCTTGCCGTCGCGCACGTCCCGCATCAGGCAGACCTGCGTCCCGGCGCCGGTCCCCAACTCGCGCACGAACATCAGGCTGTCGAGGCGCTTGGCCATTCGGTCTGATGCACCCTCTCACTCAGTCGCCGCCGGATCCGCTTCCGCCCATCCGGCAGCACCCGAACCCGCTCGCACGGCCCCGGCCTCCACCAGGACCGGCATGGTCTCTCGGGCCGACAATCGACCACCGGCCTCCGCGCGGAACCCACCACGGGCCGATTCCGACCCGCCGCGCTCGATCGCCCCATCGCCACGACCAGGGCGATTCGCCGTTCATGCCCTTATCGGGCAATTCCGCTTTCGATATTGACCAGCGGGACGGAGAGCATCAGCAAGGGAGGGCGTAAAACAACCTTTTAGGTATGAATAGCGAACAGGCTGCCGCTCCCGCGTGCTTCAATCCGTAATCCGCGTTACCTGCCATTATAACATCCCCCAACTGTCCCGCCAACCCGGCGGCGGAACACCCCGACGACACCGCCATCATCCCCACCCGCGATCTGGGGTCGCACCTCCCCGGCTGTCCGCACGGCACCCGCCGATCCCGCTCAGTGGTCGAATTCATCCCCCCGGAAGGTCGTCCCGAGGTATGCCTCCCGCACCGCCGGATCGTTGATCAACCGGCGCGGCGAGCCTTCGGCGATCACCCGGCCTTCGTGGATGATATAGCTGCGATCCGTCACCTCCAGCGTCTGTCGGACGTTGTGGTCCGTCAGCAGGAAGGAGAGTCCGAGAGTCTGCCGCAACCGCAGAATCTCTCGCTGCAAATCCTCCACCGCGATCGGATCCACCCCGCTGAACGGCTCATCCAAGAGGATGATTGCGGGCTGGGTGATCAAGGCCCGGGCGATTTCGAGTTTCCGCCGCTCCCCCCCGGAAAGGGTCCGGGCCTCCTGCCGCGCGTTGCGGGACAGGCCGAACTGTTCCATCAGCTCCGCCGCCCGCCGCCGCCGCTCGGCATGGGTCAGACCCCTCACCAGTTCCAATATCGCCAGCAGGTTCTTCTCCACGGTCAACCGAACAAAGACGCTGCTCTCCTGCGACAGATACCCCAGGCCCTTCTGCGCCCGGCGGTACATCGGCAGACGCGTGATATCGTCCCCCGCGAAAAGGACCGTCCCGGCATCCGGACGAACCATGCCCATCGTCATGCGAAAGCTCGTCGTCTTGCCCGCCCCGTTGCGGCCCAGCAGGCCGACGATCTCGCCGCGGCCGACATGGAAAGAAACGCGGTCCACAACGACCCTGCCGCTGTAGGACTTGACGAGCTGGTTCGCTTCCAGAAGAGGACGGGCCTGAATCATCTTGACGCGGCATCCTATGCGGCGAGACCGGGCCTGTGAAGCCTCTGCCCATCCGCCTCACCGCTTCCGACAGAAGCCCTTCAACTGCCGACTACACCGCCCAGCCCCACCCATCGGACCCGCAGCGAGCAACCCGCCGCCACGCTGATCTCATCTGTTGACAAAGTGTTTACGGTTTCGCGCTGCCCGCGACTGGGAACCACCCGGAAACGAACAATGAATGATATCCATGAACTCGTGATATATTGAACTTCGCTCGACCATCCATTCGAATGTGATTCCGTATCTCATTTAGATGAATGAAATTACACCGAAATCAACAGCCCATCTCGCCCTGGTCCACGGACCCACGAAACCAACAGCCCTCCCACTGTCGCGAGCAAGGGCTGAATGCTCCGCCGGCGCCGAACCCAGCCGGGTTGTGAAATGTGAATAACTCTGGCGCGTCCACGCCATTGCCGCGGAAATCGCGAGCAACGGAATCTCGAGCGGAGCCTTTGCTCTCAGCGAATGATACGCATCCGACCGACGTTCGGAATCACCGCCGGCATGTCGTTCGTGATCCGCAAACCGCTCGGCCAATAGACAAAGAACGCCCGCCCGATCATCTGGTCACCCGGCACCGTTCCGTACTGGTAGGAAAGCGGCTCCGGCCGGCTCTTCAACCACGGGCATACCTCCCACCAAAGCCGGGAATCCTTGCTTTGCGGGCTGTTGTCTCCGCAGCAGAAGTAGTCCGGCGGATCGCGCCGCAACAGCAGCGGATTGGTCGCCACGCCCCAGCCGGGGAACTGAAAGAACGGGTTGCGCTGCCCGCGGAGGCTCTCGGCGTTCAGGGCCACATCGGAAGAACGGTAATACACGTCCCGACACACCTTGAGGTGGCGAATCTCCAGCGGCACGCCGCGGGCGGCCATCTCCACCGAAGCCCCGCCGCCGGCCCCATCTCGATAGACCGGCCCCCCGAACAGCAGCCTGGCCAGGTCCGGCCGGTACTGCTCGTCGTCGGTGGCCGCCACTTCCTCGCCGTTCACCCGCAACGCCACGCGGTAATCCAGGTTCTCGAACTCCACCTCCAGCGGCTCCCCCACCCGGAACGGCTCGACGCGGCCGATCTGCAAGGGGATGCGGATCCCCTCCTTGTCGAAGCGGTCCAGCCGCACCGCGCCGTCCACCCCGATCGTCGCCCGAAACTCGTCCGTCCCCTTGCGCAGCAGCAGCGTCAGGCCCGCCCCGTCGTCGGGCAACAACTGCCCCGCGGCGGAAGGACGCGCGACCGGCACGCCCGGCGTCACCACCAGGCTCAGACGCACGTCGCCGACGCTCACCGGCGGCGCGGGCAGCCCCCGCCGCACGCGAAAGACGTTGTTGTAGCCGTAGTCGTCCTGGATGGGCTTGCCGGCCAGTTGCAGCCAGCGGGTCTCGTCGCCCTGCGGCGTGAACCGCACGCAGGGGCTCGACGCATCCCACGCCCCCTCGTCCTGCGGCGTCTTCGGCCGCCAGACCGGCGGGTTCCACGGCTCCTCGTCCGGCAAGGCCCGCGGCCGCAGGCTCCGGTTCGGCGGGTAGTCGTGGTCGTAGTGCACCATCCACAGGCTCTCCTGGGCCACCCGCGTCTTGCGCCGGATGGTCAGCAGCCTGGCCAGGCGCCGGGCCTGTTCGTCGCTGAGCCGCCGGGCCAACGGGTTGCCGCCCTCGTCCAACGACCGCGGCGGACGGGACAAGGCCTCCGCGATGTCCGGCGGCACCCGCTCCAGCGGCACCGTGTACAGGTCGCCGTCCACGAGCTGCACCACCTCACCGGGCAGGCCCAGGAGCCGCTTGATGTAGTTCGTGTCGCCGTCCTGCGGATCCTTGAACACCACCACGTCCCACCGCCGCGGGCCGAGCAGTTCCCCGCCGAGGTCGTACGGCCACTTCAGCACCAGGATGCGGTCTCCCGAATCGCCCGTCACCCGCGTCGCCGCGCTGGCGTTCAGGCGCTGCTCGACGTCGCTGTACCCGCAGTTGGGGCATTCCACGCGGAAACCGTCCGGCTGTTCCAGCGTGCCCAGCTCGCCGCGCCCGTCGGGCAGGCGGATCGTCTCCCGCAGCCCGTAGGCGAAGTGGTAGCCGCAGGCCGGGCAGCGGTGTTCGCCGTGCTTGCCGTACAACCCCGGGGCCATCGAGCCGGTCGGGATGACGAACGCCTCCACCACGAACGCCCGGAACACGAACGCCAGGATGAAGGCCATGATGATGGACTCGATCGTCTCGCGGATCCCCTCGGCGCGCGGCGGATCCGCGGCGGGCCCGCCGGGCCGAGGCCCGGACGACGACGGTGGACGCAGGGTCTTTTCCATCCGGGGCAATCATCTCCTCTGGGCCGCCCCTCGCGGCCGCGAAACGATAAACCGGCCCCGCCCGCACGTCAAAAACCGGCCCGTCGACCCCGCGAGGCGGCACCAGCCGGCACAATTTCTCCGCCGCGGGCCGGCGCACGCCGCCGGAGCGCCCGCCCACGCCGCGCCGGCAGCCGTCAACGCCGCCGGAGCGCCCGCCCACGCCGCGCTAGCGCCCGTAAACGCTGCGCGCGCAGCCGTCGACGCCGCGCTAGCGCCCGTAAACGCAGCGCGCGCAGCCGTCAACGCCGGTGGCGGGGCCGCAAACGCCCCTGGCGCGGCCGTCAACGCCCCTGGCGCGGCTGAAAACGCCGGTGGCGCGGCCGTCAACGTCCGCAGTCGGCCCGTGAACAGCCGCCGTGCATCGATGAACAACCGTTGTGCAGCCATGCACAGCGGCTGTGCATCCATGAACAATCGTTGTGCAGCCCCGAACAATCGCTGTGCAGGCCCCTGCGCCCGGCGACGGTGACGCCCCACCCGCCGCCGGTGTCGCGGCAACCGCCGCCGCGCGCACGGCAATCGCGTCCGCGCGCACGGCAACGACCGCCGGTCTGTACTCGGACGTTGCTCTCCGCGCAAAATCCGCCGCCCGCGGCGGCGCGAAGGCCGTTTTCAGCCGCGCCAGGGCCGTCGCGGCCCCCGCGGTCGCCCGAAGGGGGTCCGCCGCCGCCGTTGCGGCCCGCGCGGTCGCCCGAAGGGGGTCCGCCGCCGCCGTCACCGCCTCCGCGGTCGCCGTAACCCGACCCGCCGCCGCCGTTGCGGCCCGCGGGGTCGCCCGAAGGGGCTCCGCCGCCGCCGTCGCGGCCCGCGGGGTCGCCAAAAGGGGATCTGCCGCCGCCGTCACGCCCCGTCGGCCCCCCGGCCGTTCTTGCCCTTCTCCGGCTTCGGCGCGACCAGGCTGAACCCGTAGCGGGCGATCGGCTCCGGACCGGAGTACAGCTTGGCCTCGTAGTCGCCGAAGCCGCCCCGCTCCACGAGCGCCGCCGTCTCGAAGCCGTAGCCGAACCGCTCGTGCTGCTTGTCCCACACGAAGGCCTGCTCGGCCAGATCCTCCCGCTGCCCCTTGCGGACAAGGGCGATGCGGAAGTGGTTGCGGTCGGCCTCCGGCGGCAGCCGCACCACCACGAAGAACTCCTTCTGCTCCGACGTGAACTTCTTCTGCCAGTCCCACTTCTGATCGTACCGCCCCGCCGCCGTCCGCAGCACGTCGCCCCGCAGCTTGATCTCCTTCCGCACCACCGCGATGGCCTGCACGATCCGCGCTACCTGGTCCTCCTCCGCCCGCCGCAGCAGATCCGCCATCGCCACCCCGGGCGGGCTGCCCTCCGCCCAGGCCGTCGTGGGATCGTGCACCGCGGCGATCTGTAAACCCGTCTGGGTGTCGATCACCACCACCTGGCACTCCACGAAGGCGTCGTAACGCAGCCACGTGTACGGCACCGGACGGAAACCGACGATGACCTGCCGCCCCCGCTCGTCCTGCCCCCAGATCGGCACGTTGTGGACCCGCTGCTCGGTCCGCGAGACCGCCTCGTAGCGGTTGCACACCCCGCAGATCAACGCCTGCACCGACTTCAACCGCCCGATCTCCATCGCCGTGTCCGCGTCGATGATCCCGGCGTCGGCCAGGTCCTTCTCCGCCAGGAGGTCGGCCAGGTTCTGCCGCGTGTAGACCTCGTAGGTGCGGTTGTTGGTCAGGATGGCCGAGACCTTGTCGCTGATGCGCGGGCCGGCGGAGCGGTCCGGCACCCTGCTGGCGAACGGCAGCACCGCCACCCGCTTCAGGTCGGGCTGATAGAAGTCCGGGTATTGATAGACGACGATGCGGCCCTTGCTGCTCCCGCCGTCACCGCAACCCGCGGCCGCCAGGACCGCCACGCACCCCGCCAACCACCCCGCGATCTGTCGATTTCGCGCCATGCTCGTACTGCCCTGTCGTGCCACCCGATGCAGAAGCCGACGGATCGAACCGCCCTCAACACCTGCGGCGGGCGAGGCCCCGTCCCACGCCCTCGGAGCGGGCGGGCCTCCGCTCCCCCGCCCCGCCCCGCCGGGCATTACGCCCCGCCCGCCGGGCATTACGCCCCGCCCGCCGGGCCTCACGCCCCGCCCGCCGGGCCGAGCAGCTCCTCGATCGGCCCTTCGACCCGCGAATGCCCGGCGTCGCCGCCGAGGATCTCGTGCACCGGCTCGCCTTCGCGGTTGAACAGGTACCGCGCCGGCAGTTCGCCCTTCCAGCTCCTGGCCAGCCAGGCGATGGCCGCCTCCCGGGCCGCCTTGTCCTTCATGATCACCGCGGGCCCCCGCCAGCCCGCCTGATGCAGGATCGGCACCGCCTTCTTCGCCCAATGGTCCACCTCGTCGAAACTGACCGTCACGATCTGCAAACCGCGAGACCCGTACCGATCCTGCAAGCGCGACAGCTCCGGCAGACCCTTGACGCACGGCCCGCACCAGGTGGCCCAGAAATCCACATAAACCACCTTGCCCCGGTAGCCCGCGAGGGCCTGCTTCAAGCCGTCCAGATCGACCACCGGCCCTCCCGCCGGCGTCTGCGGCCCCGCGGCCTTCTCCGCGGGGGCCTCGCGGCATCCCGGCGCCGCGGCAACCAGCACCAGTCCGATCCACCACGCCGCCCCGGCCCACGCTCCACCTCGCCCCGCCTGCTGACCCATGACCGCCTTCCTTTCTTGGCCGGCCGCCAAACCCGGCGCGGCCGGCGTGAGAATCGCCGCCTCGTCCGCCGCGCGCCGGCCGCGACGATATCGCTACGCCTCCATCTCCTCCAGGACCGCCGGGGGGGCCGGAGGTTGGGGAATCTCCACCGCAAACTCCGCCCAGGCCCCCGGCTCCGAATCCGCCCGGATCCGCCCGCCGTGGGCATGTACGACCCGCCAACAGGTGTACAACCCGATGCCGGTGCCTTTCGCCGACGACAACTCCGGCGTCGGAATCCGCGAGAACTTGCGAAACAACCGGCCCTGCTCGCTCGCCGGAAAGCCCGGCCCCTGGTTCCACACCGACCACCCCAGCCGATCCGGCCGCGACTCCACGGTGAGGCGAATCACCCCCCGTTCGCGACCGTACTTGGCCGCGTTGCTCAGCAGATTCACCAGCACGATCTTCATCAGCTCGGGATCGAGCTCCGCGGTGGCGGCGTCGGGCAGCCGCCGTTCCAGCGACATGCCTTTCGCCTCCCAATGCTCCCGCACCAGCTCGATCGCCGGCTCGATCACCTCCCCGAGCAGGTCCGTCCCGCGAAAAGTCGGCTTCAGACCGCCGCCCTCGATCCGCGCCAGATCGAGATACTCCTGAATCAACCCCAGCAGATAGCGGCCCTTGGCGATCATCCGCGCAAGTCGCTCCCGCTGCGGCGGCGACAGCTCCCCCAGGTAGCCTTCCTCCAGCAGCATCGCGTCCTGCATGATCCCGGCGATGGGGCTTCTCAGCTCGTGCGTCACAAACCCCAACATCCCGAAGTAGTCGCGGTTGGCGGCCGCCAGACGCTCGATCTGCAACGTCTTCTCCACCGCCTGACCCAACCGCTCCGCGATCATCTGGTGCAGGACCACTTGGCGATCGTCGTAAGCCTCCGCCCGGCGGGCACTCCGAAACAACAGCCCCACCACGCGGCCCTCCACGATCAGCGGACAGGTCATGCTCGAGCGGACCCCCTCGCGCACCAGCAGACGAGCGGAACGGCTATCGGGATGCTCCCGCTGATAGCGTTCCAGGTCGCGGATGATCCGCGGCCGGCGCTGCTCCAGGACGATCCGCAACGAACTGCCGTGCAGGTCCTCCGCGTAGCCTCGGCGCAGCAGCAGCGGCTCGTAATTCGCCCGGTTGTAATGCGACACCACGCGGCGGCCGCCGTCCTGCACCAGGGCCAGCCCGATCCGGTCACAGGGACTGATCGCGTGGGTGCCCGCAAACACGAAATCGATCACTTCCTCGACCGAAGCCCGCGCCGCCACCCGGGCGTTGATGTGTTCCAGCGCGGCGGACTCCGCCGGCGTCAGGGCGACACCGCGCGCCGCCTCATGTGGATCGACGTAGTGGAACACGTTGGAACCGGAATCCGTCATGCCTGTCCCGCCGAACGCCGAAGCCCGGCCCGCTCCGTCCTTCCTTCCTGTTCACGCCGGCTCCGGCCGGGTGAGCACCCGCTCCGCCAGCTCCACCGGCGCGCCGATGTCGGCCACGATGATCCGGCCCGTCCACGCCGAGGCTCCCACCACGTCGAAACCCGTCTTGCGGGCCACGAACGTCACCGTCACGTCCGCCCGGACGGTGGTCTCGGCCGCTCGCCCCGTGTCGCAGTCCAGCCCCGAAGGCACGTCCACCGCCACCACCACGGCGCCCTGCTCGCGAGCGGCGTTGATCTCCTTGATCGCCAGATCCAGCGGCGGGCGGACCTCGCCGGAAAAGCCGGTCCCCAGCAGGGCGTCCACGATCACCGCCGCCTGCTCCAGCACCGGCCGCGCCGCCGGCATCGCTTCCGCCGTGTCAAACGGATGACAGCGAAGGCCCATGCAGCGCGCAATACGGTGGTTGATCGCCGCGTCGCCGGTGAGCCGGTCCGGCCGACAGGCCGTGAACAGGTCCACCCGCGCGCCGCCGTTGTGCAGGTGGCGAGCGATGGCGAAGCCGTCCCCGCCGTTATTGCCGCCGCCGCAGACCACCGCCACCGTGACCGGCGGAGGATACATCCCCAGAACGGCGGCAGCCGTGTTGCGCGCCGCGTTTTCCATCAGCACGATGCTGGGTATGCCGTATTCCTCGACGGCCAGACGATCGACCTCCCGGACCTGCGTCCGTGTCAGACGAATCGCGTCACGGTTTCGCATCAGGCATCCTCCGCCGCGCCGGCCGCGGTCGCCGTCGTCGCACTCGACGCTCATCCGGGGCGGCGGACCAGCTCGCCCCGCAGGGCCTCGGCCACTGCCGCCAGCCGGTCCGTCGGCAGCCCCCGACGCCGACACTCGGCGATCACCCCGTCGTATTCGCGAAGCGCCTCCTCGCCGCGCCCGGCATATTGGAGCGCCGTGCCCAGGTTCCAGCGCGTCGTCAGATCGTCGGGATCAGCCTCCAACGCCAGCCGATAGTACTCGACCGCTTCGCCGTAGTCGCGGGCAAAACGCAAGGCCGCCTCGCCCATCATCCAATAAGTGCTGTGTACGCCGCGGCCGAGCCGGATGGCCGTCTCCGCCTCGGTCCGGGCCGCGGCACGCTCCCCCGCCGTCAGCAGGGCCTCCGCCAACGACAGGTGCCCCAACGGCTCGATCGAACCCAGCCCCAGGGCCAGCGACTGCCGCAACACCTCGACCGCCCGCCGACCCTCGCCGGCCCGCACCAAAGCCCGCCCCAGAACGTGCAGGTACCCCGCGTTCTTCGGCTCCAGCTCGACCGCTCGGCGAGCCAGTCGAACCGCCGCGGCAAAGTCGCCGTTCTCCAATTCCTCGACGGCAAGCTGCATATGCCCTTTGGCGAGGTTCGGAGCCGTCCGCACCACGTGCGCCCACAAGCTTCGCGAGTCGCGCCAGACGGATTGCTGGCTTAGCGTCAACGCCGCCAGCGGGACCAAGGGGGCCACCACAGCCAGGTGAAGCCGGCGGACGTGTTCTCCATACCGCTTCTCCACAGCGCGCAGCCCCGCCGCCGCCGGGGCGAGCAAGAAGATCATCGGCAGATACAAGAACCGATCCGCGACGCAGGTCTCCACAAAGCGAACCGCGCCAAGGGCCGGCGCGATCAGCAGCAGAAAGGCCGCTCCCCCGACCAGCAACGACGGCGCCCGCCGCCGCGCCGCCAGGCAGCCCGCCGCCGCCGCCGCGACCAGCGCAACCACCCCGATCCCGGCGGCCGCCACCCCAGGCCCCTGCCCGGTCACGATCAGCGGCAGGTCGCGGTAAGGCGACAACTCCACCGGCGCCACGACCGTCAGCAGATACGTGACCAGGTTCCAGCACAGCAACGCCGCCATCCGGACCGCGGTGTCCCAGGAGGACAGACTCGGCGCCAGCAGACCCGCCGACGATTCCGCCTGCGAAACCCACGACACCCACAGCATCGGCAGCATCACCGCCAGGAACGGCGCTTTGTCAGCCCAGCGCGCGACCGAAAGGAACCGCTCGCCGTCTCCGCGCTGCAGCGGCCAGTAATCCAGCAGCGGCAGGACCAGCGGCAGCAATACGACCGTCGGCTTCGCCAGCGTCCCCGCCAGATACAGCAGCACCGCCGCGGCCAGCCACCCGCGACCGGATCGAGCAACGCCGCAGCCATCCGCGGGCGGTCGGCCCTCGCCCGGCCGCCCGCCGCCCGCCCGCCGCGAACGCAGATAGGCGACCAGCGACGCCACGGCCAACAAGGTCGACAGTACCGTCTTGCGCTGCGCGATCCACGCCACCGATTCCACCTGCGCCGGATGCATCGCGAAGCAGGCCGCCAGCAGCAGCGGAACCGCCACCCCGCCGACCATCTCCCGCAACAGCAGAAACACCATCACCGCCACCCCGCCGTGCAGCAGGATGCTTGACAGGTGGTAGTAAAAAGGATCCAACCCGTCCCCGCCCGCCAGAACGGCGTCGAACATCAACGACACCATGGTCAGCGGCTGGTAGTAGCCGTCCACCGTCGAGGGCCGGCGGACTTCGGCGAAGACCCGCCTCACGTCGGACCATCCCGGCGCCCGCACCAGCGGGTTGTCCACGACGTACTGGTAGTCGTCCAGGCGCACGAAGTCGCTGGAGAGGCTCGGGGTGTACAGCGCCGCCGACGACGCGAACAGCACGACGGCGGCCGCCGCCACCCCGCGCGGCGAAACGCCGACGGCGGCAGGCAGGGCGGACTCCACAAACCGCTATTGTGACGCGGCCTCCCCGCGGCGGAAAGATGCTCGCGCAAAGAAGCGGGCGGGGGCCGCGACTCCGTCGCCGCGCCCCGCCCGCCCTGGTCTCGCGATGTCAGGAGCCTGCCGCTCGGTCAGGCTCGCGGGTGACTCTGGTCGTAATCCTTCTTGAGCTGGGCCGTCGTCACATGCGTGTACACCTGCGTCGTGCTGATCGACTGGTGGCCGAGCAGCTCCTGCACGCTGCGGAGGTCGGCGCCGTTGTTCAGCATGTGCGTCGCGAAGGTGTGCCGCAGGGTGTGCGGGCTGATCGAGGGGTCGAGTCCGCACATGGCCAGGTACTTGTCCAGCTTGCGGCGAACGCTACGGGTGCTGAGCCGCTTGCCGTGCTTGTTGACGAAGAGCGGCTCGGGGTCGAACGCCGTGTTCCGCGGATCCGCGCTCCGCTGCTCGAGGTACTTGTGAATGGAGGCCAGCGCCGTCTGGCTGATCGGGGTGATCCGCTCCTTGCGGCCCTTGCCGCGGACGCGAAGCTGGCCCGCCGCCGCATCCACGTCGCCGATGTTGAGCGCCACCAGCTCGCTGACCCGCACGCCCGTCGAATACAGCGTCTCCAGCATGGCCCGGTCGCGGGCACCGAGCAGGCTCCCGTCATCCGGCGTGGCCAGCAGCTTCTGGACCTCGCTCAGTTCCAGGAACTTGGGCAGACGCTTCTCCTGCTTCGGCGTGCGGATGGTCGCCACCGGGTTGGTGGTGATGTACCCCCGCCGCAGGCAGAACTTGTAGAAGCTCCGCAGCGTGGCCAGCTTGCGGGCGGCCGTCGCCTTGGAGTATTCCCGCTCATGCAGGAAAGCCAGGAAGGCCCGGATCTGGTTGGCATCCGCGGCCAGCAGCTTCTGCCGCATGATCTCGACCTGGTTGGCCGTCGCCGTCGCGGTGGCCGTCGCGGTTCCCCCCGCCCCGCCGCCCGACGGATAGCCGCCGCCTGCTCGCGAAGGGTGCGACACGCTGGCGGCCGCATCCGGCCCGCCCACCAGGAACTGGCTGAACTGGTGCAGGTCGGCCGCGTAGCACTTGCCCGTATGCGGGGAAAAGTGCCGCTCAAAACGGAGGTAGTTCAGAAAATCGGTGATCAGCGGATGTTCTTGACTCATGATCGCGGGACTCTTTTTCGGCGACAGTTCTCCAGTTGACACGCCCTAACCTGGCCAGGCACACTCCGCGGCCCACCCACCAACTCCCAGGTTCGGCGGCCCAGCGTGGTCTAGCGCTGCCCGCCGACACGGATTCTCCATCCGTGGACTAATCGAATATCGGCTAATCAAGCCGTGAGTTCATCTAACTCCAGCTCAATTCTTCGGCCCATTTGATAGCTCAACACGGCCGCGTCGAACCAGTCGAAATCGGTGTCCGCCGAACTGGCCAAGGCCGCGAACGCGCCGATAACATCCGCCTCCGAACCCGGCCGGTAGCGGAACAGGTAACGATGCTCCCCCTTCACCAGCGACAACTGTCTGACCTCTTGCTCTGCCATCACGGGGCCTCCTCAGCCCGTTCTGCCGGCGAGGCACTCCGCCGCTCGGCCTCCTGCCACAGCAGCCGGCTCAATGCGTCGTGCCAACAGAATCTCAAAAAGGAAGTCTGTACCGTCACGTACTCCCGCCACCCGAAAGGATTCTCCCCCTGGCTCCGCGACTTCGCGTAAGCCTTCACCGCCTTCACCACCTCGTCATGTCGAGCGTTGTAGACCCGCTGCACCTGCCCGGCCGGCGAAGGCCCCGGCGGCATCGCCGCCGGGTCTGCCGCCAACCGCGCCTCTCGCGAAGCCGCCACCGCGTCCACCCGAGCCGCCGGTGGCGAAGACGAGACCGTGTAGATCTGCAACGCCAGCCCGACGATCGGCGTGTAGGGGTCGTACTCCGTGATCCCACCCACCAGCAGGGCGTCCGCGCCGATGGCCCGGGCCACCTGCACCGCGTGAGCGGGAGACTCGATCTGCTGCTTGCCCTGCATCGCCAGATACGCCACCACGCGATTCACCGGCAACACGCTGATCCCCTGCACCTCGCCCAGTTCCGAGGCCAGCAGGTCCGCCGCCCGAACCGGGTCCAGGTCGAACTGCCCGCTGAAGTTCAGCACCGGCGCGACCGCGTAGGTCGAGCACTCCGGATAGCGGTTGATCATGCTCCGCAGGGAGTCCCGGCGATCACAGCTCGCCCAGAAAACGAGCGACGCCGCCGCCGCGACGGCAACCCGTCGGCCACGTTCCACGACCTGACTCCCGCGACCCGCCATCCGCGTCAATCCTTGCTCTCGGCCTCGCCCGTCAGATCCACGGAGGCCGCCCGGCGATCCTGAGGCCCCGCCGGCGGCTCGATGAACAACGGCGGCCGGTACGGACGCACGCTCCAGATGGTCTCGGAATCCCGCTGGCGGCTGGTGAAGTAGATCCGCCCATCCACCGACCAGCACGGCGAATACCCTTCCCCGTACACGCCGGTCAATCGCTGAAAACCGCGACCATCCACGTCCACAATCCCGATGCCTGCTCGCCCGCCCGACCGTCCGGACTCCTGAACCTGGGTCACCGGGGTCACGGCGCAAAAAGCGATCTGCGTCCCGTCCGGCGACCAGGTCGGCGCGATCAGGGCGGCATCCTCCCGGCTGGCCACCTCCGTCGGAAACAGCACCTCGTCGTCCTGAATCTCCAGCGTCCAGATGCTGAACCAGCGGCTGCCTCGTTCCCGCGCCCGCTGATACACGATCTTGTCGCCCAGCGGAGACCACTCCGGAAACAACCCCTCGCCGATCAGTCGCCGCGTGCCCGGCTTCTCCAGGTCGGCGATCCACAGCTCCGGCGGCTGATCCATGCCCGGCAGCCGACAGTACACCAGTCGCTTGCCGTCGGGCGACCAGCTCGGGTGCAGTTCCGTCTCCGGCGTATTCGTGACCTGGAGCGGGTTCCGTCCATTGGTGTCGATGATCCAGATGTCCCACTGCCCCGCCCGATTGCTGGCGAAAGCGATTCGTTTCCCGCACGGAGCGAAGGCGGGCTGGATGTCGTCGGCCCGCTCGGCGGTGAGCTGCGTCAGCACCACCCCGTCGATCGGCTTGAGATAAAGGCGGCTATGCCGCGAATGCCGTGTCGAGGCGAAGACCAACTGCTGGCCGGACGGATCGACGTCGGGGTCGAAGTCCGTGCCCTCGGCCGCCGGCGTATGCTGCCGCACGTCCACCACCGCCCGACCCTCGAAGGCCACGTCGGTCGCGGGATCGCCCATCCCAAAAAGGGAAATCCCCACATCTGAGGAAGCCGCCGACGGAGGGTCCGCCTCCGCGGTCAGCGCTGAATCCGACGTCCGGACTCCGCCGCCGCAGCCGGCCGCGGCCAAGGCCGCGATCCCGCTCCACACGCCCCAGGATGCCCAGCGTCCGCTCGTCATGTGCTCGATACTCCGGTCACACTGCACGTCCCCTCCGCGGAATGACCGCCTCAGGGCGCCCGGCTCACGCCGCCCGGGTCCGAACGCTTATCGGCTGCAATGGACCGAGGAATCAGCTTCAGGATGCCGCCGAAAATCCGCGACTGTCCGATAAGCTATGAGCTTCTATCGTCTCGAAGTGGTCGGCGACTTGAAAGGAAGGCCGCGCTCGACAAGCCTGCAACATGCCATGAATTAAAATGTTACGAAACGCAGGAATTGCGTCTCCAAACGGCAGAATCCGCCGATAAAGATATATTAAGTCGCTGTATCTTTACAGTCGCGGCCCCCCGAACTCACGAGCCGCTGGCGCCGTCCCCGCGCGGCGACGCCCGCAACGTCTCCAGCAGCTTCTTCGCCTCCTCGTGGTCCGGCGATTCCTGCAACAACTGCTCCAGCCGCTCCCGGGCCTCGTCTACCGCGCCCAGCTCGATCTCCAGCCCCGCCGCCAACAGCAGATACTCCGCGTTGGTCGGCTCGCGGGTCAGGGCCTGCAACAGCGTGTCGCGAGCGTCCAGCAGTTGCATCCGCCGCCCGTTGTCCGCCATGGCCCGCATGATCAGGGCAAGTTGGAAATACGGTCCCCCGTCCTTCGGCTGTGGAACCAGTTGCCGCTGCTGCAACGCTCCCTGCAATTGATAGGCATTCTGCAAAAGGCCGTAGTTCTCCCGCTTCAGCGGGTCCGCTTGAATCGCCGCCCGCAGCAGTTCCACCGCCTTGGCCGCGCTCCGCGCCGCCAGCTCCTGCTCCTCCGTATTCACGGCGACCTGACCCAGACGAAGTTGGATCTTCGGATCCTTCGGAGCCAGTTGCTCTGCCTCCTGCGCCGCCCGCAGCGACTCCTCCTTCCGTTTCAGTTGGAAATACACGAAGGATAGATCGATCGCGATGTCGGCCCGTAGCTGCTTGCCGTCCACCTCCACCGGAGCAAGGGCCTTGGCCTTCTCCAAGGCAGGCGCCGCCTGACGATACATCAGCGAATTCTTGTAGACGTTCCCCACCGCGTGAAAGCCGCGGTAGTCGTTCCGCCCCTCCTCGCTCTTGTTGTATTCCTCCAGCCGGGCGATGGCTTCCACCTGCCGCTTGGCCCCGATGGCCAGCAGCCCCTCCGCCAGCTTGATCTTGTCCAAAGTCGGCTTCAGGATTCGCGCCTTGCGGATCAGCAGTCCCGCTTCCTGGAGCGACGGGTCATCGCCCACATCGATCTTCTTGAGCGCCTCCTCGATCAGTTGCTCCGGCGAGACCATGCCCGCCGGGGAATCATCGCGCGTCTGGGCCGCCGACGGCTGCACGCCGACCCAGGATCCCGCCAGGATCGCGGCGATCACGACCGTCTGCTGCCACGGTCCCCGTCGATACCCGTCGTCTGTCCTCATCGCACGATCCTCCGCAGCCGGTCCAAGCCGGCCCGCCACCGCGCACCGGCACCGCCTGGCCAGGCGGCCCACCCCCACACGCTCGCATATTACTCGATTATCGGCGCCGTCGCGGCCGCCGGCGGAATCGGCCGCTCAACCTTCCACGCTGAGCGAGACGCCCACCGGCGAATCCTGCGGCGGGACCGCCGGCGACACCGGCGCCTTGGCCGCCGCCACGATCGTGGATCGCTCCTGCCGAAGCTTCTCCAGCAGCATGCCCCATGTCTCGCGAAGGTGCTCCAGAACCTGCAACGCTTCGTCGATCCGCTTGGTTTCCCGCTTCAGATTGGCCTCCACCAGCCGATTGTAAGCAAACGTGTACAGCCGGCTCATCTGCTCGCACAGCGCCCGATTCACCTCCGGCCGCAGCCCGTTCTGGAGCTCCAGCACGATCCGCTGGGCGCGCAGCAACTTCTCGCAGCTCGTCTCCAGATCTCCCGCCGCCAGCGCCTCGCGGCCCTGCCGCGCAAAGCGTATCGCCCCGTCGTACAGCATCATCTGAAGCTGCTCCGGCGTGGCGGTGAGGACTCGGTTTCGAAGGTACTCGTCCGATGCCGTCTGCGTCATCTGCCGCTCTCGCTGGTTCCTCGTCTTATCGGCGGCCCGCCGCAACCACCCGCCACGGCAACCCGCCGCTTACGCTTCCCCCTCCCGCCGACGACATCATCGGACCACCGGCACGCCCGGATAAGCACTTTCCGCCGGCGTCATACCCTGTCAGACTCCCTTTCGCCCGCCGCATCCCAGCCGCTGCCCAGTCAGTCGTGTTCCGATAACAGGATGCCCCTCCCTCCGCTGCCAGACACCGTCCGCACCCCCTCTGTTCTCCTACGGGAACATCCGCCGCCGCCCGTCGGTTATAAGCTGTATGAGACCCCTCCACACCCGGTTGACCGCCGCCCTGCTGCTGGCCGTCGCGGCCCTGCCCGGCTGCCGCACGGAAGAATCGCTCGGATCGCCCGGCCGGTCGCCGACCTCACGCGATTCACGATCCCCCACCACGCCGAAGCAGCCGAGAGAGATCAACCCCATGCCCCCGCGATACTCCGACACCGGCTACGACATCACCCCCTTGACCCGCGAACGCGTCGCCGAACTGGCCGCCAGGCTGTCCCCAGAGGCCTACCAAATCACCCAGAAGGCCGGCACCGAACCCGCTTTCTGCGGCAATCTCCTCGACCATAAGCAGGACGGCCTCTACTGCTGCGTCGTGTGCGGGCTGCCGCTCTTCTCCAGCGCCCACAAGTTCAACTCCGGCACCGGCTGGCCCAGCTTCTTCCGCGAGTTCGACCCCCAGCATGTCGCCCGCCGCGCCGACCGCAGCCACGGCATGATCCGCACGGAGATCAACTGCGCCCGCTGCGGCGCCCACCTCGGGCACGTCTTCGACGACGGCCCGAAACCCACCGGCGAACGCCACTGCCTCAACTCCGCCGCCCTGGTCTTCCATGAACGCGGCCGCGAACTGCCCCCGGAAAGCCGGCCCGCCGGCGTGGAGATCGCCTACTTCGCCGGCGGCTGCTTCTGGGGGATCGAGCACTACTTTCAGCAAGGGCCGGGCGTCCTCGACGCCGTGAGCGGCTACATGCAGGGCCGCACGGAGAAGCCCACCTACCGGCAGGTCTGCGAAGGCACCACCGGCCACGCCGAAACGGTCCGCGTCGTCTACGACCCCAGGCGGATCACCTATCGCCGGCTGCTCGAGGCCTTCTTCGTCATGCACGACCCGACGCAACTGAACCGCCAGGGACCGGACGTGGGCACGCAGTACCGCTCCGGCATCTTCACGGTCAACGATGCGCAGCAGCGGGCGGCCGAGGCGTTCATCAAGGAACTGGAGGCCGCCCGACGCTTCCGCGGCAAGATTGTCACGCAGGTCGAGCCGGCCAGGACGTTCTGGCCGGCGGAAGACTACCACCAGGACTACATCGCGAAGACCGGCCGCGCCTGCCACGTCCGCAACCCGTGGTAGCGCCGCGGCCCCGCCACCAATTCAAGCCGCCACCCCCGTTCAGAGTGTCGAAAGCACAAGAGCCGATTGCCGTGCTGGCTCGTGCGAGATTCCTATCTCGCACGCACGATCCCGGCTCGTGCGAGATTCCCATCTCGCACGCACGATCGCGGGATTCCTTTCCCGCAGCATGAGCCGCGGATGAGGTCCTGCGGCCGGCTCGTGCGAGATTCCCATCTCGCACGCACGATCCCGGCTCGTGCGAGATTCCGATCTCGCACGCAGGATTGCGGGATTCCTTTCCCGCACCCGGCTCGTGCGAGATTCCCATCTCGCACGCACGATCGCGGGATTCCTTTCCCGCAGCATGAGCCGCGGATGAGGTCCTGCGGCCGGCTCGTGCGAGATTCCCATCTCGCACGCACGATCCCGGCTCGTGCGAGATTCCGATCTCGCACGCAGGATTGCGGGATTCCTTTCCCGCACCCGGCTCGTGCGAGATTCCCATCTCGCACGCAAGATCGCGGGACTCCGGCTCGTGCGAGATTCCCATCTCGCACGCAGGATTGCGGGATTCCTTTCCCGCACGGGTCGGCGGTACAATGACGTAATGCCCACAAACCCTGCCAGCCCGGCAAGGCACCCGCTGTGCCCGCTGACCCAGTTCACGTGGAGCCTCGACCTCTCCGGGCAGAACGGCAACGCCCCGCCGTGGCAAGGCGGGGTCAGCGAGAGTCCAGCGGGGCTGCACGTGGCCGGCGGGATCGGCGGGCTGTTGGCCATGCTGGACACCAAGAACAACCAGGAGTCCTGGGACGACGTACAGCACATCTATTTCCACGACGCCAACGGGAACGTCGGGCAGGTCATCAACGTCCGGGCGGGTTCCGCCTTCTACGGCCAGGCGGTGGCGCGGTACGAGTACTACCCCTTCGGCGGGGTCCTGACGTTCGCGATCATCAACGGCTCGTCCGGGCAGAAGAACCCGTTCCAGTTCAGCACCAAGTACCGCGACAGCGAGACCGGGCTGTACTACTACGGCGAACGCTACCTGCTCCCGCGGCTGGGTCGGTGGCTGAATCGGGATCCGATTGGGGAAGCGGGCAACGCACATTTGTACCAAGTGACGAACAATGCGCCAGTTAGTCGCGTTGATCCGCTTGGGTTATGTCCTTGGCCTTGGCCTGGAGAGGAAGAGTGTGAAACCGAGAATCAGCCGCCGCAGCTTAGACCAACAGGTCCGCCCCACAGATCGCTGTGCGACGACGGCTGGGAACCATTTGAAGGACATGGCGTAGCTGATCAGAAGAGCGGAACGGCTTGGTTGATAGATCGCGTCTCCTCCAACGATGGTACTTGGTGGGCAAGGTGGACAAGAACAAGCACGTATTGGAGAGATGTTGGCCTTAAGGTCGTTGGAGGGTGTGGCCAGAAGCTGGCTGGCTCCTTCAGTGTGACGCTCACCGAGTCTACGAACGACGGCTGGGGCATCGGCGCCGGCATCAAGCTCTGGAGGCTGAGCGGCCAGGGTTCCTATAGTCGCTCCTCGAGCACCGGGGAATCTCACTCCGTCACGCAAGCCTTCGGCCCATACCAGGATTGCAGGTACAGATATATGGCCATCTTAGTTGGGGAATGGCGAGATTACTTCAAGACGGAAACATCCGGGTTTACTAATGGCACGCGGTATCTCACTTTTCCACCGAGTATGAGCCCCACGCCTCCGCCAGATTCCGATTGGTCTGGTTTCGTCATTGGCGGCTATACGGGCGCGTTTGGAACGCTGATCTGCCGTCAGCAGTGCGACTCGGCTGCCGGCAGACCTTAGGCGCTGGCGGACCGAACCGGCGCGTGGGTGCTGAACAAGGGACACGAAGACATGGCGAAACCTACATTACAACAGCCTGCGGGGATGTGCCCGCGCTGTGACTATCCAGGTGGCCCAGGTGTGTGTCCTGAATGCGGCACAAGCGTCAAGGCCGAAGACCTGGCGTACGTGCCGAGAGGTCGGCGTCGGCGTTCGCAAGTGCGTCGTATCCTTGTGCGGTGCTCCGTACTAACACTCCTTTCCGGTGGTGTGTATACAATACTAAGCAAAGCAAACTGGCCAGCGCTGTTGCCCACTAATGCTTTACTTGCAGCGGATTGTGTGTATCAGAGCGAGCGCGTGTGGGCGACACTGACTCAGCGCTATACGAATCAACAAATGACTAAATAACCGTGCGCGATCTTGCAACAAGGGTACAGGATTTACGCGGCCGGTC